>NZ_JAOWIB010000100.1:0-40341 GCF_030332325.1 Citrobacter sp. Cs237 | reverse complement strand
CGGCACCCGCAATATCGGCGAGCTGAAGGCCGGTGTGGAAGGCCAGCTGACGAAGAACGTCTCCCTGTGGGGCAACGTCGGCCAGCAGATTGGCGATAAAGGCTACAGCGACACCTCGGCGATGATTGGCATTAAAGCGTCGTTTTAACGGAACGGCCCGGTGGCGCTGCGCGACCGGGCCTGTAAACAATCATGTAAGCCGGATGAGGCGCAGTTCACCGCCGCCATCCGGCTTTTATCCGAAAATCTCAAATTCCCACTGACACTATTTCCTTTCCCTCGCTTCGCTATTTTCTTGCCTTGAATATCGGGGCTTAGCGTCTATTCTTAATGGTCAGACAGGCTTGTTAACAGGCAATAAATGATGGCGCGAGGAAAATATCCAGAGCGTTGCCGAAGTCTATTTAAACGGTAACGATTGGTGATATTTGCATCGCGCGAAAATAACCGAAGGAGGCACTATGCTTTATCACCTTAACCGTTTCGCTGTCGAAAAAGATGATCCTTCCGAAGCCCCGGAATCCGGCGATAAGCCAGACAGCACGCCAAAGAAAAAATCCTGACCGGGTGAATTTCTCCCCCCTGTTTTAACGTGGGGGGGTATTTTTACGCTTCGCTTAACGTTTAATTATTGGATGTCGTTGTCTCTATGCGCAGGTATCGTCATATAAACGGGAGAAAATATGGATATTGATGCGTTTTTGCTGGCAAGAATCCAGTTTGCCTTTACCGTTTCGTTTCATATTATTTTCCCGGCTATCACTATTGGCTTAGCCAGCTATCTGGCTGTACTGGAAGGACTTTGGTTAAAAACAAATAATCCGGTCTGGCGTTCGTTATATCAGTTCTGGGTTAAAGTCTTTGCAGTGAATTTCGGCATGGGGGTGGTTTCCGGTCTGGTGATGGCTTACCAGTTCGGTACCAACTGGAGTGGTTTTTCGCAGTTTGCCGGCAGTATAACCGGCCCATTGCTGACCTACGAAGTGCTGACGGCTTTCTTCCTGGAAGCCGGTTTTCTGGGGGTGATGCTCTTCGGCTGGAACAAAGTCGGGCCGGGCCTGCACTTTTTCTCCACCTGCATGGTGGCGCTGGGCACGTTGATGTCCACCTTCTGGATCCTCGCGTCCAACAGCTGGATGCACACGCCGCAGGGTTTCGAGGTCATTAACGGTCAGGTGGTGCCGGTGGACTGGTTCGCCGTTATCTTTAACCCGTCATTCCCTTACCGCCTGCTGCACATGTCGGTGGCGGCGTTTCTGAGTAGCGCAATGTTTGTCGGCGCTTCGGCGGCCTGGCATCTGCTGAAGGGCAACGATACACCCGCAATCCGCAAAATGTTTTCCATGGCGCTGTGGATGGCGATGCTGGTGGCGCCGGTGCAGGCGCTGATTGGCGATATGCATGGTCTGAATACCCTTGAGCATCAGCCGGTGAAAATCGCCGCCATTGAAGGACACTGGGAAAACACGCCGGGCGAACCCACGCCGCTGACGCTGGTGGGCTGGCCGGATATGGACGCGGAAGAAACCCGCTATGCGCTGGAGATCCCCGCGTTAGGCAGCCTGATTCTGACCCACAGTCTCGACAAGCAGGTACCCGCCCTGAAGGATTATCCAAAAGATGAGCGCCCCAACTCAACCATCGTGTTCTGGTCGTTTCGTCTGATGGTGGGGATGGGGGTGCTGATGATTCTGCTGGGACTCGCCAGCCTGTGGCTGCGCTACAAAAACCGGTTATATCACTCCCGCCCCTTTATGCATTTCGCGCTGTGGATGGGGCCATCAGGGCTGATCGCGATCCTCGCGGGCTGGGTGACCACCGAAGTTGGGCGACAGCCGTGGGTGGTTTACGGCCTGTTGCGTACCCGTGACGCGGTATCGGCGCACAGCACGCTACAGATGAGCATCAGCCTGTTGGCGTTCTTTGTGGTTTACTCGCTGGTGTTTGGCGTCGGCTATCTCTATATGATCCGCCTGATCCAAAAGGGACCGCAACCGCTGGAGGAACCGACCTCTGAAACCGATGGCCGCCCGGCACGTCCCATTTCCGCGGTGGGTGAACCGCTCGATCAGGAGAAACGCTGATGACGCTCGATCTGTCTGTAATCTGGTTTGCCATCATCGTCTTCGCCACCCTGATGTATATCGTCATGGACGGCTTCGACCTCGGGATTGGCATTCTGTTTCCGTTTATTCGCGATAAGCATGACCGCGACGTGATGGTAAACTCGGTCGCGCCGGTCTGGGACGGTAACGAAACCTGGCTGGTGATGGGCGGCGCGGGACTGTTCGGCGCGTTCCCGCTGGCCTACGCGGTGATTGCCGATGCGCTCACTATTCCGTTGCTGCTGATGCTGCTCGGGCTGATTTTCCGTGGCGTGGCCTTTGAGTTCCGCTTCAAGGCCACGGAATCACACCGCGCCTTCTGGGATAAATCGTTTATTGTCGGATCGATACTGGCGACCTTCTGCCAGGGGATCGTGGTCGGCGCGGTGGTCAGCGGTTTTCAGGTCAGTGGACGCGCCTTCAGCGGCTCGCAACTGGACTGGTTGACGCCGTTTAACCTGTTCTGCGGCCTCGGCCTGGTCATCACCTATGCATTACTGGGCGCGACCTGGCTTATCATGAAAAGCGAAGATCCGCTGCAAAGCCGGATGCGGCAGTTGGCCCGTCCGCTGTTGATCGTCCTGTTGCTGGTGATGGCGGTGGTCAGCCTGTGGACGCCGCTGACGCAGAGCGCGATTGCCGAACGCTGGTTTTCGCTGCCGAATCTGTACTATTTCCTGCCGGTTCCGCTGCTGGTCATCGTCTTCAGCCTGTGGCTGTGGCGCAGTCTGTATCGACCGGACTTTCATGCCCGCGCGTTTCTGCTGACCCTGGGGCTGATTTTCCTCGGTTTCAGCGGGCTCGGAATCAGCATCTGGCCGTATATTATTCCACCGGGGATCACCCTGCATGAAGCTGCCGCGCCGCCGCAAAGCCAGGGCTTTATGCTGGTAGGTGCGCTGATCATCATCCCGGTGATCCTGGCGTACACCTTCTGGAGCTACTACGTATTCCGCGGAAAAATCCGTCACGGAGAGGGATATCACTGATGGCGAAAATCAAAAAATGGTCCCACCGCGTGGTATGGCTGATCGCCATCTGGTGCGCCAGCGTTCTGCTGCTGGCGGCGGTCGGCGCGCTGTTCAGAGTGCTGATGACCTCTGCGGGCTTTCGTTCCTGAGCACAAAAGATTAGCGATGGGTTATGCCTTCGTAAATCAAACGCAGGGCAAACAAACCGATAATTGCGCCAATAATTTTGCTGGCGACGCGCTGGATCCGCCCATACGCGCGACGGACCGCGGGTAACGAAAAGGCCTGGCTGAGGAAGACGCGCCAGATAATGGAAGAAAGCACGATGCCCGCCCAGGCCATCATCCGCGCCCATGTCGGCGTATCCGCGCTGAGCGTGACGGAGAAAATACTGATAAAAAACAACACCGTCTGCGGATTTGATAAATCGGTCAGCAAACCGCGACGGAAAAAGACCGTCCACGGCGCCGCCACCGGCTGCGCGAGCGGGCCCATTTGCGGTGTGTCCTGGCGGCGCAGGCTGTTCCATGCAAACCACAGGAGATAGGCGCCGCCGCCAATTTTTATCAGCGAAAACAGCGCCTCGCATTGCGTGATTAATGTTGCCATGCCAAACAGTCCCAGCCCCGAATAAAGCGCATCGCCAGCGGCGACGCCAAGTCCGGTAAGCACTCCGGCGCGTCGTCCGGAGGCGAGGCTGGTCTGCACCACGACAAAGAGATTCGCGCCGGGATTAAAAAAGGTCAGGACAAACAGGCTGACGGTAAGAAATACGGCATGTAAAGGGTCCATACACCACGCTTCTGTCAAATGAACGATCTGATGTCATCCTATTTTTCGCCGACGGATGGCGATGCGAGGGGGATCACAAAGAGAGAAGGGAAGAGAAAAACCACCCGCGTTGCCGCGGGTGGCCCGTCTGTCATAATGTATATTTCAACCCCAACATGCCTTGCGTATCGCTGTAACCCTTGTCGCCTACCTGCTGAGCGACGTTACCCCACAGTTGCAGGCGAGCGTTGAGTTGCCCTTCCACACCCACTTTCAGTTCGCCGATATTGCGCGTGCCTTTCACTTCACTGCGAATATCGTCCATCTTCACGCCATAGTTCTGGCTGTTGTAGATCCAGTTCGCTTCGACAAACGGCTGGAAGGTGCGCGTTTTACCGTCATCGATGGCATTATGGCTCTGCATAAAAGCTTTAATGCCCAGGCGCGTTTGCAGGTTGCCATCAGTTTCATCGACCACCCGGGTCCCGTTTTTCTCGGTGTGATTGTCCGCCTGCACATCCATCCAGGTAAGCTGGGCTTTTGGCTGCAACCAGTAACGGGTACGCCCATCGCGACTGGCGCCAAGGCTGAAGGTATAGCCTGTTTCCAGCGAAGCGGTGATCCCGTCGGAATCATATTTCTCTGACGCCAGTCCCTGTCCGGATACGGTATTTTCAAACCAGTTATAGAGCACCCATGCGTCCAGATAGGCGCCAGTTTTGTCGGTGTCATTGGCGTACCATGTGCCATAAACGCCAGCGCTATATCCGCTGATCTCGCCGCGTGACGTGTAGCCCGTGAGACTGGCGTGACTGCGGCTCTTACTGTTCGCGTAACCGCCCATCAGGCCCAGGTGCCAGCGATCCTGGCCGTCACTGCTCCATTGGGCAATGTCGCCGCCAAGCTGGATCACGTAGCGGTTACTTTGGGTGCTGATCTGGCCGGAGCTGTCTTTAAAGCGCTGATGACCGCCAACGTGTCGCATCCACAGGCTGGTCACTTTCTTTTCACCGGTTAACAGGTCGGTGTATTGCGTCTCGCCCAAACGATCGTGCAGGCGAGTGTTAAACAGCGTATTGGCGGCAAGTGCGTTCGCCAGATAGCTACCCGTTTCCGGGCGATACTGATGCGTGCCTTCCGGCGCAGGTGGCACCGGAACATCGGGTTCTTCCGGCTGTTCAGGTTCTTCGGGGTCCACCGGTGGGACGGGGGGTTGTGGCGCCACGGAGGCCAGGCTGGTCAAATACCAGTTCTGGTTATCCCGTTTCGTCAGATCATAATCATACGCGCCCGCGACGATACGGCCTTCTTTCACAAAGCTGCCGGCCGACGCGCCTTCAACATTGACGACCTGGATGCCTTCAACTGTTTGCGCGCCGCTGCCGCCTGCGTTAGCGATGCTCACGCGCGTCGTGCCTGAGGTATCGCCTTTTACCACCAGTTTGTCGGTCGCGGAAAGATCATCACCCAATGCGGTACGGAGGGACAGTAGCCCGTTGTTGCTGGCGTAATCGCCATTAATGGTCAACGTGGTGGGCGTAAACGTACCGTCAGACGGTGTGTCAGCCGACAGCGTCGCGTTTCCGTCAAGCACCAGCGAGTTGACCGTTTGAGAGTAACCATTCAGATCGAGACTGGCGCCGCTGTCGACAAGGTAGTCCGAGTTCGCGCTCAGCGTGTTAACCGCTCCGGCACGCAGTGTCCCACTGGCGACGTGGGTGTTGCCCCGGTAATTGCTCGCACCGGTCAGGGTGGACGTTCCCGAACCGAGATGATTCACCTCGCCGGTGCCGGTAATGTTGGCGCCAAGCACGAAATCATCGCTGTTATGGTTCAGGTTGAGCACCGCCGTGCTGACGCCGTCGGTATTCCCAAGATGAATTCGTGGAACGTTAATTGAGCCTGCCGCCTGTTCGGTTTCTCCCTGCGCGCCGCCAATGTTCAGGATACCGGTGCTGCCTTCGCCCACCGCCAACCAGATAAGCGTGCCGGAGTTGATCGTCGCGCCATTGCTGACGGTCAGACTGCCGGTGGCGTCATTAGGCGTAGTGGTAAACCCGCCAAGATAGATGCCCTGGGCGACATTCAGCTGTGAATTTGCGCCGTCGACCCGCGTTTCGCCAGCGCCTTCGCGGTTTGAGTTCAGGGTATTGCCCACATAGCCAATGTTCATGTGTTCACTGAGGGTAAGCGAGCCGCCGTTGGTGATGGTCAGTTTGCCTTTTCCCTGATCGCCCACCACCGCCCAGTTGGACGATACAGACGAACCGGCTCCGTCGATGTTCACTTCTCCAGAGGCCTGTGCGGCGTATTCGCCGATCCGCAGTTCGTTAATCCCGCTGACGCGGCTGCCGCTGTTAACCACAAGCGTACCGGAACCGTCGTGGGTTCCCAGCACCAGATTTAGCCCTTCCAGTGTCCAGGTGGCGCCGCTCTGGAGTGTGACGCTGCCCGTTGCATTGTTGCCAATCATCCCGGCGTCGGTGGTAATCGCCCGATTGTCAATGATCAGCGAGCCGTCGCTATTTTCACCCACCCGCAGGGAGCCAAAGCGATCCCAGGCCGGGTCTGTATTTTCAGATGCCGAGAGTAAGACATTATTATCGTTATTAATCGTAATAATGGCATTAGCGTCGGAAGGGGGGGTAAAGGTCAGCGCATTGATAGTATTTGCCGCTGCGGTTGAGGCCAGCGCCGCTGAAATTGCGAGGGATAACAAAGAAGAACGAAAATATAACGCGTGTTTTTTCATGATCACTCGTCCGTAAGTTTTAAAATAAAAGAAGTGATAAGCAACAATGCCTGTCTGTAATAACGGGCATTAATAGATTGCTTATATGTTTGCGTTCCTGCCTTTTAACTATTCGCTGTCAGTCAAAAAGTTTCAATCGTTTATTTATTACTCTTGCTTAATATTGATAGATTTAAACAATTAATTGCGTCATACAGACAGTACCGGGAACCGCATTTCCACCGTGTTTCGTTATGATGATTAATGTTTCCCTTCATGCCGGGGATGTGTTCACTATGCTGGAAAACAAGGTAAAACAAAGGGATGGTAAAGGGTTGCGGTAAGTGAAATTAATCAAAGGTAGTTGGATAACATTAAAATATTCATCATTTGACCCTTGTGTAATCACGTAGTGGCATCATTAATTTTACGCTTTGTAAGCGCGCTTTTTAAATATTGCTTGATAAATGTCAATTTTTAATCAGTGACATATTTGAGAAATTTGTTTGTGCTTTTAGGATTATTATCAATTAAATGTTTTTTGATTTTCGAATAATCTGATGACGGATGTAAGAATATATTTTGGCATCCGTTGGTTATCTATAAAGACGTCAGTTCCGATAAAAGTGAACATTCTGAAACGGGGGATTACTGTTTTAACCGCCGCCAGAATGTCGTGCGGCTTATACCAAGAAACTGAGCCGCGGCGGATTTATCGCCATTGAAGCGGTCGAGCGCTTCTCTGGCCGTCAGTCGTGTGGAGGGAGACACGGCTTCGTCACGTTCTGACAGTTCCGGCAGCAGCCGCTGTAATAAATACGCATCCAGCGTCGGCATGGGGTCGACGCTTAAAAACAGCGCCAGACGCTCCATCATATTGCGCAGCTCGCGGATATTCCCCGGCCACGGGTAGGTCACCAGAACGGCTGCGCTTTGCGCCAGACCGCTGCGGACGGTATCGGTAAACGGGACGTTCAGGGCTGCCAGCGACTGTTTTAAAAACCCCTCAGCCAACGCAGCGATATCGCCAGGGCGATCGCGCAGCGCAGGCAGAGCGAGGCGCAGAATACTCAGGCGGTAAAAGAGATCGCGGCGGAACTGACCGTGTTTCATTGCCTCTTCCAGATTGCAGTGGGTGGCGCTGATCACCCGCACATTGATGGGGAGAGGATGATGACCGCCCACCCGGGTCACCTCTTTTTCTTCCAGTACGCGCAGCAGACGGGTTTGCAGGGGCAATGGCATCTCGCCTATCTCGTCCAGAAACAGCGTTCCGCCGTGGGCGATTTCGAACAGTCCGGCGCGCCCGCCGCGTCGGGAGCCGGTAAAAGCGCCCTCCTCGTAGCCGAACAGTTCTGCTTCCAGCAACGATTCCGTAATCGCACCGCAGTTCACAGCGACAAACGGACGGGAGGCGATGTCGCTGCGAGACCCCACGTGTACGCCGCTTTCGCGATGAATGGCCTGCGCGGCCAGCTCTTTGCCGGTGCCGGTTTCGCCCTGAATCAGCACCGCGGCGCGGGAGCGGGCGTAGAGCATGATGGTCTGACGCACCTGTTCCATTTGTCCGGACGCGCCACGGATATCCTCCAGGGCATAGCGGGTACGCAGCGCCCGATCGGACGCGTAAGAGGCCGTTACGCGGGCGGTCATTCGCGTCAGATCCAGCGCATCGCTGAATCCCTGGCGCACTGTGGCCGCAGAATAGATAAAAATCGCCGTCATACCGGCCTCCTCGGCGAGATCGGTAATGAGTCCCGCGCCGACCACCGCCTCAATGCCGTTAGCCTTGAGTTCGTTTATCTGCCCGCGCGCGTCCTCTTCGGTGACGTAGCTGCGCTGTTCCAGTTGCAGACCAAATGTTTTCTGAAAGGCGATAAGCGCCGGCAGCGTCTCCTGATACGTCACCACACCGATCGAGGCGGTCAGTTTTCCCGCTTTCGCCAGCGCATGCAGTACGTCAAAACCGCTCGGTTTAATCAGGATCACTGGAACAGAAAGACGGCTTTTCAGGTACGCGCCGTTAGAGCCTGCGGCGATGATGGCGTCGCAGCGTTCGGTCGCCAGCTTTTTGCGAATGTAGGTTACCGCTTTTTCAAAACCAAGCTGAATAGGGGTGATGGTCGCCAGATGATCGAACTCGAGGCTGATGTCGCGAAACAGGTCGAACAGCCGCGTCACCGAGACGGTCCAGATGACCGGTTTGTCGTCATTGATCCGTGGAGGGAGAGGCGAAGCTGTCATAGCAAACCTAAACGTGAAGAGACCGAATAATGGGTTTAGCTGTGTTTCAATTATGTTGCAATGAAACAACGCGGAACATTTTATGAAACGTTAGCTGACACGCTTTTTTTCGCTATCTGCCAGCGGGGTTTATCTATCATATTGTCATATCAGTGTTTTTTATTTTTCTTAATCGGGTGCGGCACCTGGCATAGCCTTTGCTTTGTGGAGAGTAACGATGTTCACAACTTGATAACAAAGGATAAAATATGTCACGACACTCGCCGGGTCAGGCATTTCGCGCGGCCCTTACGCAAGAAAACCCGCTTCAGATAGTCGGCGCCATTAACGCTAACCACGCTCTGCTGGCACAGCGCGCAGGCTACCAGGCGATTTACCTTTCCGGCGGCGGCGTGGCGGCAGGATCGCTGGGGTTGCCGGATCTCGGGATCTCAACGCTTGATGACGTGCTGACCGACATTCGTCGCATCACCGACGTCTGCCCGCTGCCGCTGCTGGTGGATGCCGACATCGGTTTTGGCGCGTCGGCTTTTAACGTGGCCCGCACCGTAAGGTCAATGATCAAAGCCGGCGCGGCGGCGTTACACATTGAAGATCAGATCGGCGCTAAGCGCTGTGGTCACCGACCGAACAAAGCGATCGTCTCGAAAGAGGAGATGGTGGATCGCATTCGCGCGGCGGTGGATGCCCGAACCGATCCCGACTTTGTGATCATGGCGCGCACCGACGCCCTGGCGGTAGAAGGCCTGGACGCGGCGATAGATCGCGCGCAGGCCTACGTCGACGCGGGGGCCGACATGCTGTTTCCGGAGGCGATCACCGAGCTTGCCATGTACCGACAGTTTGCCGACGCGGTCAATGTGCCGATCCTCGCCAACATCACCGAATTCGGCGCGACGCCGTTGTTTACCACCGATGAACTGCGCAGCGCCCACGTGGCGATGGCGCTGTACCCGCTGTCGGCGTTTCGCGCGATGAACCGCGCGGCGGAACAGGTCTATAACGTGCTGCGTCAGGAAGGAACGCAAAAAAGCGTCATCGACATGATGCAAACCCGCAACGAGCTGTACGAGAGCATCAATTACTACCAGTACGAGGAGGCGCTGGACGCGCTGAACCGGAAGTAACGCTTCGCCCAGACCTCACTATCCTGCACATTACAATAATGACGAGGACAACATGACAGACTCGACGATCCTGCAAAACAACACACATGTCATTAAGCCGAAAAAATCCGTTGCGCTGTCCGGCGTACCGGCAGGCAATACCGCGCTGTGCACCGTCGGCAAAAGCGGCAACGATCTTCATTATCGCGGTTACGACATACTGGACCTCGCCCGGCACTGCGAATTCGAAGAGGTCGCGCATCTGCTGATCCACGGCAAATTACCGACCCGCGACGAGCTTCACGCGTATAAAATCAAACTGAAAGCGCTGCGGGGATTACCGGCCAACGTGCGCACTGTACTGGAAGCGCTGCCCGCCGCGTCGCATCCGATGGATGTCATGCGCACCGGCGTCTCGGCGTTGGGCTGCACCCTGCCAGAAAAAGAGGGCCACACCATTTCCGGGGCGCGGGATATCGCCGACAAGCTGTTAGCGTCGCTCAGCTCTGTTCTTCTCTACTGGTACCACTACAGCCACAACGGTGAGCGCATCCAGCCAGAAACCGACGACGACTCCATCGGCGGCCACTTTTTGCATCTGCTACACGGCGAGAAACCGTCAAAAAGCTGGGAAAAAGCGATGCACATTTCGCTGGTGCTTTACGCCGAGCACGAATTCAACGCCTCCACCTTCACCAGCCGGGTCATTGCGGGCACCGGGTCGGACGTCTATTCGGCCATTATCGGCGCGATAGGCGCACTGCGCGGGCCGAAGCACGGCGGAGCAAACGAAGTGTCGCTCGAGATCCAGCAGCGCTACGAAACGCCGGACGAAGCGGAAGCCGATATCCGCAAACGCGTGGAAAACAAAGAGGTGGTGATTGGCTTTGGGCACCCGGTTTATACCCTGGCCGATCCGCGTCATCAGGTCATTAAGCAGGTGGCGAAGCAGCTTTCTGAAGAAGGCGGCTCGCTGAAGATGTACAACATCGCCGATCGTCTGGAAACGGTGATGTGGGAAACCAAAAAGATGTTCCCCAACCTCGACTGGTTCTCGGCGGTGTCATACAACATGATGGGCGTTCCCACCGAAATGTTCACTCCGCTGTTCGTTATCGCCCGCGTCACCGGCTGGGCGGCGCACATCATCGAACAGCGTCAGGACAATAAAATTATCCGACCTTCCGCCAACTATACCGGACCGGAAGATCGTCCGTTCGTCTCGTTAGACCAACGTTGCTGATTCACTCCCTCTGACCCTAACATGCAGGAACGCTTTTATGTCCGTACAAGAACTAAACGTCCGCCCGGAATTTGACCGCGAAATCGTTGATATCGTCGATTACGTGATGAATTATGACATCACCTCAACAGTAGCGTATGACACCGCGCATTACTGCCTGCTGGATACGCTCGGCTGTGGTCTCGAAGCGCTGGACTATCCGGCGTGCAAAAAACTTATGGGGCCGATTGTCCCCGGTACTCTCGTGCCAAACGGCGTGCGCGTGCCGGGCACGCAGTTTCAGCTCGATCCGGTTCAGGCGGCGTTTAACATCGGCGCGATGATCCGCTGGCTCGACTTTAACGATACCTGGCTTGCCGCCGAATGGGGGCACCCTTCTGATAATCTCGGCGGCATCCTGGCGACGGCGGACTGGCTGTCACGTAACGCGGTGGCGGCAGGCAAAGCGCCGCTGACCATGAAGCAGGTGCTGAGCGGGATGATCAAAGCTCACGAGATTCAGGGCTGCATCGCGCTGGAGAACGCCTTTAACCGCGTCGGCCTGGATCACGTGCTGCTGGTGAAAGTGGCGTCCACCGCCGTGGTGGCGGAAATGCTGGGGCTGACCCGGGACGAAATCCTGAACGCGGTATCGCTGGCGTGGGTCGACGGCCAGTCGCTGCGAACTTATCGCCATGCGCCGAACACCGGCACGCGGAAGTCCTGGGCGGCAGGCGACGCCACTTCCCGCGCGGTACGCCTGGCGTTGATGGCAAAAACCGGCGAGATGGGGTATCCGTCAGCGCTGACGGCGAAAACCTGGGGGTTCTACGACGTCTCGTTCAAAGGCGAAACATTCCGCTTCCAGCGTCCCTATGGCTCTTACGTGATGGAAAATGTGCTGTTTAAAATCTCCTTCCCGGCGGAGTTCCATTCGCAGACCGCGGTAGAAGCGGCGATGACCCTGCATGCGCAGATGCAGGCGGCGGGTAAAACTGCGGCGGATATTGAGAAGGTGACCATTCGCACTCACGAAGCCTGCATTCGCATCATCGACAAGAAAGGCCCGCTGAATAACCCGGCGGATCGCGACCACTGCATTCAGTACATGGTTGCCATCCCACTGCTGTTCGGACGTTTAACGGCGGCGGATTATGAAGATGGCGTGGCGCAGGATAAACGCATCGACGCTCTGCGTGAGAAGATAAGCTGTTTTGAAGACCCGCAGTTTACCGCCGACTATCACGATCCGGAAAAACGCGCCATCGCCAATGCCATCACCGTGGCGTTCACCGACGGTACGGCGTTTGATGAAGTGGTGGTGGATTACCCTATCGGCCACGCCCGCCGTCGCGCCGACGGCATTCCAAAGCTTATCGAAAAATTCAAAATCAACCTGGCGCGTCAGTTCCCGGCCCGCCAGCAGCAGCGCATTCTGGAAGCCTCCCTGGACCGAACCCGTCTGGAGCAGATGCCGGTTAACGAGTACCTCGACTTGTTCGTTATCTGAAACAGATAGCAATAGGGCATAAGTTCAACAGGAGAGCCTCATGTCTTTTCGCGAATTTTATCAGCGTTCGATTACGCAACCGGAATTGTTCTGGGCAGAGCAGGCAAAGCGCATCGACTGGCAGACGCCGTTTACCCGGACGCTGGATCATAGCCGCCCGCCGTTTGCCCGCTGGTTCTGCGGCGGCACCACCAATCTGTGTTATAACGCCATCGACCGCTGGCTGGACAAACAGCCGGACGCGCTGGCGCTGATCGCCGTCTCTTCCGAAACCGAAGAGGAGCGCACCTACACCTTCAGCCAGTTGTATGACGAGGTGAACGTAGTGGCGTCGATGCTGCTGTCGCTGGGCGTCCGGCGCGGCGATCGGGTACTGGTATATATGCCGATGATTGCCGAGGCGCACGTGACGCTGCTGGCCTGCGCACGCATTGGGGCGATTCATTCGGTCGTATTCGGCGGTTTTGCCTCACACAGTGTGGCGGCGAGAATTGACGATGCCAGACCGGTGCTGATCGTCTCGGCGGATGCCGGGGCGCGCGGAGGAAAGATCCTGCCGTATAAAAAGCTGCTCGACGACGCCATCGCGCAGGCGCAGCATCAGCCGCAGCACGTGTTGTTGGTGGACCGAGGGCTGGCGAAAATGGCGCGGGTGGCCGGACGCGATCTTGATTATGCCGCCCTGCGTCAGCAACACGCAGGCGCGCGGGTGCCGGTAGCGTGGCTGGAATCTAACGAGACCTCCTGCATTCTTTACACGTCCGGCACCACAGGAAAACCCAAAGGCGTGCAGCGCGACGTCGGCGGCTACGCGGTGGCGCTGGCAACCTCAATGGACACCATTTTTGGCGGCAAAGCGGGCGGCGTCTTTTTTTGCGCGTCGGATATCGGCTGGGTTGTCGGTCACTCTTATATCGTTTACGCGCCGCTGCTGGCGGGGATGGCGACGATTGTCTATGAAGGGCTGCCAACGTACCCGGACTGCGGGGTGTGGTGGAAAATTGTCGAGAAGTACCGGGTGAACCGGATGTTTTCCGCGCCGACCGCCATTCGCGTACTGAAGAAATTTCCAACCGCCCAGATCCGCAATCACGATCTCTCCTCGCTGGAGGTGCTGTATCTGGCCGGAGAACCGCTGGATGAACCCACCGCCGCGTGGGTCACCCAGACGCTGGAGGTGCCGGTTATCGATAATTACTGGCAGACGGAGTCCGGCTGGCCGATTATGGTGCTTGCCCGTCAGCTTGACGACAGACCGTCGCGGCTCGGTAGCCCGGGCGTACCGATGTACGGTTATAACGTGCAGTTACTCAATGAAGTGACCGGCGAACCCTGCGGCGTGAACGAAAAGGGGATGGTGGTGATTGAGGGGCCGCTGCCGCCGGGCTGTATCCAGACTATCTGGGGAGACGATGAACGGTTTGTTAACACCTACTGGTCGCTGTTCAGCCGTCAGGTGTATGCCACCTTCGACTGGGGCATTCGCGACGCCGACGGCTATTACTTTATCCTCGGACGTACCGACGACGTGATAAATGTTGCCGGCCACCGTCTTGGCACCCGCGAGATAGAGGAGAGCATTTCCAGCTATCCTAACGTCGCCGAGGTGGCGGTCGTGGGGGTAAAAGACGCGCTAAAAGGGCAGGTGGCGGTGGCGTTTGTTATCCCGAAACAGAGCGACAGCCTGGACGATCGTGATGTGGCGCAGGCGGAAGAAAAAGCGATTATGGCGCTGGTGGACAGCCAGATTGGCAATTTTGGCCGTCCCGCTCACGTCTGGTTTGTCTCGCAGTTGCCGAAAACGCGCTCCGGCAAGATGTTGCGCCGGACGATCCAGGCCATCTGCGAAGGTCGCGATCCCGGCGATCTCACCACCCTCGACGATCCCGCCGCGTTGCAGCAAATCCGCCAGATCATTGAGGAGTAGCGGTAGCGCCCGGTGGCGCAAGCTTACCGGGCCTACGGTCTGCATTATTGTAGAGCGCCCGGCGTCATGCCTGGTGGCAAAGGGAACGCTCTACTTTGCGGTCTTTATAATAATATTCTTTATCCCTGTCGTTTATTTCACGGATAACCCGACAGGGAACGCCCGCGGCAACGACATTTGAAGGAATGTCTTTTGTGACCACGCTACCTGCGCCAATCACGGTGTTATTTCCTATCGTGATACCTGGATTGATAACCACGTTACTGCCGATCCAGACGTTATTGCCAATTGTGATCGGAAAGGAATACATCTCACCCGCTTGCCTCAATTCATGATGAACAGGATGCCCGGTCACGGAGAGGGTGACATTTGGCGCAATAAGAACGTTATCGCCAATCGTGACGGTATAGTCGTCTACGATGGTAAAATTGAAATTAGCATAAAAGTTGTCACCGATATGGATGTTGGTACCGTAGGAAAAATAAATGGGCGGCTCTATCCATGCATTTTCTCCCGTTGAGCCAAACATGGATTTAATCAAGCTTTTCCTTTTTTCAACTTCTGACGGACGCGAATGGTTATACTCATACATCAATTCCTTTCCGCGCAATCTCTCTTCCGGCAAACCTTCGCACATATCTGTAAACAATTGGCCTGCTTTTATTCTTTCTCTCATTGGCATAGTCATGTGTGAAATTTCATCCTTGTGGTGGGGTTTATGCTTGTTTACAGACAGGTTTGACATGGCGGGTAAACGGCCCCGGCCCACTTAAGGTAAATACCGAAATCAACGTAAAGCTCAGCGCGATCAGTCCGAGCACCAGATATGCTCCCTGAAAACCGATGCTTTCATACATATTGCCGGCGAAAACCGACATGAAAATCATCGCCAGTTGCTTAAAGAAGCAGAAGCACACCAGGTAAATCGTGGCAGAGAAGCGTACCTCAAACTGACTGGTGATGTATTTAAAACAACCGACAATCAGGAACGGTATCTCAAACATATGCAAGGTTTTCAGGATCACCACTTCCAGCGCCGAAGAGGCAAACGACGAGCCGATGATCCGCACCGACATAATCGCGCCCGCCAGCAGCAGGGCGTTTTTACCGCCAATGCGGTTCACGATCAGCGGCGCAAAGAACATAATACTGGCGTTCAGAAGTTCACCCATGGTGGTAACGTAGCCAAACACGCGGGTACCCTGTTCGCCAGTGGCAAAGAATGAGGTAAAGAAGTTAGCGAACTGCTGGTCAAACACATCGTAGGTACAGGACACGCCGACAACATACAGCGACAGAAACCACAGCTTCGGCTGTTTAAATAATTCCAGCGCCAGTTTCAGGCTAAATGCCGAGTGATTCGCGCCAACCGCATCGGCCACTTTTGCCGATGAGGGCGCTTCTGTTTTCGAGAAGAACAGCAGCAATGCCAGGATCACCGCGCAGCCGGAGCCCAGCCAGAAGACAAACTGGTTATTAATGGTAAACATAATGCCGGCAATCGACGCGCACAGCGCCCAGCCGACGCAACCGAACATCCGCGCGCGGCCAAATTCAAAATGACTGCGGCGACTGGCTTTTTCTATGTAGGCCTCAATGGCGGGCGCGCCGGCGTTATAAATAAACCCCAGATAGATCCCGCCGACAATCGAACCGAGCAAAATATTGACCTGCAATAGCGGGCCGAAAACGTAAATAAAGAACGGCGCGAACATCACCAGCATACCGGTAATGACCCACAACAGATGCTTGCGCAGGCCGAGCTTGTCAGAGAGCAGGCCGAAAATGGGCTGGAACAAGAGTGAAAATAGCGAGATGCAGGCGAAGATAATACCGGTATCGCCTTTGCTGATATGGTTGATATCATGTAACCAGATCGGGAAAAAGGGGAAGTAAGCACCCATAATGAAAAAATAAAAGAAGAAGAAAAAGCCGAACATCCAGAAGTTAGTATTTTTCAAATAATGCATGTGAACGTCCTTATGCGAATATCGGGCAGGCGTTAACCTGCCCGTTTTTTGTTATTTCAGGCACCAGACGATCTGGTAGTGATAGCGACCTGCGCTGAGCTGGTATTCCGGCGACACCGACGGACTCCAGGAGTCGTCGCCGCCCACGCCCATGTGGAAGCCGTCAAGGTTCAGCCATGTACCGGCCTCTTCCTGCAGCAGATGGCGATGGCTGGTCTTCATCAGTTGTTGCTGGCTGTAGCGGCTGATATTGAACTGGAAGTCGCCGCGCCAGCAGTGGGCGCCATAGCGCAGTTCGCGGGTATGGCAGCGCAGCCCGTTTTCGCTCGGAAAAACGTACGGCGTATACATGTCGTCGAGCGGCAGGTCCCAGCGATCAAAGCAGGCGGCAGAGAGGCGGTCCGGGTAGTTTTCATGCGGACCTAATCCCAGCCAGTTCACGCGATCCGCCACCTGGGCCAGTTGGCAGGTCAGTCCGATGCGCGCCGGGTGTGGCGTGCCGTGGGCGACATCCACATCCACCGTGATCGTCAGTTCGCCGTCTCCGTCAATGCGCCAGGTTTTACGGCTGATAAACAGCGTTTCCCCCTGGGTCTGCCAGGCGTGGGCGGTAGTGATGATCACCGCGTCGGTGAGCGTCTGTGCTTCGCACTGCAACAGCATCGCTTCTGCGCGGTAATGCCCGGCGGCTTTCCAGCGTTCAACCCAGGCGTTCGGGTCAATACGCGTGGCTTCGCTGACGCCGATATCGTTATCAAGCGGCGCGCGGGTAAACTGGTCGCGAAGCGGGGTCAGCAGCTGCGCGTCCTCGCCGATCCAGTACTGCGTCAATACACCCTGCTGGCGGCAGAACTGCCAGCGTTGTTGATTCACCGTGACCAGATAATGCGTCTCTCCCGCCTCAAGCCGTGGCGCACAACCGACAGGCGGGGAGATCGCCACGCTCAGTTTTTCCGCCAGCGGCCACTGCTGCCAGGCGCTGATGTGTCCGGCTGGCGCCCACGCGGTGGCCTGCGGCTGCTCAACGCGCACCGTCAGCCATAGCTGGCCTGCTGCATTGGGGGCAGCAACGTCGGGAAGGGTAATGACCTGGCGTCCCTGCGGGGCGATGTCCAGCACGACGTTCCCCGCTGCAATGGGGTTACCGTCCAGGGCAAGGGACCAGTGCAGGATCTCATTGTCGCTATGGCGGAACAGATATTCGCTGGTCACCTCGATGTTACGTTCCGCGCCGGGCAGCAGGGTAAACTGGAAAAACTGCTGCGCGTGTTTGGCTTCGTATAGCGACGGATGCGGCGTACGGTCGGCAAACACCAGACCGTCCATGCAGAACTGGCGGTCATTCGGCGTGTCGCCAAAGTCGCCGCCGTAGGCTGACCATGGGTTACCTTCATCATCATATTTAATCAGCGACTGATCGACCCAGTCCCAGACAAAGCCCCCCTGCAGGCGAGGATACTGTCGAAACGCCTGCCAGTATTTGGCGAAACCGCCGAGGCTGTTGCCCATTGCGTGCGCGTATTCGCAGAGGATCAGCGGACGCTGCTCGCCCGGCATTGACAGCCATTTTTTGATTGACCATTTCGGCACCGCCGGGAACGGCTGATCCTGATCGACGCGGGCATACATCGGACAGATAATATCCGTCGCCGCGCTGTCTGCGCCGCCGCCCTCATATTGCACCGGGCGCGACGGATCTTCCGATTTCAACCAGCGGTACAGCGCGTCGTGGTTGACGCCATGCCCGGACTCATTGCCCAGCGACCAGATAATAATGCTCGGGTGATTGCGGTCGCGTTGTACCATGCGCGTCACCCGCTGGCTCATGGCGGGAAGCCAGGTTGGGTCATCGGTCAGGCGGTTCATCGGCACCATGCCGTGGGTTTCGATGTTGGCCTCATCCACGACGTACAGCCCATAACGGTCGCACAGCGTGTACCACAGCGGATGGTTTGGGTAATGGGAGCAGCGCACGGCGTTAAAATTGTTCTGCTTCATCAGGATGATGTCCTGTACCATTGTCGCTTCGTCCATTACCTGACCGTGCTTCGGGTGATGTTCGTGGCGATTTGTCCCGCGAATCAGCAGCGGCTTGCCGTTCAGCAACAGCAGGCCGTTTTCAATGCTGATCTGGCGAAAGCCGACGTCACAGGCTTCGGCTTCAATCAGTTCGCCGTCAGCGGTATGCAACTGCGCAACCGCGCGGTACAGATGCGGCGTTTCGGCGCTCCACAGCGACGGGTTATCGACTTTCAGGCGCAGGGTAACGCGGTCATGATACGCGCCGCGCTCGTCAACAATTTCGCCGCCAAAGGGGGCCGTCTGTTCACCGACCAGGACGTCGCCATCCCACAACTGCACGGTGACGCGCAGACCGTCGCGCAGTTCACTGTGCATTCTGATTTCGGCGGCCAGTTCGGCGCGGCTGAAATCATCATTAAAGCGGGTGGAAATCCGCAGATCGCTGATTTGCGTAGCGGGCTTGGTTAGCAGGCTGACGTCGCGGAAGATACCGCTCATGCGCCACATGTCCTGATCTTCCAGGTATGTGCCGTCGCTCCAGCGCAGCACCATCACCGCCAGACGGTTCTCGCCGCCGCGCAGAAAATCGCTGAGATCGAACTCCGAAGGCAGACGGCTGTCCTGGCCGTAGCCGACCCAGCGTCCGTTGCACCAGAGATGAAAGGCCGAATTGACGCCGTCGAAAATGATCCGCGTCTGGCTGTCGTGGAGTGCTGCCTCGTCAATATCAAATGTGAGCGAGTAACATCCTGTAGCGTTCTCTGCGGGTACGTAAGGCGGATTGACCGGAATTGGGTAGGTGACGTTGGTATAAATCGGTGCGTCGTAGCCGTACATTTGCCAGTTTGACGGTACGGGGATAGTGTCGGCATTTTCCGGATCGTTTAGCCGCCAGCTTTCCGGCACCGCCTCCGGCGAGGCGAACCAGGCAAATTTCCAGTCGCCGTTGAGGCTGCGCAATTGGGGAGAACGGGTATTATCCCGGGCGTCTTCGGCGCTGCGCCAGCTGGAAAATGGCGGGTGGGCTTCCAGACGGTTAAGCTGGGTTACGCCGGGGTTTTCCCAGTCGCGGCGCGCCAGTACGGCGGCGAGTGAATCCGTGGTCAATGTCATGGCTATGTCCTGTCGTGAATTGTTATCCGCTCACAATTTTAGACAACATACGGGCAGAGCCAGAAAACTGTAAAGTCTGTTGAGGCTAATGGGTGAACTGTCTCACACATTTTCGTGTGCAGGATTTAGCGTGTTAACAGGGCGACCTGACGCGCCAGCTGCATGAGCGAGTCGGCCAGCGCTTGTGGAGAGGCGGCCTGTGTCCCAGGTGGCTGTACGGTTTTGCGCTCCACCAACGTGACCGGCAGCAACTGATTGCCCCCGGTTGATGCCCCGCGAGAAAGCTGGATCAGGCGGTCGACGCTGGTTTGTCCAAGCAGCGCGAAATCCTGCCTGATGGTCGTAAGGGGGGGAATGTAGCAGGCGCTGTCTTCGGTATCGTCATAGCCGATTACGGAAATATCGGTCGCCACGCGCAGACCGAACTCGCTTATGGCGCGCATTGCGCCTAACGCCATCTGATCGTTGGCGACCAGCATCGCGCCGGGGATCGTCCCCGCGTTAAGCATCCGTTGGGTCTGGAGATAACCGGACATCGCGCTCCAGTCGCCTTCCTGTTGCGCCACCGGCTGGAGTTGATAACGCGCGAGGTGCTTATGCCAGCCCGCCAGACGCAGGCGCGCGGAAACTGACGTTTGCGGTCCGGCCAGCAGGGCGATGCGCTGGTGGCCGTGCTGAACCAGGTGCTCCACGCCGAGGCGCGCGCCGTCGTCGTGGGAAAAAATAATGCTGTTGATGGGCGACTGGTCCGACACGTCAAGGAACAGTACCGGCACGTTGCCACAGGCGGCGGCAACGGCAATGGCGTCGTCTTCGTCGAGGGGATAGTTGATGATAAGCCCACTTACCCGCTGCGCAAGCAGGTTATGCACTGCCGCTTTACAGGCGTCGACGCCGCTGCGCTCTACCATGGAAATTACCACGCTGGCCCCGGACTGGTCGGCGCGGGATTTAATGGCGGCGACAATCTGCGACGGTGCGTGCAGCGCCAGATTGGCGGTGGCAACGCCAATCAGCTGCGTCTGTTTGCCGGCTAACTGTTGGGCGACACGGTTAGGAATGTAGTTCAGCTCCGCCATGGCGGCTTCCACTTTTTCGCGGGTTCTCGCCGAGACGTGACTGGCCTGATTCACCACCCGCGAGACGGTCTGATAAGAGACGCCAGCATAGTCTGCCACATCGTAAAGCGTTACCGGTTTCACATTCATCACCCTGATTTCCACGTTTTCCGCGCGCTATCATGCCATACCGCGAAAGGTTTTTCGCCATTCAGCCGGGCTGACGCCGAAGTGGGATTTAAAATGCTGACGCCAGGTCACAGCAGACTGAAAACCCACTTCACTGGCGATGCGCTCGATGGGCAATTGGCTGGATTCCAACAGCGTCTGGCTGAGGCGCAGGCGTTCACGGATCAGCCATTCGGCGACGCTACACCCTGTCGCCTTCATAAAATGACGCGTGAGCGTGCGACGACTCATCATGACCCGACTGGCGAGCGAATCAAGGTCATGGGGCGCGCGGATTGTCTGGCGCAAATAGTCCAGCAGTCCGTTAATGCGCGCATCGCGCGTGGTTTTGGGCACCGGCTGGGCGATAAATTGCGCCTGGCCGCCTTCACGGTGTGGCGGAACAATCATCCGCCGGGCGATTTGGTTTGCCACTACGCTGCCAAAGCGCTGGCGAATCACATACAGGCAGCAGTCGAGAGCCGCCGCCGTGCCCGCAGAGGTGATGATCCCGTCGTCATCAACATACAAGGCGTTGATATCAAGTGTCACCGCCGGAAAACGCGCCTGAAAATCCTGCTCAAATTCCCAGTGCGTGGCGGCGCGTTTGCCGTCCAGAAGGCCTGCATAGCCCAGAACAAATGCCCCCAGACAAAGGCCAACAATTTGCGCGCCGTTTTGCCGGGCCTGCACCAGCGTACCCAGTAGCGTCTGGGGAGGACGCTGGGCGGTGGCGCCCCAGTAGGGGATCATCACAATATCCGCGTCGATGAGCGCCTCATAACCGTAGGCGGCGTGCAACGAAAACCCGTCCTGCGAGTTGACCGTACCCGGCGTTTCGGCGCAGATCTTCACCGTAAAGCGCTTCTGCGTTGCCACCTTTTCCCCGAACAGAATGCAGGGCACAGAAAAGTGAAATGGGCTGAAATCGTCCACGGCGACAATGGCGACGGTAACGGGGCGCATAGTTCTCCTCGATGGCGGTTAAAACGTCAGGGTTTCCCCATCTTCCGGCACATGCACATATTCTGCAATCTGGTTGTCACGTGCGTAGTCTTTGAGCGCCGCGCGCGTTAACAGACAGTGATTGATGGCTTCCATATGCGTTGCCACGATCTGCGCGTCCGGTAGGGTGAAATGGGTTTTTAGCACATCTTCCGCGCCCATGATGATCGGGCCAAAACCGATGACGTGCGCGAAACCGGCGTTCAATACCACCACATCAGGCTGATAGCGGATCATGTTGGCTTCGACCTCGTCGCGCCAGACGGTATCGCCCACCAGATACAGCGTTTTTTCCTGCGGATGGGTCAAGATGAGCCCGCAGGCTTCGCCCAGCCGGGCCGCCATTTCGGGAACGGCATACAGACGATCGGAGCCGTGCTGGCCGCCGGTTTTACGCAGCGTGATCGCCCCGAGAATGGTCTCTTCCGTCAGCACCGTCAGCGCGGTAAAACCCTGTTCGCGCAGCGTCTGCGCATCCTGCTCGTTTTGCACATAAATCGGCTTATCCTTCGGCACGCATGCGGACGCGGCGTCGTCCCAATGGTCTTCATGCAGATGGGTGACGATCAGCACGTCGGCCTGTAACAGCGTGTCGATATCGCAGGGAAGCTCCACGGTGGGGTTGCGAATATCGGCGCGGGCGGTGCCGGGAAAGCCCGGCCACGCGCCTTTCGGCGCCAGCATCGGGTCAATGAGAAATGTTTTGCCGCCAAACGTAATCAACTGGGTGGCGTTGCGAATTTGCGTAATGTTCATCATCGGTACTCCACGAGAGGGTCAGTGGAGACAGCGTAATAGAGGGCGCGAGGAAAAAATGTGGGCAAATGGGCGAATAGCGATGAGATTGGGCCAAAAAAGCTGTGTCCCGCATCAGTCGCAGCAGCCAGGTCCGCTGAGCGGGGAAGGCGCTGTTTTGCATTCCGCCCGTAAACACGGTATAACAAACCTTCTTTGGATGTTTAGATGTCCATACGTTTAGAAGGTTATATGCAAACAACACAACAACATGCGCCACTGAAGCGCACCATGAAAACCCGCCATCTGATTATGCTGTCTCTGGGCGGCGTAATCGGTACCGGCTTATTTTTTAATACCGGATACATTATTTCAACCACCGGGGCGGCAGGGACGCTGCTGGCTTATCTGATTGGCGCGCTGGTGGTCTGGCTGGTGATGCAGTGCCTTGGCGAGCTGTCGGTCGCGATGCCGGAAACCGGGGCGTTTCACGTCTATGCCGCGCGCTACCTCGGTCCGGCGACGGGGTACACCGTGGCATGGCTTTACTGGTTGACCTGGACTGTGGCGCTCGGCTCCAGCTTTACCGCCGCCGGATTTTGCATGCAGTACTGGTTCCCGCAGGTGCCCGTCTGGATCTGGTGTGTCATTTTCTGTCTGGTGATTTTTGGCCTGAACGTGGTGTCCACCCGCTTTTTTGCCGAAGGCGAGTTCTGGTTTTCGCTGGTGAAGGTGATCACCATCATCGCGTTTATTGTTCTTGGCGGAGCGGCGATTTTCGGTATCATTCCGATGCGGGACGGTTCACCCGCGCCGGGGTTAAGCAATATCACCGCCGAAGGCTGGTTCCCGCACGGCGGCCTGCCGATTCTGATGACCATGGTGGCGGTGAATTTCGCCTTTTCCGGCACGGAGCTTATCGGCATTGCCGCCGGTGAAACGGAAAACCCGCAAAAAGTCATCCCGGTGGCGATTCGTACCACCATTGCCCGGCTGATCATTTTCTTTATCGGCACCGTGTTCGTGCTGGCGGCGCTGATCCCAATGCAGCAGGCGGGGGTTGAAAAAAGCCCGTTTGTGCTGGTATTTGAGAAGGTGGGCATTCCTTACGCGGCGGATATTGTGAACTTCGTGATCCTGACTGCGATCCTGTCGGCGGCAAACTCCGGGCTGTACGCGTCCGGGCGGATGCTGTGGTCGCTGTCTAACGAGCGCACGCTGCCCGCCTGTTTTGCGCGGGTGACCCGCAATGGCGTGCCGCTTACCGCGCTGTCGGTGAGTATGCTCGGCGGCGTGCTGGCGCTGTTTTCCAGCGTGATCGCGCCGGATACGGTCTATGTCGCGCTGTCGGCGATTTCCGGCTTTGCTGTGGTGGCGGTGTGGCTGAGTATCTGCGCGTCACATTTTGTTTTTCGTCGTCGTCACCTTCAGCAGGGCAAAACGCTTGATGCGCTACAGTATCGCGCCCCCTGGTATCCGTTGGTGCCCGTGTCCGGGTTCGTCCTTTGCCTGGTGGCCTGTGTCGGGCTGGCTTTCGATCCGAGTCAGAGAATTGCGCTGTGGTGCGGTTTACCGTTTGTGGCGCTGTGTTATGGTGTTTATTTCCTTACTCAATCGCGAGATAAACAACAGGAGTCTGAACATGTCGCAGAATAATCCGTTAAGCGCCATTCTCGAAAAGCACGATTTTCTGTTGCTGGACGGGGCAATGGCGACGGAGCTGGAAGCGCGGGGGTGCGATCTTACCGACAGTTTGTGGTCAGCCAGGGTGCTGGTAGAAAACCCGGAGCTGATCCGCGAAGTGCATCTGGACTATTTTCGCGCCGGGGCCCAGTGCGCGATTACCGCCAGTTACCAGGCCACGCCGGAAGGGTTTGCGGCGCGCGGACTGGATGAAGCGCAGGCCAAAGCGCTGATCGGCAAAAGCGTGGAGCTGGCGCGTAAAGCTCGCGAAGCCTGGCTGGCGGAAAATCCGCAGGCGGGCACGCTGCTGGTGGCGGGATCGGTCGGCCCGTATGGCGCGTTCCTGGCGGACGGGTCGGAATATCGCGGTGACTACGTGCGCACCCCCGAGCAATTTCAGGCCTTCCACCGTCCGCGCGTTGAGGCGCTACTGGATGCTGGCGCCGATCTGCTGGCCTGTGAAACGCTGCCTAACTTTGTTGAGATTCAGGCGCTGGCGGCGCTGTTGACCGACTACCCGCGCGCCCGCGCATGGTTCTCTTTCACCCTACGCGACAGTGAACATCTGAGCGACGGCACGCCGTTGCAGGAGGTGGCCGAGTGGCTTAATCATTATCCGCAGGTGGTCGCGATTGGCATTAACTGCATCGCGCTGGAAAACACCACCGCCGCGTTACAGCATTTGCGCGGCGTAACGGCGCTGCCGCTGGTGATTTACCCGAATTCGGGTGAGCATTACGATGCGGTGAGCAAAACCTGGCATCATCATGGTGAAGCGTGCGAGACGCTGGCGGATTATTTGCCGCAGTGGTTAGCGGCGGGGGCGAAGCTGATAGGCGGCTGCTGCCGGACGACGCCAAAGGATATTGCCGAGTTAAACGCCCGGCGCTGAGGGTGCGCCGGGTGGCGTCGCGCCACCCGGCAACGATCACGCCGCGTCCGCTAACATAAACATGCCGTACGGGTGGATTTCGAGGTAGTACTGCTCGCCGACGTCCGGCTGTAAGCGCGTAGCGTTGACCTGTAATAAAATCTCCTGCCCGTGCCACTCCACCGTTACTTCATACTGTGGCCCCATATAGGCCACGTGCCGGATGGCGCAACGCTGACTCTCTTCCCCACGATCGCTTAAGGTGATCGCTTCCGGACGCACGCCCACGGTCCCGGCGCCTTCAGCCACAAAGTGCGCGGGGCGCGGCAGGCGATAACCGTAAATATTCACCGCTTCCGGGGTGAAGGTGGCCGGGAACAGGTTGGCATCGCCCATAAAGCTCGCCATAAAACGTGACGCGGGCTGGCGGTAGAGTTCCTGCGGCGAACCGATCTGCATGATATGTCCTTTGTTCATCACCAGCACGGTGTCGGAAACGGCAAAGGCTTCGCTTTGATCGTGGGTGACGTACAGTGAGGTAATATCAAACTGCTTTTGCAGTTCGCGGATCTTGTCACGCATGCTGCGCCGGAGGTTAGCGTCGAGGTTACTCAGCGGCTCATCGAACAACAACACCTTTGGTTTGAGGATCAAGGCGCGCGCCAGCGCCACGCGCTGCTGTTGGCCGCCGGAGATCTGATCGACATAGCGCGCTTCAAAGCCGTCAAGATCGACCATCGCCAGCGCCTCTTTCACCCGGGCGTTGACTTCCTGTCGTGAGACGCCGAGCATCTTCAGGCCGTAGCCGACATTTTCTCCCAGCGACATATGCGGGAACAGAGCGTAGGACTGGAATACCATACAGATATCGCGCTGCTGAATGGAACGGTGGGTAACATCTTCGCCATCGATAAAAATCTGCCCTTCACTCGGTTTTTCCAGCCCGGCGACCAGACGCAGAATAGTGGTTTTACCGCAGCCGGAGGGACCGAGCAGCGTCACCATTTGTCCCTGCGGAATCGTGAGAGTGATATTGTCGATCACCGTGTTGCTGCCGAATCGTTTGGTGACGTTGCGCAGTTCAACAAAATTTTTCTGACTCATAGTGCGCTCCATTACGCCTGATTTTTCGCTTTCGAACGGGAGATACGCGCTTCCCCGATCAGCCAGTCAAAGATGAAAATGATTGCCAGCATCACCACGATCAGAATCGAACCGTAGGCAATCGCCACCCCGTATTCGCCGTCTTCTACGCGGTTTAAAATGTAGGCCGTCGCCACCCGGGTGTCCGGCGTCACGAGGAACACAATGGCGCTGACGGTGGTAATGGCGCGCACAAAGCTGTAGATCAGCGCGGAGAGGATCGCCGGGCGCAGCAGCGGCAGCAGAATGTGGGTAATGGTGCGTAAACTCCCGGCGCGCAGACTGAGCGAAGCTTCATCCAGCGATTTATCGATTTGTCCTAAGCCCGCAATTCCGGCGCGAATCCCTACCGGCACATTCCGCATCACCATTGAGATAATGACAATCGCCGCCGTACCGGTGAGATACACTGGCGCGCTGTTAAAGGCGAGAATGTACGACACGCCCGCCACGGTGCCGGGTACGGCAAAGCACAGCATGGTGGTGAACTCGATGGTCTTCTTGCCTTTGAACTGCTGGCGCACCACGATCCATGCGATAAGCAACCCGAAGGCGGCGGTGATTGGCGCGGCAATCCCGGCGTAAAGCAGGGTATCCAGTAGCGAAGGCCATGCGCCGTCACTCATGCCCTGGCCGAACAGCTTAATAAAGTTATCCAGCGTCAGGGTGTAGTCCACGCCCCAGTTAACGGTAAAGCTGCCGTAGAAAATGCTGCCGTAGAGCAGGGCGTTAAAGGCCACCCACACCGCCAGGATCACCACCACGCTCCACACGAGCGTCACCGGCAGCGGTTGCACATCACCGCGATACGATTTACCGGACACGGTGACGTAGGAGCGCTTACCGATCCACATGTACTGGACGCAAAACACCAGCAGCGAAAAGAGCAGCAAGAACGCGCCGAGGGTACTGGCGGCCTGATAATCCAGTTGTGAACCGGTAATGTAAAAGTAGATTTGCGTGGCCAGAACGTCGAAGTTACCGCCGAGAACCAGCGGGTTACTGAAGTCGGCCAATGACTGCACAATGACGATCAGAAACGCGTTCGCCAGCGCCGGTTTGAGCAGCGGCACAAACACGCCGTTAAACGTCTGCCAGCGGCTGGCGCGCAGGGTATAGGAAGCCTCTTCCAGCGATGGATGAATGGTTTTGATCGCGCCATCGAGGATCATAAACGCCATTGGGGTAAACGCCAGCACCTGCGCCAGCCAGATGCCGGTAAAACCGTACAGCCAGTTGGTATTGGTCAGCCCGAACCAGTCGACCATCCATTCAGTGACATAGCCGGAGCGGCCCATCATCAGCGTCACCCCCAGCCCCACGACGAACGGCGGGGTGACGATCGGCAATATTGAAAAAATACGGCCAATAATGGCGCTGCGGCGGGCGATACGGGTGGTGTAAATCGCCAACACCAGACCAAAGAACGTGCAGCCGACGCCCACCGCTATCGACAGCGCGATAGAGTTGATAATGACCTGGATGATGTGTGCCTGTGACAGCACGGTCATAAACGCCAGCGGCGCGAATTCTCCGGTATCGCCGGTGAACATCGGAATAAAAATAGCGATGCTTGGCCAGACGATAAACACGCCAATCAACGCCACGATGGCGACCAGCGAGCCGATGACGAAACGGTCGCCGCCCAGCCATTCCAGACGGGTCAGCGCCAGGGTCATCATCGCGCCCAGCGCCACAAACAGTACGAGGGTCGCGTAGCCTAAGCCGCGACCTTCCACAGTGGCGCTGATGACAACAAACGCCATACAGAATAACGACCAGCCTGCGTCGAGGTAATGGCGGTTGCGCTGCTCCCGCGTGGCTTCCTGAAAAGGACGTATCAGCAGCAGGCCTGGCAGCAGATACCACAGCCAGCTAACATTAACCTGCGACCAGCCGTAGGCGTCGACAATCTCATCGCGCGTCGACTCCAGCAGGCCATAATCCAGGCTCCAGCTCGGCAGCAGCGCAAATGCCAGCCAGCTCAGCAATACCCAAAGGAATACCGCATCCCGTTTTTTCACGGAATGGCGTGCAAGTGTGTGTGACATAGCGGTTCCGGTGTTGAGGAAGATCCTGGCCGGGTAGGCGTAGCCGCCACCCGGCATGACCGCAAAAGTGGGCTTATTTACCCATTTTCACTTCGCTGACCCATTTATTGATGAGCGCTTTGCGAACATCCGTTGAGCCATATTTATCCATGTCGTAATTGATCAGCTTCAGGCCGTCGAGTTTCAGTGAGTTAGGTGACGTTTCCGCGGTGGTATTGGTCAGGATCTGATAAGACTTACCTTTCTTCCATGCCAGTTCCTGCGCCTCTTTCGACAGCACCCAGTCGACGAACAGTTTGGCGTTGTCGAGATTGCGCGCGCCTTTCAGAATGCTGACGCCGCCGATTTCGTAGCCGGTGCCTTCACACGGGGAGATCAGCTCCAGCGGTGCGCCTTGCTCTTTTTCCAGCGAGTAGTCGTGAAGGAAGCCGATACCGATAGCCGTTTCACCGCGCGCGGCGTTTCGCGCCGGGGCGATACCGGACTTGGTGTACTGAGAAACGTTGCTGTTTAGCTGTTTCAGGTAATCAAAGGCCTGATCTTCCCCCCACAGTTGCGCAAAAGTCGCCAGTGCGGTGTACGCCGTTCCGGAACTTTGCGGGTCGGCAATTTGAATTTCGCCTTTGTATTCTGGTTTAGTCAGATCCTTCCAGCATTTTGGCACCGGCAGGTTTTTCTCTTTCAGGCGTTCAGTGTTAACGCCAAAGCCGAGAATGCCCACATACACCGCCGACGAATAATTTCCTTTCAGTTTGGCAGGGTCGCGGAACTGTGCCATGACCTGCTCAAGGTTGGGCGATTTATACGGTTGCAGCAGACCCATTTCCCCAGCCTGAGACTGCGGATCAAGCGTACCGCCGTACCAGACGTCAGCCTGCGGGTTTTTCTTTTCGGCATCGACTTTCGCCAGCGTGCTGCCCGAGCCGTTGCGGATGAATGACGTTTTCACGTCGTACTTTTCCCCAAAAGCTTTGGTTTCTGCTTCGCACATTTCATTGGTAGCGCTGCAATAGACCACCAGACGGCCTTTCGCCTGCGCCGCGCCGGAAAGTGTTGCCAGCGCCACGGCAGAGGCAATAAGGGTAGAGGTAAAGGTCATTTTCATTGTTTTATCCTTTGACTGAGTGGGGTGGTGATGCCCGACATCAGCAGGGGCATCAGCAGTAAACCCATTAATACCGCGGCGATCGAGAGCAAACTGAACATCCCCGACCAGCCGTAGCGTTCTATGACCAGCGACAGAGGCCAGCCCGCCAGCGCTGCTCCCAGATAGGCGAACAGGCCGAGAAACCCGGTGATCGACCCGGCCGCTGCTTTGTGTCCGCACTCCACCGCAGCAAGACCGATCAGCATTTGTGGGCCAAAGACAAAGAAACCCACCGTAAAGAAACAGACCGCCAGCAGCGCGTAATGATGCACTGGCGCCAGCCACAGCGCGGCGACGGCCACCATCAGCCCCAGCGTGAACAGCAAAATCATCGGCGCCCGCTGGCCGCTGAACAGTAAATCTGACCCCCAGCCAGCAAACAGCGCGCCGAGCAGTCCGCCCACTTCAAACAGCATAACCGTGGCGTTGGCGCTCAGCAGATTGACGCCGTGACTCTCGGTCAACCAGATGTTGCCCCAGTCGTTCAGGGCGATGCGGATGAGATACACCAGCACATACGACACGCCTAACAACCAAATCATCGGGTTTTTCAACATGGTGGTTCGCAGCATCTGCCACAGCCCCATCGGCGGGCTTAACTGCTCCTGGCGCAGTTCCAGTGGGTCGTTACGCCAGGCGCCGACTGACGGTAATCCCTCTTCGCGGGGCGTTCCTGTCAGTTGCAGTGTTAACCAGATACCCAGCGCCATGCTGATGATCCCCGGCGTCAGCATCGCCGCCTGCCAGCCCCACCAGTGGGCGGCAAAGGCGCTAATCAGCGGGATAATCGCCCCGCCGATGTTGATCGACATGTTCCAGCAGCCCCACCAGAAACCGCGTTCATTGCGTGAATACCAATGGGTCAGCAGACGGGCGCACGGCGGCCAGCCCCAGCCCTGAAAAAATCCGTTCAGCGTCCAGACAGCAAGAAGAAGCGTCAGTGACTCGCCAAACGCGAACGCGACGTTCAGCACGCCGGTAGCGAAAAGTCCCACGCCCATAAATCCACGCTGTCCGTGGCTGTCGTGCCACAGTCCGGCGGTGAATTTCGACAGCCCGTAGCTGAGGTAAAACAGCGATCCCAGGAGACCGATATCGCCTTTATCCAGCCCCAGATCGGTTTGTAACGCAGGTAACACATAGTTCACGCTTTTGCGCGTCAGGTAGAACGCCGCGTAGCCAATCACCATGCACAGCAGTAATCTCGGGCGCAGCGTCCGGTAACGTTGTTCAATGTCAGTCGCTGGGCGTGCGTGCATACCGTCTCCGTTTTTCTGACTATAAAAAAATGAAACCGAAAGGGGATGAGAGAAAGTCCGGAGTGACTAAGACTTTTTCCTGGTTAAAAGGCGATTTGTTGCAAATTTGTGGGCAAGTTAACACTCACCCGCGTGCCGTCCCGGGACTCCAGGGTCAGTTCACCGCCGAGCGCGCTGACGCGTTCGCGCATTCCCTGAATACCGAAGCCAGACATGCGCGCCACGTCGATGCCCACGCCGTTGTCTTTTACGTCCAGATACACCGTCTCACCGCGCTGGCGCAAAACAATCGAGACCTCACTGGCGGCGGCGTGCTTACAGACGTTGTTCAACAGTTCCTGCAACAGACGGTAGAGGGTAAAGCGCACCGTTTCGCTTTCGGGCGTGGAGGGTAACTGATAGTCAAACCGGCAGCGGATACCGCGCTCCTGAAAAGCAAACTCATTGAGCAAATGATGCAGCGCCTCTTTGAATGACAGTTCATCCAGCGCGGGCGGTCGAAGCTGGCGCAGAAGCTGACGGGTAGAGTGGTGAATGCGCCGGGCCAGTTCGTTAATCTGGCTGGCGGCGGCCTGGGTTTGCGCCGGATCGCGCGCCCGTTTTACTAATTGTGACTGGATCTGTATGGCGGTAATGTTCTGGCCGATTTCATCGTGCAGCTCGCGCGCCAGATTTTTACGTGTGTCTTCCTCTGTATGGATCAGCTTTTCAGTCAGCGCCCGTCGCGCCGCCAGTTCGGCCTCCAGCCGTTGCCGGTAATGGTGCAGGTTTTGCGCCAGATGCTGCTGACGGCTGATGGCGATCCCCAGCCCGATGCCCAGCAGCGACTGGGTGGCGAGGAAGATCTCCAGCTCAATCAGGTTACTGAATCCAACCCCAACCTGACGGGCGAGGGTGATCATCATGCTGCCGAGCAGGCCAGAAAGCACGCCGCCCTGCCAGCCGAATTTCCATGCCATCACGACATTGGGGAGAAAGACCACAATCAGCAGTAGCCGTTCAATTTCCGGCGAAAGCACCATCTGGGTACCGATGCCAATGATAAAAAACAGGCTGCACCAGATAATCAGCGAGGTGCGCAGCGGTGGATTAGTGGTGTCCAGTCCCAGCAGATGATAACGGTGCTGCTGGCGAAGAAATTCAAAAATCAGATAAACAAACGGCGTCAGCAGTACGCCGCCAGTAAATGAGGCCAGTCCGAGCAGTAATGCCGGGCTTTTCACAAACGGAGAAAGCAGGACAGTGTTCAGAAGAGAAGCGACGGTGACCGTCGCCAGCAGCAGGGTGAGCCGCTGCCAGTAAAGTGGGAAACGGCGCCAGTACTGCTGTGCGAGGCTGGCGGGAAGCAGGCCGATCAACGGTGCGGTCGTCAGCAGATAGCCATTCAGTAAGTGTTCGCTGTGCAGCCAGAAGAGCATCGCTATGGGCGGTAAGACCAGCGCGGGCCAGTAACGACGCGAAAGCAGGATCAGCAGCGCCAGATAAACGCCGTGCGGTAAAAACAGCGCCGCTTGTTGACCGTTGTGGGTCAGGTAAAAACTGAGCGTCCACAGCATCAGCCAGCCCGTTCCCCAGGCCAGCAGGATAAACAGCGAAATGACGACGTGGCGAACGCCGCGCGACATCAGTGCCCCGCCAGCAGTTGGTGGTCGAGCGCAAAATGCACCAGCTCAATGGTGCTGTGACAGTTCAGCTTGCCGAGCACGTTGGCGCGATGCACATGTACTGTTTTATGGCTCAGGTCGAGCTTAAAGGCGATCGCTTTCACGCTATCGCCCTTCACCAGCAGGTCGAATACCTCGCGCTCGCGTGGCGTAAGCGCTTCCAGGACCGGTGATGACTGTTTCCCGCCGCGCAGCGCGCGTAGCGCATCGGCGCAGAGATAGTGCCCGCCCATGCCGACGGAACGTACGGCCTGTACCAGTTCTTCCGGTCCACAACGCTTGGTGAGATAGCCGCTGGCGCCTGCATCCAACGCGCTTTGCACAAAGGTCGGCGAGTCATAAATACTGAGAATAATGGCGCGGAACTGCGGTTTTTGCGCCCGCAGTCGCTTCAGCAGGCTCAGGCCGTTTTCATCCGGCATGGCGATATCCATCACCGCCACGTTGACCTCCTCGCGCAGCAGCGCAGGCCACGCTTCTGCCGCGCTGCTGTACTGGCCCGCGACGTCCAGATCGTCTTCAAGACTCAGTAGCTGCGCAAAACCGGATCGCACCACCACATGGTCGTCCACCAGCACCACACGTATCATCTTTTTGCTCTCTTGCCGGATCATATCGCTATGATGCCTGCCGCCGCTGCGCTGGCAATCAATCAGGCGTAGTTATGGAATGGATGTAACAAAAACGTCATGCAACCTGACAGCGACGTCGTTTGGGGTAATGCGCGAAATCACTAACCATTGCCGATTTTTTTCTAAAAACGCTTTGCTATTAGCAAGACTTTTTAATTCCTTTATCAATTTCTTTTGCGACGAAATACTGCCTCTATAACAAGACAAGGGAGCAGACCTATGGCACGTTCATCGCATTATTCACTTCTTGCCGTTCTGGCATTCATCGCGTTTCAGGCGCAGGCGGTTAACGTCACCGTCGCGTATCAGACCTCCGCTGAACCGGCAAAAGTCGCCCAGGCGGACAGCACGTTTGAGAATGCGAGCGGCGCAACCGTCGACTGGCGCAAGTTCGACAGCGGGGCGAGCATCGTACGCGCGTTGGCCTCGGGCGACGTTCAGATTGGTAATCTCGGTTCCAGCCCGCTGGCGGTCGCAGCCAGCCAGCAGGTGCCTGTCGAAGTTTTCCTGCTCGCTTCTAAACTCGGCAGTTCCGAAGCGCTGGTGGTGAAGAAGAACATCCACACGCCCACGGATCTGATTGGCAAACGTATTGCGGTACCGTTTATCTCCACCACCCATTACAGTCTGTTGGCGGCGCTGAAGCACTGGGGAATAAAGCCTGATCAGGTACAGATTATAAACCTGCAGCCACCGGCAATTATTGCCGCCTGGCAACGTGGGGATATTGACGGCGCATATGTCTGGGCGCCCGCGGTTAATACGCTGGAAAAAGAGGGCAAGGTACTGACCGACTCCGCTCAGGTTGGGGAATGGGGCGCGCCGACGCTTGATGTCTGGGTGGTGCGGAAAGATTTTGCCGATTCACATCCGGAAGTCGTGAAAGCCTTCGCCAAAAGCGCGCTCGACGCGCAGCAGCCTTATATTGCAGATCCGGACGCGTGGCTGAAGCGGTCGGAGAACCTCCGCAAGCTGTCGCGCCTAAGCGGCGTGCCAGAAGCCGATGTGCCGGGTCTGGTGAAGGGTAATTCTTACCTGACGGCGCAGCAGCAGATAGCGGAACTGAATGGGCCGGTGAATAAAGCGATTATCGACACGGCGCAGTTCCTGAAAGCGCAGGGCAAAGTTCCCGCCGTGGCAAGCGACTACAGCCAGTTCGTTACCGATCGCTTTATACCGTAAAGGAGGCGAGGATGCTGCAAATCTCTCATTTATACGCCGATTACGGCGGAAAGCCCGCGCTGGAAGATATCAGTCTGACGCTGGACAGCCGCGAACTGCTGGTCGTGCTGGGCCCGTCCGGCTGCGGTAAAACCACGCTACTGAATCTGATCGCCGGGTTTATGCCGCATCAGCGCGGGACGATACAACTGGCAGGGAAGCGTGTTGACGGACCGGGGGCGGAGCGAGGCGTGGTGTTTCAACAGGAAGGACTGCTGCCGTGGCGCAACGTGCAGGACAACGTCGCGTTGGGTCTGCAACTGGCAGGCGTGAAAAAAGCGCAGCGTGATGACATTGCGCAGGCGATGCTGAGGAAGGTCGGATTGGACGGGGCTGGCCAGCGTTACATCTGGCAGCTTTCCGGCGGGCAACGCCAGCGCGTGGGTATTGCCCGCGCGCTGGCGGCAAACCCGCAACTGTTGCTGCTCGACGAACCTTTTGGCGCGCTGGATGCGTTTACCCGCGAGCAGATGCAAATCCTGCTGCTTAAGCTCTGGCACGAGACGGAAAAACAGGTGCTGCTCATTACCCATGATATTGAAGAAGCAGTATTTATGGCCACCGAACTGCTGTTGCTCTCTCCCGGACCAGGGCGGGTGCTGGAACGGCTGCCGCTCGACTTTTCCCGGCGCGTTGTCGCGGGGGAAAGCGGGCGTAGTATCAAGTCCGACCCACAGTTTATCGACACCCGCGAGTATGTATTGCAGCGCGTTTTCGCCGAGCGGGAGGCCTTTTCATGAGCGTGTTGATTAACGATAAACCGCGCCCACGCGCGCTGAAATGGCGCAGGCCATTCTCCCGCCAATTCACGTTAAGCATTGCCACGCTGGCGGCGATCCTGCTCGCGTGGTGGGCAGTGGCGGCGATGCAACTGGTGAGTCCTTTGTTCCTGCCGCCGCCGGAGCAGGTACTGAAAAAGCTGATTGCTATTGCCGGGCCGCAGGGGTTTATGGATGCCACGCTGTGGCAGCATCTGGCAGCCAGTCTGAGCCGCATCGTGCTGGCGCTGCTGGCGGCAGTCGCTGTCGGTATTCCGGTGGGGATCGCGATGGGGCTTAGCCCGACGGTGCGCGGCATGCTCGATCCGATCATTGAGCTGTATCGGCCCGTGCCGCCGCTGGCGTATCTGCCGCTAATGGTGATCTGGTTTGGCATCGGCGAAACCTCGAAGATCTTACTGATCTATCTCGCGATTTTTGCGCCAGTGACGATGTCGGCAATGGCCGGGGTAAAAAGCGTACAGCAGGTGCGCATTCGCGCGGCGCAGTCGTTGGGCGCCAGCCGGCTTCAGGTACTTTGGTTCGTGATCCTGCCGGGAGCATTGCCGGAGATCCTGACCGGCTTGCGTATCGGACTTGGCGTCGGCTGGTCGACGCTGGTGGCGGCGGAGCTGATCGCCGCGACGCGGGGCTTAGGATTTATGGTGCAGTCGGCAGGGGAATTTCTCGCGACCGACGTCGTGTTGGCAGGGATCGCGGTCATTGCGGTTATCGCCTTTATTTTAGAACTGGGTTTGCGCGCGCTTCAGCGCCGCCTGACGCCCTGGTATGGAGAAGTCCAATGAGTGAACGTTTAGCAATTACCCCGCTGGGGCCGTTTATTGGCGCACAGATTTCCGGCGCGGATTTGACCCGTCCGCTAAGCGATAATCAGTTCGAGCAGCTTTACCATGCGGTACTGCGCCATCAGGTGGTGTTTTTGCGCGGGCAGGCCATTACGCCCCGGCAGCAGCGCGCGTTGGCTCTGCGGTTTGGCGATCTGCATATTCATCCTGTTTATCCCCATGCCGACGGGGTGGATGAGATTATCGTGCTGGATACGCACAACGATAATCCACCGGATAACGACAACTGGCACACTGACGTTACCTTTATTGAGACGCCGCCAGCCGGGGCGATACTTGCTGCCAAAACGTTACCCGATACCGGCGGCGATACGGTGTGGAGCAGCGGTATTGCCGCCTATGACGCGCTTTCTGAACCATTTCGACTGTTATTGCGCGGGCTACGGGCGGAGCACGACTTTCGCAAATCTTTCCCTGAGTATAAATACCGCCGGACGGAGGAGGAGCATCAGCGCTGGCGGGAAGCCGTGGCGAAACATCCGCCGCTGCTGCATCCGGTGATTCGCACCCATCCGGTAAGCGGTAAACAAGCGCTGTTCGTCAACGAGGGATTCACCACGCGCATTGTCGATGTCACAGAGAAAGAGAGTGAGGCGCTGCTCGGTTTCCTGTTCGCCCACATGACGAAACCGGAGTTCCAGGTGCGCTGGCGCTGGCAGCCGAATGATGTGGCGATTTGGGATAACCGGGTGACGCAGCATTACGCCAACGCCGATTACCTGCCGCAGCGACGAATTATGCACCGGGCCACTGTTCTCGGGGATAAGCCGTTCTTCCGGGCAGGTTAAATTAAAGCGCTACGTATGCGCGCCGATATAACGCGCGTAGCGGTTGGCCTTCAGTCGGGTTAAATCCACCAGGACCAACCCGTCCACGCAGTTGTTGAAATCCGGGTCACGGCCAAAATCGATAAACTGCACGCCGCCCGGTTCGCACAGCTCGGAATATTGCTTATACAGCGGCGGGATCCCGCAGCCGAGATTGCCCAACAGCGATTTCAGACGGGTGAGATCTTCGGCGTAATCGTTGCCGGTAAACTGCGCCAGCACATCGGGAAGCGATGCCGGACAGGGTTGGCGGGAGACGGCCAGCGGATGCGTGGGCGGGAACCACAGACGATAGAACGCCACCAGCAGATCCCGGGCATCGGGAGGCAGTCCGCCGGAGATCGACACCGGTCCGAACAGGTAACGGTACTGCGGATTGCGCGCGAGCCAGGCGCCGATGCCGGACCACAGATAGTCCAGCCCCCGTCGTCCCCAGTAGCGCGGCTGGATAAAGCTGCGCCCCAGTTCAATACCTTGCTGCATAATGTCCGCCATGCGCGCATCGTAGTCGAACAGGCTGTGGCTATACAGACCGTCAAGCCCCTGTTTTTGTTGCACCAGAGCGCAGGGGGCAAAGCGGTACGCGCCAACAATCTCCAGATCGTCTTCATCCCATAAAATCAGGTGCAGGTATTCATCGTCGTAACGGTCGATGTCGCGGCGTTTACCACTGCCTTCACCGACCGCGCGAAAAGCGATTTCCCGTAACCGTCCCAGCTCGCGCAGGATGGTCGCGTCTTCTTGCCCGTTACGTTGCCAGAGATAGATGATTTTGCCATCTGCTGTACGGCCCAGACACTCCGCGTTTGCCAGTTGGCGTTTCAACCGCGCTCTGTTCTCTGGCGGCGCGATGGTGCTTTCGGTGCGAAACACGCCGGCCCGGTTCTGGCCCAGCGCAATGACGTGCTCACGGCACTTCCCGGCCAACTCGCGAACGGTGCGTTGGGGGGCGGACCACTGCGTCCAGGCTATCTGCTGTCCGATACGCACGGGCAGGGTGCTGCCACGGCGACGAAACATTTGCTGCATTAACAGCAGCAGTGAGGCCTGCGCGGAGATAAGGCCGCAGGCGTAGAACAGCGAGCTGTTACGTGCGTGAATGTAAACGGGCAGCAGCGGCGCGCGGTACTTCTCCGCCATTCTGATGAACCCGGAATGCCAGTGCCGCTCCGCTATTCCCTTCAGGGTCAGGCGGGAAACTTCTCCGGCGGGAAAAAACACCAGTGCGCCACCCGCCTGCAGATGCGCATCCATTTGCTGCAATGAGGATTTCGGCGTACGGCCATGAATATTGTCTACCGGGATGAACAATGAGCGGAGCGGGGTAAGGTGCGAAAGCAGTCGATTCGTCACGACTTTGATATCACGTCGGGCGCGGGAGAGGGCATAGATCAGCGCCAGTCCGTCCAGCGTGCCGGTGGGATGGTTGGCAATCACCACCAGGGGACCCGATTCGGGAATATTTTCAATGTGATGTTCGGGGATCTCGCAGCGAATCTCCAGATGTTCAAGGACCTGTTCGACCATATCCACCCCTTTGAGATGGGGATGGCGTGTCGCAAACTGCTGAAACTCTTTTTCATAGAGCAGACGCTGTAATAATGACTTCTGCCACGGCGTGGTCCTCGCCTCGGGCCAAAGGTCGTTGAGTACGTTCTCGAGACTAAACATAGCATCCCCTCCATCTGTCCTGAGCAGACAGTAGAAGGCGTAAGTGTCGCTTGTATGACGATCGGGTGACGTTTTGGGGAAAGGCCGGATGGGCACGCCATCCGGCAAAAAGCAGGAACCTTAGCGGAGGATGTTTTTCTCCGCCAGGTCCAGGGCGAAGTAGCTGAAGATCAGGTCCGCGCCCGCGCGTTTGATCGCACCTAAGCTTTCCAACACCACTTTTTCTTCATCGATCGCGCCCGCCATGGCGGCAAATTTGATCATCGCGTACTCGCCGCTGACCTGATACGCGCCGAGCGGTAATTCGGTGCGTTCACGGATATCGCGCAATACGTCAAGGTACGCGCCAGCGGGTTTCACCATCAGGCAGTCCGCGCCCTGTGCTTCGTCGAGCAGGGATTCACGGATCGCTTCTCGGCGGTTCATCGGGTTCATCTGATACGTTTTACGATCGCCTTTAAGCGCGGTACCTGCCGCTTCACGGAACGGGCCGTAGAACGATGACGCGAACTTGGTGGAGTAGGACATGATCGCGGTGTCCGTAAAGCCCGCGGCGTCCAGCGCCTGGCGAATGGCCTGTACTTGTCCATCCATTGCTGCGGACGGCGCGATGAAGTCAGCGCCCGCGGCTGCGGCAACAACCGCCTGCTTGCCGAGGTTCGCCAGCGTCGCGTCGTTATCAACGCCGTGCTCACACAGTACGCCGCAGTGGCCGTGGGAGGTGTACTCGCAGAAGCAGGTATCTGACATCACGATCATGTCAGGCACAGTCTGCTTGCAAATGCGTGACATGCGCGCCACCAGACCGTCTTCTTTCCAGGCATCGCTGCCGGTGTCATCGGTATGGTGAGAGATACCAAAGGTCATGATGGAACGGATGCCCGCGTTCGCGATACGTTCGATCTCGCGCGCCAGATGCTTTTCCGGAATGCGCATAACGCCGGGCATGGCCTCAATAGCCTTGTAGTCGTCGAGTTCTTCTTCAACAAAGATCGGCAACACCAGGTCGTTTAAGCTCAGTGTTGTCTCTTCAAACATGGCGCGCAGCGCAGCGGATTTGCGCAGGCGGCGAGGGCGGTGGATTAAGTCTGTCATGGGATGCCTGATGTTTGTGAAAACGAAGTCGCTAGTATACCTGAATCTGGTCATCCGTGTTTTACGAAAGTTGGCGCTATGCGCGGTTTGTACGTCAATTGGTAATGCTGCCAACTTACTGATTTAGTGTATGATGGTGATTTTAAGGTGCTTGCGTGGCTTCCATTTCCATCAGATGTCCTTCCTGCTCCGCTACTGAAGGCGTGGTGCGTAACGGCAAAAGCACTGCCGGACATCAGCGCTATCTCTGCTCTCATTGCCGTAAAACATGGCAACTACAGTTCACTTACACCGCCTCTCAGCCCGGTACGCACCAGAAAATCATTGATATGGCCATGAATGGCGTCGGATGTCGCGCCAGTGCACGCATTATGGGCGTTGGCCTCAACACGGTTTTACGTCACTTAAAAAACTCAGGCCGCAGTCGGTAACCTCGCGCATACAACCGGGCAGTGATGTGATTGTCTGCGCTGAAATGGACGAACAGTGGGGCTACGTCGGTGCTAAATCACGTCAGCGCTGGCTGTTTTACGCGTATGACAGGATACGGAGGACGGTTGTGGCGCACGTCTTCGGTGAACGCACTCTGGCCACACTGGAGCGTCTTCTGAGCCTGCTGTCGGCCTTTGAGGTCGTGGTATGGATGACGGATGGCTGGCCGCTGTATGAATCACGCCTGAAGGGAAAGCTGCACGTTATCAGCAAGCGATATACGCAGCGCATTGAGCGACATAACCTGAATCTGAGACAACATCTGGCAAGGCTGGGACGGAAGTCACTGTCGTTCTCAAAATC
>NZ_JAOWIB010000099.1:0-86280 GCF_030332325.1 Citrobacter sp. Cs237 | reverse complement strand
GTGGAGCGGTAGTTCAGTTGGTTAGAATACCTGCCTGTCACGCAGGGGGTCGCGGGTTCGAGTCCCGTCCGTTCCGCCACCCTAATTAGGGGCGTAGTTCAATTGGTAGAGCACCGGTCTCCAAAACCGGGTGTTGGGAGTTCGAGTCTCTCCGCCCCTGCCATAAAATAATCCTTAGCATTTGCTAAGGATTTTTTTTGTTTGTAAAACAGTAAATTCACCATCCCTTCTTATCGGCATCCTTGCCTCCTGATTGTTTTATTCTTCCAGTACGACGGTTTTTAAAAGATCTCTGATCAGCGCATGTTTATCGCTATTCTGTAGCCATATGGCGTATAACGGACGCGATAGCGTTGCACTGTCGGCAACGGTATGCAAACCGCCTTTTTCCTTAGCCCATGCTGTGGGTAACCAGGTGCAACCATTCAACGCCGACAGTTGCTGTCTGGCCAGTTCGGCGGAACTGGTGGTTAGCACGGGTATTTCATCCGAGGCGATCAGACCCACTTCATGCTGCTGAAAGTCCGGACCCCACTCCAGCCGCAAATAATTCAACGCATCCTTTAGCGTAGAAGGGCGCGCGCAGTACAACGCCAGGGTGAAATGCCCAAGTAACTGACTACTGAATTCATCCATCTTCGGCGCTTCGGTCGTGATCAGCAGATCAAGCTGACGCTCATGTAACTGCTTGACCAGAGACTGGCGCTGGGCAATACGCGCTTCGAATTGCAGGCTGGTTTGCGGCTCTTGTGTCTGGTATAGCCGACCCAGCCAGTCATTGAGCATACACTCCCACAAAGAAGCGCTGGCACCGATAGAGAACTCATTATGCCTTGAGGTATGGGCGACTTCTTTGCGGGCCGCCTGCCACGTATTCATCAGCGTTTCGGCATAGGGTAAAAGCTTCTCCCCCGCTGCTGTTAAGCGGATATTGTTTCTGTGGCGTGTGAAAAGGTTCACGCCCAGCTGGTTTTCCAGCTGTCTGATGCGAAAGCTCACCGCCGACTGTGTCAGATAGAGTGCTTCCGCAGCCCGGCCAAAGTGGCGTGTCCGGCTCACTTCCAGGAAAGTTTTTAGCAATTCCGTATCCACAGTGCTCTCCGCAAAATTATTTGTCGTTATGATTTAAATGTTTTGTTTTACACTCTGTCAAGCGTAACTAATACTCCGCGCCATAAATAGCTCGGCCAAAGAATTAGGAGCGTGCAGGATGGCGGAAAGCTTTACGACGACTAATCGATATTTCGACAACAAATATTATCCACGCGGGTTCTCTCGTCATGGTGATTTCACCATCAAAGAGGCACAACTGCTTGAGCGTCATGGTTATGCCTTCAACGAGCTGGATCTTGGCAAGCGTGAGCCGGTTACCGAGGAAGAGAAACTCTTTGTGGCGGTATGCCGTGGTGAACGCGAGCCGGTGACCGAAGCGGAACGTGTATGGTCTAAATACATGTCGCGCATCAAGCGTCCAAAACGTTTCCACACCCTGTCAGGCGGTAAACCGCAGATGGAAGGGGCTGAAGACTACACTGAGTCTGATGACTAACGAAAAAAGGGCGTAAGCCCTTTTTTTACGTCAGGAGTTTCTGCAGATGAGCAAGCAACCTGTCTATGGCCCGGTAGCTCACTGCTTCCTGTAAATGCTGGCGAGTGATCCCTTCCGCCTGTTCGAGATCGGCAATGGTCCGGGAAACCTTCAACAAACGTTGCCACGCCCTGATAGACAACCCCAGATGGATGAGCGTTTCTTCCAGCCACTGCGAATCCTCGTTGTTCAACGGGCAATGCTGACGAATTTCTTTATTTTGCAAATGTGCGTTGAGTTTACCCTGGCGCCTGTACTGCTGTTCCTGCGCAGCGATGACCCGCTGCTTAACCGTAGCGCTACTTTCACCTTTGACTTCGGTCTGACTGAGCATACCTGCAGGTAGCAACGGGATCTCCAACGAAAGATCGAAGCGGTCGAGAAACGGTCCGGACAGCCGGCCAAGATAGCGCAGTGTTTGTTCTGGCGTACATCGATTGTGTTTTCCCTGATAATGTCCGGTAGGGCTGGGGTTCATTGCCGCAACCAATTGAAAACGCGCCGGATAGGCGATCTTAGCCCGCGTGCGCGAAAGGTGAATCTGCCCGGACTCTATCGGCTCACGTAACGCATCTAATGTGCGTCGTTCGAATTCGGGGAGTTCATCGAGAAAAAGTATGCCGTTATGCGCCAGAGAAATTTCACCGGGTCCGGGAATGGAGCCGCCACCGACCATTGCCGCCAGGGATGCGCTGTGATGTGGCGATCGAAAGGGGCGCTGTTTCCACTGCTTTTGCACACTGGTTGAATTAACCAGGCTAAGGATTGCCGCGCTTTCCAGCGCCTCTTTGTTACTTAGAGGTGGTAGTAATCCATTAAGCCGACTGGCAAGCATTGTTTTACCGGTGCCCGGAGGGCCAATAAGAAGCAGGTTGTGTCCACCTGCCGCCGTAATCTCCAGGCTGCGCTTACCTTGCTCCTGGCCAATAATATCGTTGATATCGTCGTGAGTGGGCGAAGAACCCCATACGCTCGAGGAAGGGGGATTGAGCGGCTGCTTGCCTTCCAGAAATGCGCAGACTGCCTGCAGATGGTCGGCTATCAGACAGCCATCGCCGTCAATCAATCCTACTTCGTCTTCATTCTCTTTTGCAACGATGATGCTTCTTCCTGCGCGTATCGCTTCGGTAGCGCTGGAGATGGCGCCAGGAACGCCACGTAGCGCGCCTGTAAGCGCTAATTCGCCCACTAACTCATATTGATCAAGCCTATGGGTCTTAAGCTGCTCAGAAGCCACCAGAAGCGCAACGGCGATAGGTAAATCGTATCTCCCTCCCTCCTTGGGGAGATCGGCAGGGGCAAGATTAATCGTGATTTTCTTAGCCGGGAATTCATACCCGCTATTGATAATAGCGCTACGAACCCGATCCCGGGCCTCCTTTACGGTGGTTTCCGGTAGCCCCACCAGCGTCAGGCCTGGGAGCCCGTTACTGATATGGACTTCGATTGTGATAGCCGGCGCGTTAACGCCGAGCGCAGCTCGCGTATGAACAATTGACAGTGACATAGCCCCTCCAGAGGCCATGATTATGGCGTACGCGTTAGGGTGAATGTTGTGTAATTTTGCGTTTTTTCGAGGGGGATTCCGGTATTTTTACTGAATTTGAAAGCATAGAACCGTATTCCGGAAGACTGCTCGCAAAAGGCGATCAGACAGGTATGTTGCACAACGGAAACAGCGAGTTACCCGTGCAAGGTGAATTTTTTTCAAATATCACTTTTTGTATAAAAAACAACGACGTTACGTTAAAGCATCAGCAGCGACGGAAAAAACAAACCAAAAAAATCTTGTGCAATCGGCAAAATCTATGGTAACTCTTTAGGCATTCCTTCGAACAAGATGCAAGAATCGACAAAAATGACAGCCCTTCTACGAGTGATTAGCCTGGTCGTGATTAGCGTGGTGGTGATTATTATCCCACCGTGCGGGGCTGCACTTGGACGAGGAAAGGCTTAGAAATCAAGCCTTAACGAACTAAGACCCCCGCACCGAAAGGTCCGGGGGTTTTTTTTGACCTTAAAACTATCATCGAGGAGCAGATAATGAATAACAGCATAAAATTCTGTTTCTCAGGATTTACGGCGGGGAACTAACTATGAATGGAGCACAGTGGGTGGTACATGCGTTGCGTGCGCAGGGTGTCGAGACCGTTTTCGGCTATCCCGGTGGCGCAATTATGCCGGTCTACGATGCGTTGTATGACGGTGGCGTGGAGCACCTGTTGTGCCGCCATGAGCAGGGTGCTGCGATGGCCGCTATTGGCTACGCCCGCGCTACAGGTAAAACCGGAGTCTGTATCGCCACTTCCGGTCCGGGGGCGACTAACCTGATCACCGGCCTGGCGGATGCGCTGCTGGATTCCGTTCCGGTAGTGGCTATCACGGGGCAGGTTTCTGCGCCGTTCATCGGTACTGATGCATTTCAGGAAGTGGATGTATTAGGTCTTTCGCTGGCCTGCACCAAACACAGTTTCCTGGTGCAGTCGCTGGAAGAATTGCCACGCATCATGGCAGAGGCGTTTGACGTCGCCCGTTCCGGCCGTCCCGGTCCTGTACTGGTCGATATCCCGAAAGATATCCAGTTAGCCAGCGGTGCGCTGGAACCATATTTCACCACCGTTGAAAGCGAAGCGGCTTTCCCCCATGCAGAAGTTGAACAAGCTCGCGCTATGTTGGCGCAGGCGCAAAAACCTATGTTGTATGTCGGCGGCGGCGTAGGAATGGCGCAGGCGGTACCGGCGCTGCGTGAGTTTCTGGCGACAACACAAATGCCCGTTACCTGTACGCTGAAAGGGTTGGGCGCCGTGGAGGCTGACTATCCGTACTACCTGGGGATGCTTGGTATGCATGGCACCAAAGCGGCAAATTTCGCGGTACAGGAGTGCGACTTACTGATTGCGATCGGCGCACGTTTTGATGACCGGGTGACTGGCAAATTAAATACTTTCGCGCCGCACGCCAGTGTGATTCATATGGATATCGACCCGGCTGAGCTGAATAAACTGCGCCAGGCCCACGTTGCGCTGCAGGGTGATTTAAATGCCCTTCTGCCTGCATTACAGCAACCGGTAAATATCGATGCGTGGCGCCAGCGTAACGCGGAGCTGCGAGCGGAACACGGCTGGCGCTACGACCATCCGGGCGATGCCATTTACGCGCCGCTGCTGTTGAAGCAGCTGTCCGAACGTAAACCGGCAAACTGCGTGGTGACAACCGATGTCGGCCAGCACCAGATGTGGTCAGCGCAACACATGACTTATACCCGTCCGGAGAATTTCATCACCTCCAGCGGATTAGGCACCATGGGGTTTGGCTTACCGGCTGCGGTGGGCGCACAGGTTGCGCGGCCCAACGATACCGTAATCTGTATCTCCGGTGATGGCTCCTTCATGATGAACGTTCAGGAGTTAGGCACCGTAAAACGCAGGCAGTTACCGTTGAAGATGGTATTACTGGATAACCAACGGTTAGGGATGGTTCGACAATGGCAACAACTGTTTTTTGCAGAACGATATAGCGAAACCACTCTGACCGATAACCCCGATTTCCTTATGTTAGCCAGCGCTTTCGGCATCCCTGGCCAACACATCACCCGTAAAGACCAGGTTGAAGCGGCACTCGACACCCTGCTGAACAGCGAGGGGCCATACCTGCTTCATGTCTCAATCAATGAACTTGAGAATGTCTGGCCTCTGGTGCCGCCTGGCGCCAGCAACTCTGAAATGCTGGAGAAAACATTATGATGCAACATCAGGTCGCCGTTGAAGCTCGCTTTAATCCCGAAACGTTAGAACGCGTATTGCGCGTGGTCCGTCATCGCGGATTTCAGGTATGCGCCATGAATATGGAAGCCGCCAGCGATGCGCAAAACATCAATATCGAATTAACCGTTGCCAGTCCTCGGTCGGTCGACTTACTGTTTAGTCAGTTAACAAAACTGGTAGACGTTGCACATGTTGCCATCTGCCAGAGCACAACCACATCACAACAAATCCGTGCTTGAGCGCGACAGGAAGAAAAAAATGACGACGAAAAAAGCTGATTACATTTGGTTCAATGGGGAGATGGTTCGTTGGGAGGACGCGAAAGTCCACGTGATGTCCCACGCGCTGCATTACGGTACGTCCGTGTTTGAAGGTATCCGTTGCTACGACTCTCACAAAGGACCGGTGGTGTTCCGTCATCGTGAACACATGCAGCGTCTGCATGACTCAGCCAAAATTTATCGTTTCCCGGTTTCGCAAAGCGTGGACGAATTGATGGAAGCCTGTCGCGACGTGATCCGTAAAAACAACCTGACCAGCGCCTACATACGTCCGCTGGTGTTTGTCGGTGATGTTGGCATGGGCGTGAACCCACCTCCGGGATACAACACCGACGTGATCATCGCAGCGTTCCCATGGGGCGCATACCTGGGCGCCGAAGCCCTGGAACAGGGGATCGATGCGATGGTGTCGTCCTGGAATCGCGCAGCGCCAAATACCATTCCGACGGCGGCGAAAGCGGGCGGCAACTATCTTTCCTCTCTGCTGGTGGGCAGCGAAGCCCGCCGCCATGGGTATCAGGAAGGTATCGCCCTGGACGTGAATGGCTATATCTCCGAAGGCGCAGGCGAAAACCTGTTTGAAGTGAAAGATGGCGTGCTGTTCACGCCGCCGTTTACCTCTTCCGCGCTGCCGGGTATCACCCGCGACGCGATCATCAAACTGGCGAAAGACCTCGGTATCGAAGTGCGCGAGCAGGTCCTGTCCCGCGAATCCCTGTATCTGGCTGACGAAGTGTTTATGTCAGGTACCGCGGCGGAAATCACCCCGGTGCGCAGCGTTGACGGAATCCAGGTAGGCGAAGGCCGCTGCGGTCCGGTCACGAAGCGCATTCAGCAAGCCTTCTTCGGTCTCTTCACCGGTGAAACGGAAGATAAATACGGCTGGTTGGATCAGGTTAATCACTAAGAATAAAAAATGGGACGGCACGCACCGTCCCATTTCACAGACAGACACTGGGAGTAAAAAGTATGCCTAAGTACCGTTCCGCCACCACCACTCATGGCCGCAATATGGCGGGAGCCCGCGCGCTGTGGCGCGCCACTGGAATGACCGATGACGATTTTGGTAAGCCGATCATTGCGGTCGTGAACTCGTTTACCCAGTTCGTGCCGGGGCACGTGCACCTGCGGGATCTCGGTAAACTGGTTGCCGAACAGATAGAAGCCGCAGGTGGCGTGGCGAAAGAGTTCAATACCATCGCCGTGGATGATGGTATCGCCATGGGCCACGGAGGGATGCTTTATTCGCTGCCGTCCCGCGAATTGATCGCCGATTCAGTCGAGTACATGGTGAACGCCCACTGCGCTGATGCGATGGTTTGTATCTCCAACTGCGACAAAATCACCCCGGGAATGCTGATGGCCTCATTGCGCCTGAACATTCCGGTGATCTTTGTTTCCGGCGGTCCGATGGAAGCCGGGAAAACCAAACTGTCCGATCAGATCATCAAACTCGATCTGGTCGACGCGATGATCCAGGGCGCAGACCCAAAAGTCTCTGACGACCAAAGCAATCAGGTTGAACGCTCTGCCTGCCCGACCTGTGGTTCTTGTTCCGGAATGTTCACCGCCAACTCCATGAACTGCCTGACCGAAGCGCTGGGCCTTTCCCAGCCGGGGAACGGTTCGCTGTTGGCGACCCATGCTGACCGTAAACAGCTGTTCCTTAACGCCGGCAAACGCATCGTTGAGCTGACGAAACGCTACTACGAGCAGGACGACGCCAGCGCGCTGCCGCGCAACATCGCCAGCAAGGCAGCATTCGAAAACGCCATGACGCTGGATATCGCCATGGGCGGTTCAACCAATACCGTTCTGCACCTGCTGGCCGCCGCGCAGGAAGCGGAGATTGACTTCACCATGAGCGATATCGACAAGCTGTCCCGCAAAGTGCCGCAATTGTGCAAGGTGGCGCCAAGCACCCAAAAATACCACATGGAAGATGTCCACCGTGCGGGGGGCGTGCTGGGGATCCTCGGCGAACTGGATCGTGCGGGGCTGCTGAACCGTGACGTGAAAAACGTACTGGGGCTGACGCTGCCGCAAACGCTTGAGCAGTACGACGTGATGGTGACGCAGGATGAGGCCGTGAAGCAGATGTTCCGTGCCGGTCCCGCTGGTATTCGCACCACCAAAGCGTTCTCGCAGGACTGTCGTTGGGAGACACTGGACGACGATCGCGCGGGAGGATGTATCCGCTCGCTGGAACATGCCTACAGCAAAGACGGCGGTCTGGCGGTACTGTACGGTAACTTCGCGGAAAACGGCTGCATCGTAAAAACCGCAGGCGTGGACGACAGCATCCTGACTTTCACCGGCCCGGCGAAAGTCTACGAAAGCCAGGACGACGCGGTAGAAGCCATTCTCGGCGGCAAAGTGGTGGAAGGCGACGTTGTGGTGATCCGCTACGAAGGGCCGAAAGGCGGTCCGGGAATGCAGGAAATGCTCTACCCAACCAGCTTCCTGAAATCCATGGGCCTCGGCAAAGCCTGTGCGCTGATCACCGATGGTCGTTTCTCTGGCGGGACCTCTGGTCTCTCCATCGGCCACGTTTCCCCTGAAGCGGCAAGCGGCGGCAATATTGGCCTGATTGAAGATGGCGATCTGATCGCCATTGATATCCCTAACCGTGGCATTCAGTTGCAGGTGAGCGACGCCGAACTGGCGGCGCGCCGTGAAGCGCAGGAAGCGCGCGGTGACAAAGCTTGGACGCCGAAAAACCGTCAGCGTCAGGTGTCGTTTGCCCTGCGCGCCTACGCCAGCCTCGCGACCAGCGCAGACAAAGGCGCGGTGCGCGATAAATCCAAACTTGGGGGCTAATGATGGCCGAGTCACAACCCTTATCAGCCGCCCCCGAGGGGGCGGAATATCTCCGGGCGGTGCTGCGCGCGCCGGTTTATGAAGCGGCGCAGGTCACGCCTCTGCAAAAAATGGAAAAACTCTCCTCGCGCCTCGACAACGTCATCCTGGTGAAGCGCGAAGACCGCCAGCCGGTGCACAGCTTTAAGCTGCGCGGCGCTTACGCGATGATGGCGGGCTTAACCGAGGAACAAAAAGCGCGCGGTGTGATCACCGCGTCGGCGGGCAATCATGCGCAGGGCGTGGCGTTTTCCTCTGCGCGTCTGGGCGTGAAGGCGCTGATTGTCATGCCGGTTGCGACTGCTGATATCAAAGTGGATGCGGTGCGCGGTTTTGGCGGAGAAGTCCTGCTACACGGCGCGAATTTTGATGAGGCGAAAGCCAAAGCGATCGAACTGGCGCAGCAGCAGGGCTTTACCTGGGTGCCGCCGTTCGACCACCCGATGGTGATTGCCGGGCAGGGGACGCTGGCGCTTGAACTGCTCCAGCAGGACGCTCACCTTGATCGCGTGTTCGTGCCGGTGGGCGGCGGCGGCATGGCGGCAGGTGTGGCGGTGCTGATCAAACAGCTGATGCCGCAGATCAAGGTCATTGCCGTTGAAGCGGAAGACTCTGCATGCCTGAAAGCGGCGCTCGATGCCGGGCATCCGGTCGATCTCCCGCGTGTGGGGCTGTTTGCCGAGGGCGTGGCGGTCAAACGCATCGGCGATGAAACCTTCCGTCTGTGCCAGGAGTATCTTGACGATATTATCACGGTTGATAGCGATGCTATCTGCGCGGCGATGAAAGATCTGTTCGAGGACGTGCGTGCGGTGGCGGAACCGTCCGGCGCGCTGGCGCTGGCGGGCATGAAAAAATATATCGCCCAGCACAACATTCGCGGCGAACGTCTGGCGCACGTGCTGTCTGGCGCTAACGTTAACTTCCACGGCCTGCGCTACGTTTCCGAGCGCTGCGAGCTGGGTGAACAGCGTGAAGCCTTGCTGGCGGTGACCATTCCGGAAGAGAAGGGCAGCTTTCTGAAATTTTGCCAGCTGCTCGGCGGTCGTTCGGTGACCGAGTTTAATTACCGTTTTGCCGATGCCAAGGATGCCTGCATTTTTGTCGGCGTGCGTTTAAGCCGCGGTCTGGAAGAGCGCAAAGAGATCCTGAATTTGCTGAATGACGGCGGCTACAGCGTGGTCGATCTCTCTGACGACGAGATGGCGAAGCTCCATGTGCGCTATATGGTCGGCGGGCGTCCATCTAAGCCGCTGAAAGAACGACTTTACAGCTTCGAGTTTCCGGAATCTCCCGGCGCCTTGCTGAAGTTTTTGTATACGCTCGGCACCCACTGGAACATCTCTTTGTTCCATTACCGCAGCCATGGCACCGACTACGGGCGCGTGCTGGCAGCCTTCGAACTGGGCGATCACGAGCCGGATTTCGAAACGCGCCTGAACGAACTGGGCTATGAGTGTCACGACGAAACTCAAAACCCGGCGTTCCGTTTCTTCCTGGCGGGCTAGTGGTTCGGCAATATCTTCCAGAACGCGTCAATCAGCGGCTCATGCAGCCGCTTTTTCGTTGCGCACACCCCCAACTCAAACGGAGTTTTTTCGTCGCTACGTTCTAAAATCATCACGCGATTGCGTACCGGTTCAGGACTGTTTTCCAGCACCACTTCCGGCAGCAGCGCCACGCCGCAGCCGAGCGCGACCATCGACACCATCGCTTCATGCCCGCCGACGGTTGCGTAAATCATGGGGTTACTGATTTTATGGCGGCGAAACCACAGCTCAATGCGGCGGCGCACCGGCCCCTGGTCAGCCATGATGAACGGCACTGTCGACCAGTCGGGTTTTTCCACCGCGACCTGACTGCGTACCGGGCAGGGTAGCGCCGGGGCGATCAGCACCACCGCCAGATTCTCCAGCATCGAGAATGCCACCGCGCCGGGCAGCGTTTCAGGTTTCCCGGCAATGGCGAGATCCGCTTCGCCCGTCACCACCTTTTCCATCGCGTCGGCGGCGTCGCCCGTGGTGAGTTTAATTTCCACCGAGGGGTGCTCCGCGCGAAAGCGATCGAGAACAGGCGGCAAATGACTGTAAGCGGCGGTCACGGAGCAGAAAATATGCAGCTCGCCGGAGAGCGACGGTCCCTGCTGATCGAGCGTGTGCCGCAGTTGCTGATACTGCAATAAGGTCTGTTGGGCAAAGACCCGTAGCTCTTCGCCCGCTTCCGTGAGCGTGACGGTGCGGTTGTCGCGCACGAACAGCGGCTGGCCAAGGTCTTCCTCAAGGCGCTGTATCTGTCGGGAAAGCGTGGACGGGCTGACGTGCATCGCCCGGGCGCTGCGGCCAAAGTGACGGCTTTCCGCCAGATGCAGGAACATTTTCAAATCGCGTAAATCCACCGATTCCACTCCCTCTTTTTACATTGCAAAAATTGCAACATGACGTTGTGAATATATCAATTTCCGCAATAAATTTCCTGTTGTAATGTGGGTACATTCTCGCTGAAACGCGAACCGAACAATAAGACACACAACATCACGAGGTATCACCCATGGCTAACTACTTTAATACACTGAACCTGCGCCAGCAGTTGGCGCAGCTGGGCAAATGCCGCTTTATGGGTCGCGATGAATTTGCCGATGGCGCGAGCTACCTTCAGGGTAAAAAAGTGGTCATCGTCGGTTGTGGCGCGCAGGGTCTGAATCAGGGCCTGAATATGCGTGACTCCGGTTTGGATATCTCTTACGCCCTGCGCAAAGAAGCAATTGCCGAGAAGCGTGCGTCCTGGCGTAAAGCGACCGAAAACGGCTTTAAAGTAGGGACTTACGAAGAGCTGATCCCGCAGGCGGACCTGGTGGTAAACCTGACGCCAGACAAGCAGCACTCTGACGTGGTGCGTTCCGTACAGCCGCTGATGAAAGACGGCGCCGCGCTGGGTTACTCTCACGGCTTTAACATTGTTGAAGTGGGCGAGCAGATCCGTAAAGACATCACCGTGGTGATGGTGGCGCCGAAGTGCCCGGGTACGGAAGTACGCGAAGAGTACAAGCGTGGCTTCGGCGTGCCGACCCTGATCGCGGTTCACCCGGAAAACGATCCGAAAGGCGAAGGCATGGCGATTGCCAAAGCATGGGCGGCAGCGACCGGTGGCCACCGCGCGGGCGTGCTGGAATCGTCCTTCGTTGCGGAAGTGAAATCTGACCTGATGGGCGAGCAGACCATTTTGTGCGGCATGCTGCAGGCGGGGTCTCTGCTGTGCTTCGACAAGCTGGTGGAAGAGGGCACCGACCCGGCATACGCGGAAAAACTGATTCAGTTCGGCTGGGAAACCATCACCGAAGCGCTGAAGCAGGGCGGCATTACGCTGATGATGGACCGCCTGTCCAACCCGGCGAAACTGCGTGCTTACGCGCTCTCCGAACAGCTGAAAACCATCATGGCGCCGCTGTTCCAGAAACACATGGACGACATCATCTCCGGCGAGTTCTCCTCCGGCATGATGGCGGACTGGGCGAACGACGATAAGAAACTGCTGACCTGGCGTGAAGAAACCGGTAAAACCGCGTTCGAAACGGCGCCACAGTATGAAGGCAAAATCAGTGAGCAGGAGTATTTCGATAAAGGCGTACTGATGATCGCGATGGTGAAAGCGGGCGTTGAGCTGGCGTTCGAAACCATGGTGGATTCCGGCATCATCGAAGAGTCTGCGTACTACGAATCCCTGCACGAACTGCCGCTGATCGCGAACACCATCGCCCGTAAGCGTCTGTACGAAATGAACGTGGTTATCTCTGATACCGCCGAGTACGGCAACTACCTGTTCTCTTACGCCTGCGTACCGCTGCTGAAAGAGTTCATGACCACCCTGCAGCCGGGCGATCTGGGCAAAGCGATTGCGGAAGGGGCGGTAGACAACGCGCAGCTGCGCGATGTGAACGAGGCGATTCGCGGCCATGCTATCGAGCAGGTAGGTAAGAAACTGCGCGGCTATATGACCGATATGAAGCGTATCGCTGTCGCTGGCTAATTCCGCGAAGCCAGCATCCGGCAAAGATAAAAAAACCCGGTGTTTGAAGACACCGGGTTTTTTGTTAGTTACGGTACAGCACCTTAATGATGTGGTAGCCAAACTGGGTGTGCAGCGGACCGGTTGGTTCCAGTACCGGGCAGGAAAAGACCACTTTATCGAATGCCGGAACCATCTGGCCCTGACGGAATTCGCCCAGGTCGCCGCCGCGTTTGCCAGACGGACAGATTGAGTGTTTCTTCGCCAGTTTGCCGAAGTCGGCGCCGTTTTTAATCTGCTCAAGAAGATCCAGCGCCAGTTTTTCTTCTTTAACAAGAATATGCAGTGCTGCTGCTGTTTTTGCCATGATCGTGCCTTGCGTGGGATGAATGAAGCGGGCGATTTTAGCACGGGGCTGGTGAGAAAGAATATCCAGGCCAGCTACTGCTTGCTGGCCTGGCTGAAGATTAGCGCATCTGCTGCTGTGATAATTTCCAGACGCTGGCAATATTGCGTGCCGAAACGCGCAGGTTGTATTCCGCATCCTGTAGCGCTTCCGGCAGCGTGGCGATTCGCGTCAGCACGGAGAACACCGCGTCCAGCCCGTGCTGATGCACAATCTGGTGATCGGTCGTTAAGCCGCCCGCCAGCGCGATCACCGGTTTCTGATACCGCTTAGCGCAGCGTGCGACGCCAATCGGCGTTTTACCGCTGATGCTCTGGCTATCAAGACGACCTTCACCGGTGATCACCAGGCTGGCATCCGCGACCAGGCTATCGAGATGCAGCGCGTCAATAACAATCTCCACTCCCGGCTTTAACTCCGCGTTCAGTATCCCTAACAGCGCCGCGCCCATGCCGCCAGCGGCGCCTGCGCCAGGCGTCGTCATCACGTTTCGTCCGGTTGCGCCCTGAAGCCGTTTACCAAAGTTGGCCAGCGCAGCGTCTAAGGAGGCAACCATTTCCGGCGTTGCCCCTTTTTGCGGGCCGAAGATGGCTGACGCTCCTGTTGCGCCACAGAGTGGATTGTTAACGTCGCAGGCGACGGTGACAGAAACGTTTTTCAGTCGAGCGTCGCAGCCTGAGGCATCGATGATGGCCAGGTCGCTTAGCGCGCCGCCGCCGAAAGGAAGCGATTTCCCGTTTGTATCAAGCAGCGCCACACCAAGTGCCTGTAGCATACCTGCGCCGCCGTCATTGGTGGCGCTACCGCCAATCCCGAGAATAATGCGCTCAACGCCGTGGTCCAGCGCGGCAAGGATCAATTCGCCGGTGCCATAGCTGGTGGTCAGCATAGGGTTACGGCATTCTGGCGGGACATGATGCAGTCCGGATGCGGAGGCCATTTCAACGATTGCCGTTTTCCCATCTCCCAGCATACCCCAGCGCGCCTGTACTGGCGTTCCCAGCGGTCCGGTCACATTCTGGAACAGATAATGGCCTTCGGTTGCTTCAACCATTGACTCGACGGTACCTTCGCCGCCGTCTGCCATCGGCAATTTGACATACTCGGCCTCGGGATAAATTTCACGAAATCCCTGCTCGATAGCGGTGGCCACCTGCATGGCCGATAAACTTTCTTTAAATGAATCTGGTGCAATGACTATTTTCATCGTGTCCTTACCCGGCAAGTCCGAAGACGCCAAACATCAGTGTGGAAATCAGGGCGATAACAAAACCGACAAGGGTTTCATAAGGCAGCAGTTTTAACCGTTCGTGGATCGGCATGCCGACACTGCCGCCCGTGGCGTGGAAGAAGCTGCCGTGGGGCAGGTGATCCAGTACGGTTGCGCCAGCGTGAATCATGGCGGCACCGGCAAGGGCTGATACGCCAAGACCCAGCAGCGTCTGGCTGAATACCCCGGCGGCAACGGCGGTTCCCGCCGTAGTGGACGCTGTTGCCATAGACATGATCGCGCCGGAAATAGGGGCCAGCAGATAAGAAGGCAGACCGGAAGAGGTCAGCCCATGAATGAGCACATCTTTCAGTTCCGAGTTGGCGATAATCCCGGCGAGCGTACCGGTACCGAGCAGCATGATGGCTACCGGCGCCATGCGCGTAAGCCCGGACATCATAAAGGCGTTACTTTGCTTAAACCTGCCCATCAGGATCGCACCGGCTAACCCACCGACGGGCAGGGCAATCAGCGGATCGATGGCGATACCCGCAACAGGTCGTAGCGCCAGCAGCACAATGGCGACGAGCGGCGCGCTGATAGCGGCAAGAAATCCCGGCTGCTTGCCGTGGTTGTCGTGTGAAATCACTTCGTCGGGCATCACCATCAGGCCTTTCTGGCTGAGACGTTTTGCCAGGAAATAAGCCACGATCAGGCCGAACAGACCGGGGATTATCCCGGCCATCATCACGGAGGTGAGGGGAACATGAAAGGCGTCCGACGCGGCGATGGCATTGGGGTTAGGCGACATCACATTACCCGCTTTACCGCCGCCAATCATCGCCAGCAGAATGGCGAGTTTCGACAAACCGGCGCGACGGGCAATAGACAGGGCAATCGGTGCAACGGTGATAACCGCCACGTCGATAAATACGCCGACGGCGGTCAGAATCATCGTCGCAATGGCTAAGGCTAAAAGCGCCCGGCTTTCGCCCACTTTTTTCACTACCGTTTCAGCGATGGTGTTTGCCGCGCCGGATTCAATTAACACGCCGGCCAGTACACCTGCCGCGAGAATGCGCAGCACGGCATTGGTAATGCCTTGCGCGCCGGTGACCATTAGCGTCACGGTTTGCACCAGATCGGCGCCGCCGACCAGACCGCCTACCAGCGCGCCGACCATCATGCCGTAAGCCGGCGAGACTTTGCGTAAAATTAAAACGATCGCCACCACGAGTGCGATGATGGCGCCAGTTGCTGTTATTGAAACCATCTTCTGCTTTCTCCATGAAAATAACAGGGGGCAGTATGGAGAAAGCAGCCGCGTTAGACTTGTGTGTATCGGCTAAAAATACGGCGCCAGACGGCGAAAAATTTGGAGGAAAATACAGTTCAGCGCTGTAACTCCATGCCGATATACAACCAGAGTAACTGTTTTAAGTTATTGATTTGTATTCCTGTAATATCTTCCACTCGCTGCAGTCGATAGCGTAATGTATTGACATGAATATGCAGGCTGGTCGCTGTTTGCGAAAGATCACAATTATGCTCAAAATAATGCTGTAGCGTTTTTTGCAGAACGCCTTTGGTGTCCTGGGTAACCAGATCGCGCCAGATTTTGGATAATTCTTCCGCTTGCCAGGTACCGGAAAGCCCGCCCAATAATGACGCCAGCGCATAGTCGTCATGAAAAATGAACTGATGCTTCAACTTCAGTCTTTTCGCCATGGCCTGGGTGGATTTCGCGGTCTGAAAAGAGCGACGCAGGCCGTTTTCTCCGGTGAAATAGCCGCCGACGATCAGTCGGGAAAAACCACAGGACTGTGCGTAATGTTTAAATCTCTGCAGATCGCTTAGTTCCAACGATTTATGCCAGACGCCGTTTTTTAGCGCGATAGGTTTTAAGATTATCAGCTCATTAAAGTCGGAAAACGTGACCAAATGGTCGCGGGCGCGATATTCAAAATACTCCATCAGATTACGCAGCGCGTCGCGATCCGGTTGTTGCAGTTCCATAATAATCACCACCCGCGGAAGCTGGAGATTAATTCCCAACCATGAGACCACCGCGTTCAGCGAGTCCGGCGGCGGATCGCGCAAAATCAGCTGATTAATCAGCTCTTCGCGGTAACGCTTATCCCACTGTTTTTGCTCGAGGAGCGCCATTTGTTCGATGATTAATTCCGAAGCCATCTTCACCAACTGCGCATATGCCTTCACTTCACCAGGCTCGCCGGTAATGCCCAGTACGCCAATCAGCTGGTCGCGAAAATTAATCGGTAAATTGATGCCGGGCTTAACGCCTTTAAGCTTATTGGCGGTCGCGGAATCAATTTCGACGACCCGGTTTTCGGTCAATGCGAGTACCGCGCCTTCATGGCGTTGATGTAAACGTGAGGCTTCCCCGGAAGCAATGATCATCCCATGCTCGTTCATCACATTTACCGAGTACGGAATAATCCCCATTGTGCGTTGAACTATCTGGCGTGCGGTAGAGTCTTGCAGGTAATAATTAGCGTGAATCTTGTTCATTTTATGCTCAGCATGAAAGGCGGGCGCAATATGTGGCCCATATCCGATCTATTAGCGTATCCAGTGGTGAAATGTTTCGGGTGAACAGACAAAGAAAGCGGGCAGTACGGCCTCTTTTTTGTCGGTTTATACAAATAAAAATGCCCCAGAAAGCTTGTATCCTCTGTTTTCCCTTTAAACTCAAATGATTAATTCTGTTTCTGTTCGCCTGTTCCGTCTTTTTTTTCGATGTGATCGACGTAGGATATTGTTCGGAAATTAATCATTTCTTGCACGCCAGCGCCGTGTTCTTTTCTTTCAGGCGGCCTCCGTACATACAGTCACGGAAAGCTCAATCTCTGCCTCGCTTTCTGCTACAATCCCTCCCCCGTTCGAAGATTGAGCAACATTCCCATGCGTTTAAACCCCGGCCAACAACACGCTGTCGAATTCGTCACCGGACCTTGCCTGGTGCTGGCGGGGGCGGGTTCCGGTAAGACACGCGTTATCACCAACAAAATCGCCCATTTGATACGCGGCTGCGGTTACCAGGCGCGACACATCGCTGCGGTGACCTTTACCAACAAGGCGGCGCGCGAAATGAAAGAACGTGTCGGACAGACGCTGGGGCGTAAAGAAGCGCGTGGGCTGATGATCTCCACCTTCCATACGCTGGGGCTGGAGGTGATAAAACGGGAATACGCCGCGCTGGGAATGAAATCCAATTTCTCGCTGTTTGACGACACCGATCAGGTCGCCTTGCTGAAAGAGCTGACGGAAGGGTTGATTGACGATGACAAGGTGGTGCTGCAACAGCTGATCTCGACGATCTCAAACTGGAAGAACGATCTCAAAACGCCAGCCCAGGCGGCAGCAAGTGCGAAAGGCGAACGCGATCGCATTTTTGCGCACTGCTATGGCCTGTACGATGCGCACCTGAAAGCCTGTAACGTTCTCGACTTTGACGATCTGATTTTACTGCCAACACTGCTGCTGCAGCGTAATGAGGAAGTGCGCGAGCGCTGGCAGAACAAGATCCGCTATCTGCTGGTGGACGAGTATCAGGATACCAACACCAGCCAGTACGAGCTGGTCAAGCTGCTGGTGGGGAACCGCGCGCGCTTTACCGTCGTGGGTGATGACGACCAGTCAATCTACTCCTGGCGCGGTGCGCGACCTCAAAACCTGGTGCTGTTGAGCCAGGATTTTCCGGCGCTGCAGGTTATCAAGCTGGAGCAGAACTACCGCTCTTCCGGGCGGATCCTGAAAGCAGCAAATATTCTTATTGCCAATAATCCGCACGTCTTTGAAAAGCGGCTCTTTTCGGAGCTGGGATATGGCGCGGAGCTGAAAGTGCTCAGCGCAAACAACGAAGAGCATGAGGCCGAGCGTGTGACCGGCGAACTGATCGCCCATCACTTCGTGAATAAAACGGAATACAAGGATTACGCCATTCTGTATCGCGGTAATCATCAGTCGCGGGTGTTTGAAAAATACCTCATGCAGAACCGTATTCCGTACAAAATATCCGGCGGCACCTCGTTCTTCTCTCGCCCGGAGATCAAAGATCTGCTGGCCTATCTTCGGGTGCTGACCAATCCGGATGATGACAGCGCTTTCCTGCGCATCGTGAATACGCCAAAACGCGAAATCGGACCGGCTACGCTGCAAAAGCTGGGCGAGTGGGCTATGACCCGCAATAAAAGCCTGTTTACCGCCAGCTTTGATCTGGGCCTGAGCCAGACGCTTACCGGGCGCGGCTACGATTCGTTGACCCGATTTACCCATTGGCTGGGTGAAATCCAGCGTCTGGCCGAGCGCGACCCCATTGCCGCCGTACGCGATCTGATTCACGGCATTGATTATGAATCCTGGCTGTACGAAACCTCGCCCAGCCCGAAAGCGGCCGAAATGCGCATGAAAAACGTCAACCAGCTGTTTAGCTGGATGACTGAAATGCTGGAAGGCAGCGAATTGGATGAGCCGATGACGCTGACCCAGGTGGTGACACGCTTTACGCTGCGCGACATGATGGAGCGCGGTGAAAGCGAAGAAGAACTGGATCAGGTTCAACTGATGACGCTTCACGCCTCGAAAGGTCTGGAGTTTCCGTATGTGTTTATGGTGGGAATGGAAGAGGGGTTTCTGCCGCATCAAAGCAGCATCGATGAAGACAATATTGATGAAGAACGCCGTCTGGCCTACGTAGGCATAACCCGCGCGCAAAAAGAACTGATCTTCACCCTCTGTAAAGAGCGCCGTCAGTACGGCGAGCTGGTACGCCCGGAGCCGAGCCGTTTCCTGCTGGAATTACCGCAGGATGATCTGATCTGGGAGCAGGAACGCAAAGTGGTAAGCGCAGAAGAACGCATGCAGAAAGGGCAAAGCCATCTGGCGAACCTGAAAGCAATGATGGCGGCAAAGAAAGCGAAGTTATAGGCCGGATTCGCGAAGCGTCATCCGGCAAAATCACGATGACTGAACATCTAAAGGCCAGTGAACATAGCTTTGCCACTGGCTTTCCTGCGCAATCAACTCATTTCCCAGCGGATGCTGTTCCAGCCACCCTTTCGGTAGCGTAATCGTCAGTATCTCATTTGTCGCCTGCAGGGCGATCGACGGCAGCAGATCGTCACGACGGCGGCTGGCGAAAATAATCGCCAGTCTTAGCAGACGACAAAGGTGCTCAGCCACGCGCGGCGGCACGGCGTTTTGCTGGTGCAGCGAGGAAAGATCAACCGGGTTGGTCTGGTTCAATAACAGCGTGGCGAGCAGTTTTTTCTGCGCGGGGGTGAATCCAGGCAGGTCCAGATTGCGCACCAGATACGCCGCGTGCTGAGGCGCTTGTTTGAAATCTACGCTCAGGCCGATTTCATGCAGCATGCAGGCGCTGATCAACAGTTCGCGGCTGATCGGCTCAAGATGCCACTCATGTTCTACTTGTCCGACGAAATTCTCTGCCAGTCTGGCAACGCGGTTCGCTTGTTCGGTATCGACCATAAACCGACGCTGGACGTTACGCAGCGTACGGCTACGAATATCCTGATCGACTGCAAGATGCAGCATACCGTACACCAGCCCTTCGCGCAGCGCGCCGCCGGCCAGGGTCATGCCCTGAATATTCAGTTCGGTAAAAATGGCGATGAGAATGGCCAACCCGCTGGGGAATACCAGTGCGCGTTCAAGGGTTAAGCCCTCAATTTCCAGTTCTTCCAGACGGCCACAGTGAATCGCCCGCTGTTTCAACTGCTGGAGTTTCGACAGCGTAATGCGCTCATCCATGCCCTGCGTCATCATGATTTCCTGAAGCGCCTGCACGGTGCCGGATGCACCAACGCACACTTTCCAGCCGTGGTAGCGAAGTTCATCGGCTACCGGACGCAGCACGTCTCGCGCGGCTTTTTCCGCTTCGTCGAAATTTTCCTGCGCCAGATTACGGTCGGTGAAATAGCGCTCAAGCCAGGTGACGCAGCCCATCGACAGACTAAACAGCGACGTGGTTTGTGCGCCCGTGCCGGTAACCAGTTCAGTGCTCGCGCCGCCGATGTCGACAACCAGTCGCTGATCCGCGCCGCCGGTGGTATGCGCCACGCCCTGATAAATCAGGCGCGCTTCTTCTTCGCCGCTGATGACCTGTACCGGGCAACCGAGAATCTCTTGCGCTTTAGCGATAAATTCATCGGCATTCACCGCTATGCGTAGCGTTGCGGTCGCAACCACGCGGATTTGCGGCTGGGGAATATCCTGAAGGCGCTCGGCAAACAGGCGCAGGCATTGCCAGCCGCGCTCCATAGCTTCAGCAGAAAGGGCGTTCTCGCTGTTCAGGCCAGCGGCCAGACGCACCTTGCGTTTAATTCGCGTGAGCGTCTGGATGCTTCCCGCCACCTCGCGCACCACCAGCATATGAAAACTATTCGAGCCTAAATCAATTGCGGCGTACAGCGAGGAGGTGCTTAGCATGTTCTTTAACCCGAACGACGACGGTTACGCGGGGCGCCAGCCCGACGCGGGCCATTGCCTGGGCGCGAGCGCGTCAGACGCAGCGGCTTCGGCAGATTGTTCATCAGCGCATCCGGATTGTATTTGCTGACCGGAATGGAGTGACCGATGTAGGTTTCGATCGCCGGCAGGTTCAGCGCGTACTCTTCACACGCCAGGCTGATGGAGTGGCCACTTGCGCCTGCGCGTCCGGTTCGGCCAATGCGGTGGACGTAATCTTCGCAATCGTCCGGCAAATCGTAGTTAAATACGTGGGTGACTGCGGGAATATGCAGCCCGCGTGCGGCAACATCGGTAGCGACAAGAATATCCAGATCGCCGCGGGTGAACTCGTCGAGAATGCGCAGGCGTTTTTTCTGCGCCACGTCGCCCGTCAGCAGGCCCACGCGATGACCATCGGCGGCCAGATGGCCCCAGATGTCTTCACAGCGGTGTTTCGTGTTAGCGAAAACAATGGCGCGATCCGGCCATTCTTCTTCAATTAATGTTTGCAGAAGGCGCATCTTCTCTTCGTTAGACGGATAGAAAAGCTCTTCTTTAATACGGTGGCCGGTTTTTTGTTCCGGCTCGACTTCCACGTATTCGGCGTTGTTCATTTGTTCGAACGCCAGTTCACGCACGCGGTAAGAGAGGGTTGCGGAGAACAGCATGTTCAGACGCTGTGTGGCTGGCGGCATGCGGCGGAACAGCCAGCGGATATCTTTAATAAAGCCCAGATCGTACATGCGATCGGCTTCGTCGAGGACAACGACCTGAATCGCGCCCAGGTTAATGTGATTCTGTTTTGCGTAGTCGATCAGACGGCCTGTGGTGCCGATAAGAATATCGACGCCGCTTTCCAGCACTTTCAGCTGCTTGTCATAGCCGTCGCCGCCGTAGGCGAGACCCAGCTTCAGACCTGTGGTCTGCGCCAACGGCTCGGCATCGGCGTGGATCTGCACGGCTAACTCACGCGTCGGCGCCATGATTAAGGCGCGCGGCTGGTTCACCTTGCGATCGTCAATCGCGGGATGAGAGAGAAGATAATGAAACGTTGACGTCAGGAACGCCATCGTTTTGCCAGTACCGGTTTGCGCCTGCCCTGCAACATCGCGACCGGCCAGCGTAAGCGGCAGCGCGAGGGCCTGAATGGGCGTGCAGTTATGAAACCCTTTATTTTCAAGGGCTTCGATCACCTTTGGGTGCAGGGCGAAGTCGGAAAACTTCTGTTCTGTTAAATGTGTTTTGCTCATAGTGTGGTAGAATATCAGCTTACTATTGCTTTACGAAAGCGTATCCGGTGAAATAAAGTCAACCTTTAGTTGGTTAATGCGACATCAACACGTCGTTGATGAAGGCAAAACCAACGTACCAGGCTTATTCCTGTGGAGTTAATATGAGCGATAAAATTATTCACCTGACTGACGACAGTTTTGACACGGATGTACTCAAAGCGGACGGGGCCATCCTCGTCGATTTCTGGGCAGAGTGGTGCGGACCGTGCAAAATGATCGCCCCGATTCTGGATGAGATCGCTGACGAATATCAGGGCAAACTGACGGTTGCTAAACTGAACATTGACCAGAACCCAGGCACCGCGCCGAAGTATGGTATCCGTGGCATCCCGACTCTGCTGCTGTTCAAAAACGGTGAAGTTGCAGCGACCAAAGTGGGCGCACTGTCCAAAGGTCAGCTGAAAGAATTCCTCGACGCGAATATCGCGTAAGAGGAGACCTCATGCTCGGGCGCCCTTAATCCTAAATGATTCGGATGACTGGACGCCCGGCGTGAGTCGTGCTAAGTTAGTGTTGACTTCGTATTAAACATACCTTATTAAGTTTGAATCTTGCTATTTCCACAACGTCTCAGTTTCACCCGAGATGTGGACAGATTCCTGGCTTATCATTCATTCCGTCTTGTCGTTTCAGTTCTGCGTACTTTCCTGTGACCAGACAGCGAACAGACATGAGTTGATGGCCGTAAACAGGCATGGATGACCCTGCCATACCATTCACAACATTAAGTTCGAGATTTACCCCAAGTTTAAGAACTCACACCATTATGAATCTTACCGAATTAAAGAATACGCCGGTTTCTGAGCTGATCACTCTCGGCGAAAATATGGGGCTGGAAAACCTGGCTCGTATGCGTAAGCAGGACATTATTTTTGCCATCCTGAAGCAGCACGCAAAGAGTGGCGAAGATATCTTTGGTGACGGTGTGCTGGAGATATTGCAGGATGGATTTGGTTTCCTCCGCTCTGCAGACAGCTCCTACCTCGCCGGTCCTGATGACATCTACGTTTCCCCCAGCCAAATCCGCCGTTTCAACCTCCGCACTGGTGATACCATCTCTGGTAAGATTCGCCCGCCGAAAGAAGGCGAACGCTACTTTGCGCTGTTGAAAGTTAACGAAGTTAACTATGACAAACCGGAAAACGCCCGCAATAAAATCCTTTTCGAAAACTTAACGCCGCTGCATGCCAACTCTCGTCTGCGCATGGAACGGGGTAACGGTTCGACTGAAGACTTAACGGCGCGCGTGTTGGATCTGGCTTCGCCAATCGGTCGCGGTCAGCGTGGCTTGATTGTGGCGCCGCCGAAAGCGGGTAAAACCATGCTGCTGCAAAATATTGCGCAGAGCATTGCCTACAACCACCCAGACTGCGTGCTGATGGTATTGCTGATCGACGAACGTCCGGAAGAAGTGACCGAGATGCAGCGTCTGGTGAAAGGCGAAGTGGTTGCGTCGACTTTTGACGAACCGGCATCCCGTCACGTTCAGGTCGCCGAAATGGTGATCGAAAAAGCGAAGCGCCTGGTTGAACATAAGAAAGACGTTATCATTCTGCTCGACTCCATCACCCGTCTGGCGCGTGCCTACAACACCGTGGTACCGGCTTCCGGTAAAGTGTTGACCGGTGGTGTGGATGCCAACGCCCTGCATCGTCCGAAGCGTTTCTTCGGGGCGGCGCGTAACGTGGAAGAGGGCGGCAGCTTGACCATCATCGCGACCGCGCTTATCGATACTGGCTCCAAAATGGATGAAGTTATCTACGAGGAGTTTAAAGGCACCGGTAACATGGAACTGCACCTCTCCCGTAAGATCGCGGAAAAACGCGTCTTCCCGGCTATCGACTACAACCGTTCCGGTACCCGTAAAGAAGAGTTGCTTACCACCCAGGAAGAGCTGCAGAAGATGTGGATCCTGCGTAAGATCATTCACCCAATGGGCGAAATCGACGCAATGGAGTTCCTCATCAATAAGCTGGCGATGACCAAGACCAACGATGATTTCTTCGACATGATGAAGCGTTCGTAAGAGTACGACCAGCCAAAAACGCCACGTTTTTACGTGGCGTTTTGCTTTTATGCCTGTAATCTTAACAACGTCTTAATAAGATGTTGCGTAAACACACTCCGCTGCACCGCGTTTTGCCTGGTAAATACGAAATGTGGTTAAAAATAATACAAAACAGACGCTTCGGAATGGAGTTTCCCTTCTGAATACAGGTCTTCGTGGTTATACTTCTGCTAATAATTTTCTCTGAGAGCACGCATTGTGAATTTACTGACAGTCAGTACTGATCTCATCAGTATTTTTTTATTCACGACACTGTTTCTGTTTTTTGCGCGCAAGGTAGCAAAAAAGATCGGTTTAGTGGATAAGCCTAACTTCCGCAAACGCCACCAGGGATTGATACCGTTGGTTGGGGGCATTTCAGTTTATGCGGGGATCTGTTTCACGTTCGGCATTGCTGATTATTATATTCCCCATGCTGCTCTTTATCTTGCCTGTGCGGGCGTGCTGGTTTTTATCGGCGCGCTCGACGATCGCTTTGATATCAGCGTAAAAATACGCGCTACCGTACAGGCCGCTATCGGCGTCGTTATGATGATGGTCGGTAAACTCTACCTCAGCAGTCTCGGCTTCATTTTTGGGCCGTGGGAAATGGTGCTCGGTCCTTTCGGTTATTTCCTCACCCTTTTCGCCGTCTGGGCAGCCATCAACGCCTTTAATATGGTTGATGGCATCGACGGTCTGTTAGGTGGGCTTTCCAGCGTCTCCTTTGGGGCGATGGGGCTTATCCTCTGGTTTGACGGACAGACAAGCCTTGCCATCTGGTGCTTTGCGATGATAGCCGCCATCCTGCCGTATATCCTGTTGAACCTGGGCGCGCTGGGTCGACGCTACAAGGTTTTTATGGGGGACGCTGGCAGTACGCTGATAGGCTTTACCGTCATCTGGATCCTGTTAGAAACCACGCAAGGACAAACCCATCCTATTAGCCCGGTTACCGCGCTGTGGATCATCGCCATTCCGCTGATGGACATGGTGGCCATTATGTACCGCCGCCTGCGCAAAGGAATGAGCCCGTTCTCGCCTGACCGTCAGCACATTCATCATTTGATCATGCGCGCAGGGTTTACTTCCCGTCAGGCGTTTGTCCTCATTACCCTGGCCGCTGCCATCCTCGCCTCCATTGGCGTGCTTGCGGAATACTCTCAAATTGTGCCTGAGTGGGTTATGTTGGTGCTCTTTTTGCTAGCATTCTTCCTCTACGGTTACTGCATTAAGCGTGCCTGGAAAGTGGCGAGATTCATCAAACGCTTAAAGCGCAGACTGCGCAGAAACCGAGATAATAAGCCAAATTTAATCAAGTAAATCGAGGGTGCGATGACTCAACCATTACCGGGGGCACACGCCGTGAGCGCTGAAAATGAACTGGATATTCGTGGGTTGTTTCGTACCTTATGGGCCGGGAAGGTATGGATTGTCGGTGTCGCACTGTTGTTCGCGCTGCTCGCGTTAGCGTATACCTTCTTTGCCCGCCAGGAGTGGAGCGCGACCGCCATTTCCGATCGTCCTACGGTGAACATGCTGGGAGGCTACTATTCCCAGCAGCAGTTTTTGCGTAATCTGGATGTCAAAGTCAGCAATACGCCAGCCGACCAGCCTTCGGTGATGGATGAAGCCTACAAAGAGTTCGTGATGCAGTTGGCCTCCTGGGATACTCGTCGCGATTTTTGGCTGCAAACCGACTATTACAAGCAACGGATGGTGGGTAACAGCAAGGCCGATGCCGCGATGCTGGATGAGCTGATCAACAATATTCAGTTTATCCCCGGTGATTTCACTCGTGCTGTTAACGACAGCGTCAAGCTGATTGCCGAAACCGCACCTGACGCCAACAATCTGTTGCGCCAGTATGTCGCCTTCTCGAGCCAGCGCGCGGCAAGCCATCTGAATGACGAGCTGAAAGGCGCATGGGCGGCGCGGACCGTGCAAATGAAAGCGCAGGTTAAACGCCAGGAAGAGGTGGCAAAAGCCATTTTCTCCCGCCGCGTAAGCAGTATCGAACAGGCGCTGAAAATCGCCGAGCAGCACAATATTTCTCGCACGCAGACAGACGTTCCGCCGGATGAATTGCCGGAGTCGGAACTGTTTTTATTGGGACGACCGATGCTCCAGGCTCGCCTCGAAAATTTACAGGCCGTTGGTCCCACCTTCGATCTGGACTACTTCCAGAACCGGGCCATGCTGAATACATTGAACGTGGGGCCAACCCTGGACCCGCGTTTTCAGACCTATCGCTATTTGCGGACGCCGGAAGAACCGGTAAAACGCGATAGCCCGCGCCGTGCCTTCCTGATGGTGATGTGGGGCATCGTGGGGGGGCTTATCGGCGCTGGTGTTGCGTTAACCCGCCGCCGCACGATCTAGCACGACTGCCGCAGTGAGGGGCTGGGCCCTCACTGACTATTCGAAGAGAATCGATGTGAAAGTACTGACTGTATTTGGCACGCGACCGGAAGCCATCAAAATGGCGCCTTTGGTTCATGCGCTGGCAAAGGATCCTGATTTCGAAGCGAGAGTTTGCGTCACCGCGCAACACCGGGAGATGCTCGATCAGGTTTTGAACCTCTTTTCCATAGTTCCTGACTACGATCTTAATATTATGCAACCGGGTCAGGGGCTGACAGAAATAACCTGTCGAATTCTGGAAGGGCTGAAGCCTATCCTGTCTGATTTCAAGCCTGATGTGGTACTGGTACATGGCGATACCACCACCACTATCGCCACCAGTCTTGCGGCATTTTATCAACGCATCCCTGTCGGGCATGTGGAAGCCGGACTTCGCACTGGCGATCTTTTTTCGCCGTGGCCGGAGGAGGCAAACCGGACGTTGACCGGCCATCTGGCGATGTACCATTTCGCGCCGACTGAAAACTCACGGCAAAACCTGCTGCGTGAAAGTATCGCAGACAGCCGCATCTTTGTTACCGGCAATACGGTGATCGATGCGCTTATTTGGGTGCGTGACCGCGTCCTGGCCAGCGATAAGCTGCGCTCAGCGCTGGCCGAACGCTACCCTTTCCTCTGCGAAGATAAAAAGCTGATTCTGGTGACGGGGCATCGACGTGAAAGTTTTGGCCGTGGTTTTGAGCAGATTTGCCATGCGCTGGCGGATATTGCCGCCGCCAACCAGGACGTGCAAATTGTCTATCCGGTCCATCTGAACCCTAACGTCAGTGAGCCGGTCAACCGTATTCTCGGTCACGTTGAAAACGTGATGCTGATTGAACCGCAGGACTATTTACCTTTTGTCTGGCTGATGAATCACGCCTGGCTGATCCTCACCGACTCCGGAGGGATTCAGGAAGAAGCGCCGTCGCTGGGCAAACCGGTACTGGTGATGCGTGAAACGACCGAACGCCCAGAAGCCGTGACGGCGGGGACGGTGCGCCTGGTGGGAACTGACTCCCGGCGCATTGTTGCGGAAGTCACGCGCTTGCTGCATGACGAAAATGAATATCAGACCATGAGTCGCGCCCATAACCCTTACGGTGACGGGCTGGCCTGTGGCCGAATTTTAGACGCTTTAAAAAACAGTCGGGTATCGCTATGAGTTTTTCTACCATTTCTGTTATTGGTCTGGGATATATCGGTTTGCCAACGGCGGCCGCCTTCGCGTCGCGCCAAAAGCAGGTCATTGGTGTGGACGTTAACCCGCACGCGGTAGATACCATCAACCGCGGTGAAATTCATATCGTTGAGCCGGATCTGGGTAAGGTGGTAAAAACGGCGGTTGAGGGCGGATTTTTGCGCGCCACCACTACGCCGGTTGACGCTGACGCATACCTGATCGCTGTTCCCACACCGTTTAAAGGCGATCACGAACCCGATATGGCCTATGTCGAAGCCGCGGCGAAATCCGTGGCGCCGGTACTGAAAAAAGGGGCGCTGGTGATCCTTGAGTCTACCTCGCCAGTCGGTGCGACAGAGCAAATGGCTGCCTGGTTGGCGGCGATGCGCCCGGATCTCACTTTCCCGCAGCAGGCCGGAGAGCAGGCTGACGTCAATGTGGCCTATTGTCCTGAACGCGTACTGCCAGGTCAGGTGATGGTCGAACTGATTAAGAATGACCGCGTGATTGGCGGTATGACGCCGGTATGCTCGGCGCGCGCCAGCGAACTGTACAAGATCTTCCTTGAAGGTGAGTGCGTGGTGACGAACGCCCGCACAGCGGAAATGTGTAAGCTCACGGAAAACAGTTTCCGCGATGTCAATATTGCTTTTGCGAATGAACTGTCGCTGATCTGCGCCGATCAGGGGATTAACGTCTGGGAACTGATCCAACTGGCGAATCGCCATCCTCGGGTCAATATACTCCAGCCCGGACCGGGCGTTGGCGGGCATTGCATCGCCGTCGATCCGTGGTTTATCGTGGCGCAAAACCCGCAGCAGTCGCGTCTGATTCGTACCGCGCGTGAAGTCAACGACGGTAAGCCGCACTGGGTTGTTGACCAGGTGAAAGCCGCCGTGGCGGATTGCCTGGCTGCGACCGATAAGCGCGCCAGCGAAGTGAAAATCGCCTGCTTTGGGCTGGCTTTCAAACCGAATATCGACGATCTCCGCGAAAGCCCGGCAATGGAAATTACGCAGAATATCGCCCAATGGCACAGCGGTGAAACGCTGGCGGTGGAGCCGAATATCCATCAGTTACCGAAAAAGCTGGATGGCCTGTGCGCGCTGGCGACGCTGGACGATGCGCTGGCAACCGCCGACGTGCTGGTGATGCTGGTCGATCATAATGAGTTTAAAGCGATGCGCGGTGACGCGGTTCGTCAGCAATATATCGTTGATACCAAAGGGGTCTGGCGTTAATGAAACGGATTCTGGTCACAGGTGGCGCGGGGTTTATCGGCTCGGCGTTGGTACGGCATATCATTAATGAGACGGCTGATTCGGTGGTGGTGGTGGATAAACTCACCTACGCCGGAAACCTGATGTCATTAGCGCCAGTTACGCAGAGTGAGCGTTTCGCCTTTGAGAAAGTGGATATCTGCGATCGCGCCGCGCTGGCGCGCGTTTTTAAACAGTATCAACCGGACTGTGTGATGCATCTGGCGGCGGAAAGCCATGTTGATCGCTCTATTGACGGCCCGGCGGCGTTTATTGAAACGAACATCGTGGGCACGTACACATTACTGGAGGCAGCCCGTGCATACTGGAGTGCTTTAGCGGGCACTAAAAAAACGGCATTTCGCTTCCACCATATCTCCACGGACGAGGTTTATGGCGACCTGCATTCAGCGGAAGACTTCTTTACTGAAACCACGCCGTACGCGCCCAGTAGTCCCTATTCGGCGTCGAAAGCCAGCAGCGATCACCTTGTACGCGCCTGGCTGCGCACCTATGGCTTGCCGACGCTGATCACCAACTGCTCGAATAATTATGGGCCTTATCATTTCCCGGAAAAACTCATCCCGCTGATGATCCTTAACGCGCTGGCGGGGAAACCTCTGCCCGTGTACGGTAACGGACAGCAAATCCGCGACTGGCTGTATGTGGAGGATCATGCCCGGGCGCTGTATCTCGTGGCGACCACTGGAACAGTGGGTGAAACCTATAACATCGGTGGCCACAATGAGCGGAAGAATCTGGATGTGGTCGAGACTATTTGCGATCTGTTGGAAGAGCTGGCGCCGAATAAGCCGCGCGGTATTACTCAGTACCGTGAACTGATTGCTTTTGTTGATGATCGTCCGGGCCATGACTTACGTTACGCCATTGATGCGGCGAAAATTGCGCGCGAGCTCGGCTGGACGCCACAGGAAACCTTTGAAAGCGGAATGCGTAAAACCGTGCAATGGTATCTGGCGAATGAAGCCTGGTGGAAACCAGTGCAGGACGGCAGCTATCAAGGGCAACGTTTGGGTCTGAAAGGCTAAAAACCCAGCCCATCAGGCTATTTACTTGCCATTTTGAACCTGGTAGTGCTCAAACTGGCTGCGACAATTACGCCTGATGAGCCGGACTTTGGCTCCCGGAGGAGGAACACATGAAAGGTATCATTCTGGCGGGCGGCTCAGGTACCCGTTTGCACCCGATCACACGCGGCGTGTCGAAGCAGTTACTGCCCATTTATGACAAGCCGATGATTTATTACCCGTTGTCCGTTTTGATGCTGGCCGGAATCCGTGAAATTTTGATCATCACGACACCAGAAGATAAAGGTTATTTTCAGCGTCTGCTGGGTGATGGTTCGGCATTTGGTATCGACTTACAGTATGCCGAACAGCCCAGCCCGGATGGGCTTGCTCAGGCGTTTATCATCGCTGAAACGTTCCTAAACGGCGAACCTTCTTGTCTGGTGCTTGGTGATAATATCTTTTTTGGTCAGGGCTTTAGCCCAAAACTGCGGCACGTTGCGGCAAGGACCGAAGGCGCGACAGTGTTTGGTTATCAGGTTATGGATCCTGAACGCTTCGGTGTGGTGGAATTTGACGATAACTTTCGCGCGATCTCATTAGAAGAAAAGCCAAAGCAACCTAAGTCAAACTGGGCGGTAACGGGGCTGTATTTTTACGACAGCAAAGTGGTGGAGTACGCGAAGCGTGTTAAGCCTTCTGAGCGTGGTGAGCTGGAAATCACCTCAATCAACCAGATGTACCTCGACGCTGGCAATCTGACAGTCGAGCTACTGGGGCGCGGCTTTGCCTGGTTAGATACCGGTACGCATGACAGCTTGATTGAGGCGAGTACATTTGTTCAGACGGTGGAAAAACGTCAGGGTTTTAAAATAGCGTGTCTGGAAGAGATTGCCTGGCGCAACGGCTGGCTGGATGATGACGGCGTAAAACGCGCCGCCAGCGCGTTGGCAAAAACCGGATACGGTCAATATTTACTGGAGTTGCTCCGTGCACGTCCGCGCCAGTATTGAGCCGTTAAGCTGGGAAAACGCTTTCTTTGGCGTGAACAGCGCCATTGTGCGCATTAACCCTGCGGCGTCGCCTTTAACGGTGGCAGCGCTGCAGCGATGGTCACGTGTGCAGGCGAAAATTCCGGCGGCGAATACGGTTGAGCTGGATGCGCTGCAACAACTGGGTTTTTCCCTTGTCGAGGGCGAAGTCGATTTAGCGCTGCCCGTGACGGCAGAATGCGCGCAGAATGGCGCGGAAATTGCACAGTTGGCAGACATTCCTGCGCTGCGCGACCATGCCGCTGTCGCCTTCGCACAAAGCCGCTTTCGCGCGCCGTGGTATGCGCCAGACGCCAGCGCGCGCTTCTATGCGCAGTGGATAGAAAACGCGGTGCGCGGCACGTTTGATAGCCAGTGTCTGGTTCTGCGGGCGGCGAACGGCGATATCCGCGGCTATGTTTCGCTGCGAGAACTGAATGACAGCGAGGCGCGCATCGGCTTACTGGCCGGGCGTGGCGCAGGCGCTGAGCTGGTGCAGGCGGCGCTCGGCTGGGCGCGGGCGCATGGCAAAACGACATTGCGGGTGGCGACCCAAATGGGCAACACCGCCGCGCTTAAACGTTATATACAAAGCGGTGCGAACGTTGAAAGCACCGCGTACTGGTTATACAGGTGACAACATGATTCCGTTTAACGCACCGCCGGTGGTGGGAAGCGAACTTGACTACATGCAGTCTGCGATGGGCAGCGGCAAACTGTGCGGCGACGGCGGTTTTACCCGGCGCTGTCAGCAGTGGCTGGAGCAGCGTTTTGGCAGCGCAAAAGTATTGCTGACGCCGTCCTGCACCGCCTCTCTGGAAATGGCGGCGCTGCTGCTGGATATCCAGCCGGGCGATGAAGTGATCATGCCGAGCTATACCTTTGTATCGACGGCAAATGCCTTCGTGCTGCGCGGCGCGAAAATCATCTTTGTGGATATCCGTCCGGATACCATGAACATCGACGAAACGCGCATTGAAGCGGCGATCACCGATAAAACCCGGGCGATTGTGCCAGTTCATTATGCGGGCGTGGCTTGTGAGATGGACACTATCATGGCGCTGGCGGAAAAATATCATCTGTATGTGGTCGAAGATGCCGCGCAGGGGGTGATGTCGACGTACAAAGGCCGCGCGTTGGGAACAATCGGTCACATCGGCTGCTTTAGTTTCCACGAAACCAAAAATTACACCGCGGGCGGCGAAGGCGGCGCGACGCTGATTAACGATCGCAAACTGATCGAACGCGCGGAGATCATCCGTGAAAAGGGTACTAACCGCAGCCAGTTTTTCCGCGGTCAGGTGGATAAATATACCTGGCGCGATATCGGCTCCAGCTATCTGATGTCCGATCTCCAGGCCGCTTATCTGTGGGCGCAACTGGAAGCCGCAGATCGCATTAACCAACAGCGTCTGGCGTTGTGGCAAACCTATTATGACGCGCTACAGCCCCTGGCGCGTGCCGGGCGTATTGAACTGCCGTCCATTCCGGGCGACTGCAAACAGAACGCTCATATGTTCTATATCAAGCTGCGTAATATTGATGACCGGAGCGCGCTGATCAACTTCCTCAAAGAAGCGGAAATCATGGCGGTGTTTCACTATATCCCGCTGCACGATTGCCCGGCAGGGGAGAAGTTTGGTGAATTCCACGGCGAAGATCGCTATACCACCAAAGAGAGTGAACGCCTGCTGCGCCTGCCGCTGTTCTATAACCTGTCGGCAGTGAATCAACGCACGGTGATTACCACATTGCTGAATTATTTCGCCTGATATGTCGCTTGCGAAAGCGTCCCTGTGGACGGCGGCCAGTACGCTGGTCAAAATTGGCGCCGGGTTACTGGTCGTTAAACTGTTGGCGGTGACATTCGGCCCGGCGGGCGTCGGGCAGGCGGGAAACTTCCGCCAGATGGTCACCGTACTCGGCGTGCTGGCGGGCGCCGGGATTTTCAACGGCGTCACTAAATACGTTGCGCAGACGCACGACAACCCGGCGCAGTTGCGAAAAGTCGTCGGTACCTCTTCAGCGATGGTGCTCGGATTTTCCACGCTGCTGGCGCTGGTGTTCCTGGTGGCGGCTGCGCCGATAAGTCAGGGGTTATTCGGTCATACTCAGTATCAGGGCCTGGTACGTTTAGTGGCGCTGGTGCAGATGGGTATCGCCTGGGCTAACCTGCTGCTGGCGCTGATGAAGGGCTTTCGTGATGCAGCCGGAAACGCGCTGTCATTGATTGTCGGCAGCCTGGTGGGGGTCGTCGCCTATTACGGCTGCTACCGGGTAGGCGGTTATGAAGGCGCGCTGCTTGGCCTGGCGCTGGTGCCCGCGCTGGTGGTCATTCCGGCGGCTGTGATACTGATGAAGCGGGGGACGATCCCGCTGCGCTACCTGAAGCCGTCCTGGGATAACGGACTGGCGGGTCAGCTCAGCAAGTTCACCCTGATGGCGCTAATCACTTCCGTCACGCTGCCGGTGGCTTATGTCATGATGCGAAACCTGCTGGCGGCGCACTACAGTTGGGATGACGTTGGCATCTGGCAGGGCGTGAGCAGTATTTCCGACGCTTATCTACAATTTATTACCGCCTCGTTCAGCGTCTGGCTGTTGCCTACGCTGTCGCGACTGACCGAGAAACGCGATATTACGCGGGAAGTGGTCAGGTCGCTGAAGTTTGTGCTGCCAGCGGTGGCGGCGGCAAGTTTTACCGTCTGGTTGCTGCGCGATGTTGCTATCTGGCTGCTTTTCTCTGACAAGTTCAGCGCCATGCGCGATCTGTTTGCCTGGCAACTGGTCGGGGATGTGCTGAAAGTCGGCGCATATGTATTTGGCTATTTGGTGATCGCGAAAGCGTCGCTGCGGTTTTACATACTGGCTGAAATCAGCCAGTTCATTTTACTGACGGCATTTGCGCACTGGCTGATCCCGACGCACGGCGCGCTGGGTGCGGCGCAGGCGTATATGGCCACCTATGTCGTCTATTTTTCACTCTGTTGTGGCGTATTTTTACTCTGGCGTAGGCGGGCATGACTGTACTGATTCACGTACTGGGATCGGATATCCCTCACCATAATCAAACCGTGCTGCGGTTTTTTAACGACGCGCTGGCGCAAACCAGCGAGCATGCCCGTCTCTTTATGGTTGCCGGTCAGGACACCGGACTGACGGAAAGTTGTCCGTCGCTCTCCCTTTCGTTTTACAACGGTAAAAAATCGCTGGCCGAGGCGGTTATCGCGAAAGCCAAAGCGAACCGCCAGCAGCGGTTCTTTTTTCACGGGCAGTTCAATACCGCGCTATGGCTGGCGCTGCTCAGCGGCGGCATTAAGCCCGGTCAGTTTTACTGGCATATCTGGGGCGCGGATCTGTACGAAGTGTCCGGTGGTCTGAAATTTAAGCTGTTCTATCCAGTTCGCCGTCTGGCGCAGAACCGCGTTGGCGGCGTATTTGCTACCCGTGGCGATCTGCGCTATTTCGCCGGGCTGCATCCACGCGTTCCTGGTGAACTGCTGTATTTCCCGACGCGAATGGATCCCGCGCTAAATAATATGGCGAACGATCGGCAGCGTAGCGGGAAAATGACCGTTCTGGTGGGGAATTCCGGCGATCGCAGCAACGAGCATATTGCCGCGCTGAAAGCGGTGCATCAGCAGTTTGGCGATACGGTCAACGTCATCGTCCCGATGGGGTATCCGGCCAATAACGACGCCTATATTGCTGAAGTGAAACAGGCCGGTCTGGCGCTGTTCCGCGCGGAAAATTTGCAGGTGCTTGAGGAAAAACTGGCATTCGACGCCTATCTGACGCTGCTTCGCCAGTGCGACCTCGGCTACTTTATTTTTGCCCGTCAGCAGGGGATTGGTACGCTGTGCCTGCTTATCCAGGCCGGGGTGCCGTGCGTGCTGAACCGCGAAAACCCGTTCTGGCAGGATATGGTGGAACAGCAACTGCCGGTACTGTTTACCAGCGATGCGCTGAATGAACAGGTGGTGCGAGAAGCGCAGCGCCAGCTGGCATCGGTTGATAAAAACGCGATCACTTTCTTTAGCCCGAACTACCTGCAACCCTGGCACAAGGCGATCAGAATCGCCGCAGGGGAGGCCGTATGAGCCTGATGCAGTTCAGTGGGCTGTTCGCCGTCTGGCTACTGGCGACGTTGTTCATTGCCACGTTGACCTGGTTCGAATTTCGCCGCGTGCGCTTTAACTTCAACGTTTTTTTCTCGCTGCTGTTTCTGCTGACCTTCTTTTTCGGTTTTCCACTGACCAGTGTGCTGGTGTTCCGCTTTGATGTGGGCGTCGCGCCGCCGGAAATTTTGTTACAGGCCTTGTTGTCCGCCGCCTGTTTTTATGCGGTCTATTATGTGACCTATAAGACCCGCTTGCGTAAGCGGACATCAGACGTACCGCGCAAACCGCTGTTTACCATGAACCGCGTGGAAACCCATTTAACGTGGGTGATTCTGATGGGCATCGCGCTGGTGAGCGTTGGCGTTTTCTTTATGCACAACGGTTTCCTGTTGTTCCGTCTGCATTCCTACAGCCAGATTTTTTCCAGCGAAGTTTCCGGCGTGGCGTTAAAGCGCTTCTTTTACTTTTTCATTCCGGCGATGCTGGTGGTTTATTTCCTGCGTCAGGACAGCAAAGCCTGGTTGTTCTTTCTGGTCAGTACCGTCGCGTTTGGACTACTGACCTATATGATCGTTGGCGGCACCCGCGCCAATATCATCATCGCTTTCGCTATTTTCCTGTTTATTGGCATCATTCGCGGCTGGATTTCATTGTGGATGCTGGCTGCGGCGGGCGTGCTGGGGATTGTCGGCATGTTCTGGCTGGCGCTAAAACGCTATGGGCTGAACGTCAGCGGCGATGAGGCGTTTTACACTTTCCTGTATCTGACCCGCGACACCTTTTCACCGTGGGAAAACCTGGCGCTGCTGCTGCAAAATTACGACAAAATCGAATTTCAGGGGCTGGCGCCCATTGTCCGCGACTTTTACGTGTTCATACCTTCCTGGCTGTGGCCTGGGCGTCCCGGCATGGTGCTGAACGCCGCTAACTATTTTACGTGGGAAGTGCTGAACAACCACTCCGGATTGGCAATCTCTCCAACATTAATTGGTTCGCTGGTGGTGATGGGCGGCGCGCTGTTTATCCCGCTGGGGGCGATCGTGGTGGGCCTGATCATCAAATGGTTTGACTGGCTGTATGAGTTGGGTAACCGCGAGACGAATCGCTATAAGGCGGCCATTCTGCACAGTTTCTGCTTTGGCGCGATATTCAACATGATCGTGCTGGCGCGTGAGGGGCTGGACTCGTTTGTCTCTCGCGTGGTGTTTTTCATGGTGGTTTTTGGCGCCAGTCTGCTGATCGCTAAACTCCTCTTCTGGTTGTTCGACAGCGCCGGACTGATCCATAAACGTATAAAAACCCTGCCGCGAAAACAGGTTGAAGGATAGCAATGACTAAGAAAACAACGGCGCCGCTCTATGCGCTGCGCGGACTTCAGCTAATAGGCTGGCGCAACATGCAACATGCGCTGGATTACCTTTATGCTGGCGGTAAGTTGAAGCAGGGCACCCTGGTGGCGATCAACGCCGAAAAAGTGCTGACGGCGGAAGATAATCCTGAAGTCAGGGCGTTGATTAACGCGGCAGAATACAAATATGCCGATGGGATCAGCGTTGTGCGTTCGATTCGCAAAAAATTTCCGGAAGCGGAGGTGTCACGCGTAGCGGGAGCCGATCTGTGGGAAGAATTAATGGCGCGCGCTGGGCAGGAAGGTACGCCAGTATTTCTGGTGGGTGGAAAGGCTGACGTGTTAGCGCAAACCGAAGCGAAACTGCGCGCGCAGTGGAACGTTAATGTTGTGGGTCGCCAGGACGGTTATTTTACCCCAGAGCAGCGGCAGGCGCTGTTTGCGCGTATTCACGCCAGCGGTGCGCAGATCGTCACCGTGGCGATGGGATCGCCGAAACAGGAAATCTTCATGCGTGACTGCCGTCAGGTGCATCCTCAAGCCCTGTATATGGGGGTGGGCGGGACCTACGACGTGTTTACCGGGCACGTCAAGCGCGCGCCGAAAGTGTGGCAAAACCTGGGGCTGGAGTGGCTTTATCGTCTGCTGTCTCAACCGAGCCGCATTACCCGTCAGCTTCGCTTGTTGCGCTATCTGCGCTGGCACTATACCGGCGATCTCTGATCTCCCTTTCCTTGCAGGCAGCGTATTCTGCTGACAACGCTGCCTTTCATCCCTGCATCCGTTCCTTTTTTACACAAATCATGCATTTTTTTAATGCTTCATTTGCCATTTTGCCAAATTTGCGAAACCATGCGCCCCCATCGATGTACCCATAACAATAACCGGTAAAGCCGGATGGTAAGCAAACACGACAAGAGGATGTATGGCAGAGAATAAAGCAGAGCTACAGCGTGGGCTGGAGGCTCGTCATATCGAATTAATTGCCCTCGGGGGCACCATTGGCGTTGGTCTGTTCATGGGGGCCGCAAGCACGCTGAAATGGGCGGGGCCGTCGGTTTTATTAGCGTATATCATCGCCGGCCTGTTCGTCTTTTTCATTATGCGCTCAATGGGCGAGATGCTGTTCCTGGAGCCGGTGACCGGTTCGTTCGCCGTTTACGCGCACCGCTACATGAGCCCGTTTTTCGGCTACCTTACCGCCTGGTCATACTGGTTTATGTGGATGGCGGTGGGGATCTCAGAAATTACCGCCATTGGTGTTTACGTGCAGTTCTGGTTCCCGGAGATGGCGCAGTGGATACCTGCGCTTATCGCCGTCGGGCTGGTGGCGCTGGCCAACCTTGCGGCCGTGCGTTTGTATGGCGAAATCGAGTTCTGGTTCGCGATGATCAAAGTCACCACTATTATCGTGATGATTGTTATCGGGCTGGGGGTGATTTTCTTCGGCTTTGGCAACGGCGGTCAGGCGATTGGCTTTGGTAACCTGACTGAGCACGGCGGCTTTTTTGCCGGTGGGTGGAAAGGCTTCCTTACCGCGCTATGTATTGTGGTCGCGTCGTATCAGGGCGTGGAGCTCATCGGTATTACCGCCGGTGAAGCGAAGAATCCGCAAGTTACTCTGCGCAGCGCGGTCGGTAAAGTGCTATGGCGAATCCTGATTTTTTACGTGGGCGCGATTTTCGTTATCGTCACGATTTTCCCGTGGAATGAAATCGGTAGCAACGGTAGCCCATTCGTGCTGACCTTTGCCAAAATCGGCATTACCGCCGCTGCGGGTATTATTAATTTTGTGGTGCTGACGGCAGCGCTGTCTGGCTGTAACAGCGGAATGTACAGCTGCGGGAGGATGCTTTACGCGCTGGCAAAGAACCGTCAGTTGCCTGCGGCGATGGCGAAAGTGTCGCGTCATGGCGTACCGGTAGCCGGGGTGGCGCTGTCGATTCTGATTCTGCTGGTTGGCTCCTGCCTGAACTACATCATTCCTAATCCGCAACGGGTGTTTGTGTATGTCTACAGCGCCAGCGTGCTGCCGGGGATGGTGCCATGGTTTGTGATCCTGATTAGCCAGCTGCGTTTTCGTCGGGCACATAAAGAGGCGATCGCCTCGCATCCGTTCCGCTCCATGTTATTCCCGTGGGCAAACTGGATAACAATGGCTTTCCTGGTGTGCGTGCTGATTGGCATGTACATTAACGAAGAGACGCGTATGTCGCTGTTTGTCGGCATTCTGTTCTTGCTTGGCGTGACGCTCGTTTATAAGGTTTTTGGCCTTAACCGCCACGGTATCGCGCAGAAAACGCAGGAATAACGGACAAAACGCGCAAAGCGTAACCAAACGCGCATTTTATTTAAAAAGGCACTAGACAGCGGGGTGTGAAGTCCGTATTATCCACCCCCGCAACGGCGCTAAGCGCCCGTAGCTCAGCTGGATAGAGCGCTGCCCTCCGGAGGCAGAGGTCTCAGGTTCGAATCCTGTCGGGCGCACCATTCACCCGGTGCTGGAGCTGCGGTGGTCTCGATACCGCGTAATACAGATTTGCAGTGGTGGCTATAGCTCAGTTGGTAGAGCCCTGGATTGTGATTCCAGTTGTCGTGGGTTCGAATCCCATTAGCCACCCCATTATTAAAAGTTGTGAAATGCGAAGGTGGCGGAATTGGTAGACGCGCTAGCTTCAGGTGTTAGTGTCCTTACGGACGTGGGGGTTCAAGTCCCCCCCCTCGCACCACGACTTAATGAATTGAACTAAAAATTCAAAAAAGCAGTACATCGGCGAGTAGCGCAGCTTGGTAGCGCAACTGGTTTGGGACCAGTGGGTCGGAGGTTCGAATCCTCTCTCGCCGACCAATTTTGAACCCCGCTTCGGCGGGGTTTTTTGTTTTCTGCGCTTCACCGCCTGCTGTTGTCGCCAGACGACATCCCGCATGTTCATTGTCGCCAATCAGTGACAGATAATCCTTTGAAAATAAACTATTTACTTTTATAGCCTGATAGATGTCTCTGCCTGGCGACAATCTGTGCGCGATAGCGCAGACGATCCTGCCGTTAACTGTCGCCATCGCGCGCCATTACAGGCCTGGTAAAAAGTCTTAATCCCTATTTTTGGCGGTGCAATTCTGGCATGCAATGTGCAATAATATACGCGTAGATGCTCATTCCATCTCTTATGCTCGCCATAGTGCCTCATAAACTCAGGAATGATGCAGAGCCGTTTACGGTGCTTATCGTCCACTGACAGATGTCGCTTCGGCCTCATCAAACACCATGGACATAACGTTGAGTGAAGCACCCCTTTATGTTGTCATACAGACCTGTTTTGACGCCTGCTCCCTAAAAGAGCAGGCGTTTTTTTATGTGATTAGCGTACGGGCATTGCAGGCCCGGTAAGCGAAGCGTTACCGGGCGTGAGAGGTATTACTGCGGGGGATTGTTCTGCAAGGTCAGCATCAGGCCGTCGCGGCGCATGGTGGCCGCTTCTTCCGGCTGATGCAGACGGTCCAGCGCGTCGGCAAGCCAGGCGTAATCATACGCGTCCGGACGCTGCTTAAGCGCGGCGCGGAAGGCGATAGTCGCTTCCTGCCATTCACCGTGCTTCATCAGCGATTGCCCCAGCGTACTCCACAACAGCGGACGATCGCCCACGGTCTTGATCTGCTGACGCAGCACTTTCTCCAGCTGTTCCGGGTTGTTGGTTTTCAGACGAGGGATTGGCAGCACCAGACGATCGTCATACTGGCGCTTCAGGCCGTCGATGATAATCTGCTGCGCCATATCGTGATCGTCACACTCGATCAAGTGTTCAGCCATTGCCACCTGCAGGGCGACCTGATGGCGTGTTTTACGGCTCTGGTGTTTCCACCATTCACGTAACCCTTCGCTGCCCTGATCGGCTCGCGCCTGATCCATCAAACCAATCCACGCCTGCTGCTCCAGCGCGGCGCGATGTTCTTCGTCGCCGACGTTGGCTTTCGCCATTGACGGGATAATATCCAGCAGCGAACTCCACGCGCCGGTGCGGATGTAGGCTTGTTCCGCCAGACGCAGTACTTCCGGATGACGTGGCGTGACTTCCAGCAGTTTATCAACGCCGTGACGCGCCGCATGGTTCTCATTACGCGCCAGCTGCAGGCGTACGCGGGCAATCTCCACCGGAATGGTGTCGTTACCTGCCAGTTCCGCCGCGCGTTCCAGATGCTGATTAGCGCGCGCTTCATCGCCGCGCTGTTGCGCCGCTTCCGCCGCCAGCAGATAGTTTACGACCGGTTGTTCGGCATGGTCGGCGTTTTTCGCCATCAGCTTTTCAACCTGTTGGTAGTCGCCTTCCGCCAGCTTCAGCAGCGCCTGTTCCGTTTGCTTACGCGCGCGACGACGCTTACGGCCAACGAACCAGCCGCGCGTATGGGCGCCGGTACGAAGGATTCGGCGCAGCACCCATTCGATGGCAAACAGCACCACCATCGCAAGGATCAGGATGATGACCAGCCCGGTGACGCTGGTTTCGATGTTATATGTATCGGTCTGGATCAGCACGTAACCCTGATGGCCGGCGATCATCGGCCCCACCACGATCCCGGCTATCAACAGCACAAAGAGCAATAATACTTTCAGCATCATTATTCTCCTTGCGGCGAGGCTGCCGGGGCTTCAGCCTGCGGTGCGGCAGGTGCGGGCGCGGCTTCCGTTGTTGTCGCGGTTGGTTGCGCCAGTAGGTTACGCACACGGGTCTGCATTAATTTTTCAAGAATGGCCTGGCTTTGCAGCGTTTCCGGCACGTCCATCGTGATGTTCTGCTGGCTGAGCTTATCCACTTCTTCGAGGAAGGCTTTGGTGGTGGCGTCGTCAGTATCGTAGTAAGCGCGTACCCAGGTTGAGACATTATCCAGCGCCTGGCGGTAGGTTTCTTCCTGATGACGCGGCACTGCCTGCGCGGCGACTAACAGACGAGAGCGAATGTTCTCCCGCAGATAGACATCCTGATTCGGCGCCAGTAGCGGCACGGCGGTGTCGTCGCGACGACGAACGGTAATAAAGCTGTCCATAAAGTTCTGCCAGCTTTTTTGCAGATTAATGCGCCATTCACTGATCGAACTGGAAAGCTCAGGGCTGTCTGCATCCATCGGCGAACCGTCATTGTCGTTATCGGCCAGACGCAGGTTATCGATCTGATTAGACAGCTGATTGACCTTCAGGATAATGCCGTCGTAATCCACCTGGGAAACCGCGGAGAGGCTGGCAATATCGTCGGTAATCGCCCGACGGGCAGCGATCAGGCTTGGATCGTTCATGTCCGCCAGGCTGGCGTCGGCGCTTTTCAGCAATGCCGCCGCCGTGGTGACATCCTGATCGCTCCACAGCTTACGCCCTGCCAGCTTGACGAGGAAATCCGCCTGCGCCAGCAGCCAGGTTTTTGCATCGCTACCGGAAATGGTGGCGACTTTTTGCTGCACTTCATCCAGTTGTCTGGACAGTTCGGCTTGCTGGCGATTGGCCTGCTCAAGCTGTGTCGCCTGCTGTTTGATAACGCCTTCCAGCTCCGCTTTCTGGCTTTCCTGCGCCTTTTGCAGCGCGGTCAGTTGATTAACCAGCGCATCGTTCGCGGCGCTTTGGGTGGTTGCCTGTTGTTTCCCCCAGCCATAAAGCCCAACGCCCGCCGCCAGCGCAATCGCGATAGCCACTGCGCTCAGGACCAGCGCGGTGCTGTTGTTACTCTTTTTTTCAGCTTTTACTGGCTGTGGCGTGGTGTCCACGGCCTCCCTGGTTTCTTCAACCACGGCGGAGGATTTTTCTTGTTCCGTCATTATGGCTTCCCATTATGAGAGTTATTGTAATGCGCGCAGTAGCGCATCGTTGTCGGCGTTATCGGCGACCTGAATATCTTGCCAGCCCAGTTCCCGGGCGAGGTGCGCCAGACGCTCACTGACGACAATAAGCCGGCAGCGTAGTAACCAGTTTTCGCGATACCACTGCGGAATCAGCGCGGTAAGCTGTTGCAGCATTTCGCCGCTGGTGACAACCACCGTCGTCACCCCGCGCGACTGCCAGCGCATCGCTTCTTCCGCGCCATCGTAATGTTTAGCGCTGCGTTGATAACATTCATAAAACGCCACGTCAGCGCCGCGCGCCGTCAGGGTTTCCCCCAACAGTTCCCGACCGCCGTTACCGCGTAAGATCAGCGCCCGTTTACCTGCAATATTTTGTAATTCAGGTAATTGTAGCAACACTTCGCTAATTTCCCGATCCTGCGGGTAGCGAATATCGTGACCGCTGACGGTATGAAGCGCCAGCGCGGTGGTGCGGCCAATGGCGAAATAGCGCGGTTCAGCGGGCCACTTCTCCCTTTGCCGCTCCAGGTGCGCATGGGCGAAAGAGACCGCGTGTTGCGACAGCGCAAACAGCAGATCGTTATCCGTCAGCGTCGCCAGCGCCTCGGGGAGTCGCGACAGATCGCGCCCCGGCGTGAATTCGATGAGCGGAAAGCTCCAGGCCTCCTGCCCCAGTGCGCGCAGACGGCTCACTAATTCCTCCCCTGCGGGAGACGGGCGGGTGACCAGAATGCTCATGCGGGGGACTCTCCGTTATACACTTCCGTCAGAATAGCGCGGGCGCCGTTGTCCAGCAGCTCTTCGGCAAGCGAGATGCCCATCTGCTCGGCCTGATCGGCGGCACCGCGACGTTCACCGCGCACCATCACCGAACCGTCCGGGGCGCCAACCAGCGCACGCAGCCAAATTTCGCCATCAATCATTTCAGCATAGCTGCCAATCGGCACCTGGCAGCCGCCTTCCAGACGGGTGTTCATGGCGCGCTCAGCTTTCACCCGCAGCGCGGTGATCTCGTCATTCAGCGGCGCCAGCAGCGCCTGGGTGCGCGTATCATCAAGACGGCATTCAATGCCGACCGCGCCCTGGCCCACTGCAGGGAGCGAAATTTCCGGCGGCAGCGCGGTGCGGATGCGTGATTCAAGTCCTAAGCGTTTGAGGCCTGCAACGGCAAGAATAATCGCGTCGTAGTCGCCGTTATCCAGTTTGCTTAAACGCGTGCCGACGTTGCCGCGCAGGGAACGGATAATAAGATCCGGACGGCGCTCGGCGAGCTGGCACTGGCGGCGTAAGCTCGACGTGCCCACAATACTGCCTGCGGGCAATTCGTCGAGTGTATTGAAGGTATTTGAAACAAAGGCATCACGCGGATCTTCGCGTTCGCAGATAGTCACCAGCCCCAGCCCTTCCGGGAATTCGACCGGGACATCTTTCATTGAGTGCACTGCGATATCGGCGCGTTTTTCCAGTAGCGCGACTTCGAGTTCTTTCACGAACAAGCCTTTACCGCCCACTTTGGCCAGCGGGGTGTCAAGAATGACGTCGCCACGCGTCACCATCGGCACCAGTTCCACCACCAGGCCGGGATGATTTGCCATCAGCGCGTCTTTGACATAATGTGCCTGCCAGAGCGCAAGGGGGCTTTGGCGTGTGGCAATTCTTAAAACATTGTCTAACATGCTTGTTACCGTCATTATCGTCCGTGGTTCATCCTAACATCCTTACAAGTGGGATGGCAGTGTTACGGTCAAAGGTAAGTAAAGGATAAGACGCAGCGCGACAGCTGGCAGTAAATAATGACGAGAAGCCGCCCGATCGTATTACAGAATTTACGCGCAGCGATTGGTGCTACACTTGTATGTAGTGCATCTTTCTTTACGGTCAATGAGCAAGGTGTTAAATTGATCACGTTTTAGACCATTTTTTCGTCGGTAAGCACAAAAATACGGACGAAAAGGGTAACGGTTTTTTTGACATACGGTTTATCCCGAATGGTGAAGGTCGCGCGCAGGCGTTCTTACTGCGACGATCGACAACATGACGGGTAGCAACATCAGGCGATACGTCTTGTACCTCTATATTGAGACTCTGAAACAGAGACTGGATGCCATAAATCAATTGCGCGTGGATCGCGCGCTTGCTGCCATGGGACCTGCTTTTCAGCAGGTGTACAGTCTTCTGCCGACATTATTGCATTACCACCATCCGCTGATGCCGGGGTACCTCGATGGTAACGTTCCCCGAGGCATTTGCTTCTACACGCCTGATGAAACCCAACGCCACTACCTGAACGAACTGGAACTGCACCGCGGACTCGCGCCGCAGGATCCGCCGAAGGGCGAATTGCCTATCACTGGCGTTTACTCAATGGGCAGCACCTCCTCCGTTGGGCAAAGCTGTTCGTCTGACCTGGATATCTGGGTATGCCACCAGTCGTGGCTCGACAGTGAAGAGCGCCAACTACTGCAACGAAAATGCAGCCTGCTGGAAAGCTGGGCCGCCTCGCTGGGGGTGGAAGTCAGTTTCTTCCTGATCGATGAAAACCGTTTCCGTCACAATGAAAGCGGTAGCCTGGGGGGAGAAGACTGTGGCTCCACCCAGCACATCCTGCTGCTCGACGAATTTTACCGCACTGCTGTGCGCCTCGCCGGTAAGCGTATTCTGTGGAATATGGTGCCGGGCGACGAAGAAGAGCATTACGATGACTACGTGATGACGCTCTACGCGCAGGGCGTGCTTACGCCGAACGAATGGCTGGATCTGGGCGGCTTAAGCTCACTCTCCGCCGAGGAATACTTCGGCGCCAGCCTGTGGCAACTGTATAAAAGCATTGATTCCCCCTACAAAGCGGTGCTCAAAACGCTGCTGCTTGAGGCTTATTCCTGGGAATACCCCAATCCGCGCCTGCTGGCAAAAGACATTAAACAGCGCCTGCACGACGGCGAAATTGTCTCATTTGGGCTCGATCCATACTGCATGATGCTGGAGCGCGTTACTGAATATCTCACGGCGATTGAAGATCCGACGCGCCTGGATCTGGTGCGTCGATGTTTCTATCTGAAAGTGTGCGAGAAACTGAGCCGCGAGCGCGCCTGTGTGGGCTGGCGACGTGAGGTACTGAGCCAGTTAGTGAATGAATGGGGATGGGACGACGCCCGTCTGGCTATGCTCGATAACCGGGCAAACTGGAAGATCGATCAGGTGCGAGAAGCGCATAACGAGCTGCTCGACGCCATGATGCAAAGCTATCGTAATCTGATCCGCTTTGCGCGCAGGAATAACCTTAGCGTTAGCGCCAGTCCGCAGGATATCGGCGTTCTCACCCGTAAACTGTACGCGGCGTTTGAAGCCCTGCCGGGTAAAGTCACGCTGGTGAACCCGCAGATTTCGCCCGATCTCTCTGAACCGAATTTAACCTTTATCCATGTGCCGCCGGGCCGCGCCAACCGTTCAGGTTGGTATCTTTATAACCGCGCGCCGAACATGGATTCGATCATCAGCCATCAACCGCTGGAATATAACCGCTATCTGAACAAACTGGTGGCCTGGGCGTGGTTTAACGGCCTGCTGACCTCGCGGACGCATCTGTTTATTAAGGGCAACGGTATTGTGGACCTGCCGAAGCTGCAGGAGATGGTGGCGGATGTTTCGCATCACTTCCCGTTGCGTCTGCCAGCGCCGACGCCGAAAGCGCTCTACAGTCCGTGTGAAATTCGCCATCTGGCGATTATCGTTAACCTTGAATATGACCCGACGGCGGCGTTCCGCAATCAGGTGGTGCATTTCGACTTCCGTAAACTGGATGTGTTCAGCTTTGGCGAAGAGCAAAATTGCCTGGTCGGCAGCGTTGACCTGTTGTACCGCAACTCGTGGAACGAAGTGCGTACCCTGCACTTTAACGGCGAACAGGCGATGATCGAAGCGCTGAAGACGATTCTCGGCAAAATGCACCAGGATGCTGCGCCGCCGGACAGCGTGGAAGTGTTCTGCTACAGCCAGCATCTGCGCGGCTTAATTCGTACCCGCGTACAGCAACTGGTTTCCGAGTGCATTGAACTGCGTCTTTCCAGCACCCGTCAGGAAACGGGACGCTTTAAGGCGCTGCGCGTTTCCGGCCAGACCTGGGGCCTGTTCTTTGAGCGCCTTAACGTGTCGGTGCAGAAGCTGGAAAACGCCATTGAGTTTTACGGCGCGATTTCGCATAACAAGCTGCACGGCCTTTCCGTGCAGGTGGAAACGAACCAGGTGAAGCTGCCGCCGGTGGTGGATGGCTTTGCCAGCGAAGGGATCATCCAGTTCTTCTTTGAAGAAACCGGCGATGAGAAGGGCTTTAATATTTACATTCTGGACGAGAGCAACCGTGCGGAAGTGTATCATCACTGCGAAGGCAGTAAGGAAGAGCTGGTGCGTGACGTCAGCCGCTTCTACTCGTCGTCGCATGACCGCTTTACCTACGGCTCCAGCTTCATAAATTTCAACCTGCCGCAGTTTTATCAGATTGTGAAAACCGACGGGCGCGCCCAGGTGATCCCGTTCCGCGCGCAATCTATCAGCAACGTCCCGCCGGCCAATCAGGATAACGACGCGCCGCTGCTGCAACAGTACTTTTCGTAATTATCGCGCCCGATGACGCTTCGCTTATCGGGCCGACATTCGGACGAACCTGAAACAAACTTAGCGGAAGCTGACCGTCTCGCCCGCCTGCTGCGTTGCCGCCTGTTCCAGCAGATCCCAGAAGGTTTCGCCGCTGCGATCGCACACCCATTCGTCGCCTTTCAGGTCAAAATGGTAACCGCCCTGTTTGGTTGCCAGCCATACCTGATGCAACGGTTCCTGACGGTTGATAATAATTTTGCTGCCGTTTTCAAAGCTAATGGTCAGCACGCCGCCATTGATCTCGCAGTCGATATCGCTGTCACCGTCCCAATCGTCCAGACGTTCTTCGATGGTCATCCACAGGGTATCTGCCAGGCGATGGAATTCACTGTCGTTCATTGTCGTTTCCCGTTTTTTTCGTGATGGCGGCAGTATAACGCGAAACAAAACGTGTTGCAGATTACTGGCAAACTCTTGCTTTTACGTCTTCTCCTGCGATGATAGAAAGCAGAAAGCATGAACTTACAGGCAATCCATAATGAAAAACGTGTTTCAGGCACTCGCTGTACTTCTGACTCTGTTCAGCCTGACGGGCTGTGGCTTAAAAGGTCCGCTTTATTTCCCGCCAGCCGATAAAAACGCGCCGCCGCCGACCAAACCTGTTGATCCGCAAACGCAATCAACGACGCCCGATCAAAACGATCGCGCAACGGGAGACGGGCCAACGCAGGTGAACTACTGACGGTGTGTTTCTGTCCCCGCGTGAACGGAGTGAATAATGCAATTCTCTAAAATGCATGGCCTTGGCAACGATTTTATGGTCGTCGACGCGGTAACGCAGAATGTCTTTTTTTCACCGGAACTCATCCGCCGCCTGTCTGACCGGCACCTGGGCGTGGGATTTGACCAATTGTTGGTGGTCGAGCCGCCGTACGATCCGGAGCTGGATTTTCATTATCGCATCTTCAATGCCGACGGCAGCGAAGTGTCCCAGTGCGGTAATGGCGCGCGCTGCTTCGCGCGTTTTGTGCGCCTGAAAGGGCTGACCAATAAACGCGATATTCGCGTCAGTACGGCCAATGGCCGAATGGTGCTGAGCGTAACGGACGACGAGCTGGTGCGGGTGAACATGGGGGAACCCAATTTCGAGCCGTCTCAAGTGCCGTTTCGCGCGAACAAAGCGGAAAAGACCTATATTATGCGCGCCGCCGAGCAGACAATATTGTGCGGCGTGGTTTCAATGGGAAACCCGCACTGCGTGATTCAGGTCGATGACGTCGACACGGCGGCAGTGGAAACGCTTGGACCGGTGCTGGAAAGCCACGAGCGTTTCCCCGAGCGGGCAAATATTGGTTTTATGCAGGTTGTGAAGCGTGAGCATATTCGTTTACGCGTTTACGAGCGCGGCGCGGGCGAGACGCAAGCCTGCGGCAGCGGTGCGTGCGCGGCCGTCGCCGTCGGCATTCAACAGGGTCTGCTGGCGGAAGATGTTCGCGTCGAATTACCGGGCGGTCGCCTTGATATCGCCTGGAAAGGTCCGGGCCATCCGTTATACATGACAGGTCCGGCGGCACATGTTTACGACGGGTTTATCCATCTATGAAGCAGCCAGGGGAAGAACTACAGGAAACGCTTATGGAACTCGATGACCGGGCGGTCGTCGACTATCTGCAAAAGAATCCTGAATTCTTTATCCGCAACGCGCACGCGGTGGAAGCGATGCGTGTTCCCCATCCGGTGCGGGGCACGATATCGCTGGTTGAGTGGCATATGGCGCGCGCGCGTAATCACATCAACGTTCTTGAAGAAAACATGTCGCTGCTGGTGGCGCAGGCGACAGCGAACGAAAGCCTGTTTTACCGTCTACTGCATTTGCAGGGGCGGCTGGTCGCTGCAACCAGCCTGGATGATATGTTAATGCGCTTTCATCGCTGGGCGCGGGATCTGGGGCTGGCGGGCGCGACCGTCCGTTTGTTTCCCGATCGCTGGCGACTCGGCGCGCCGTCGAGCTACACCCATCTGGCGCTAAACCGACAAGCCTTTGAACCGCTGCGTATTCAACGACTGGGGCAGGCACACCATTATCTTGGGCCTTTAAACGGTCCGGAGTTGCTGGTGGTGCTGCCGGACGCCAAAGCGATTGGCTCGGTCGCGATGTCGATGCTGGGGCGCGACGGCGATTTGGGCGTGATCGTATTCAGCAGCCGCGATGTGCATCATTATCAACAGGGACAGGGAACGCAGTTGCTGCAGGAGGTCGCGCTGATGCTGCCGGATCTGCTGGAGCGCTGGATTGAACGCGTATGAGCGATTTCAACACCGATGTCGACCGTTTCCTGCGCTATCTCGGCGTGGAACGCCAGCTTAGCCCCATTACGCTGAAAAACTACCAGCGTCAGTTGGATGCCATTATCGCCCTTGCTACCGCGGCGGGACTGGAGAGCTGGCAACACTGTGACGCGGCGATGGTGCGCAGTTTCGCGGCGCGCAGCCGTCGACAGGGGCTTGGCCCTGCCAGCCTGGCGTTACGTCTTTCCGCGTTGCGCAGTTTCTTCGACTGGATGGTCAGCGAAGGAAAACTGAGCGCCAACCCGGCGAAAGGCGTTTCTGCGCCGAAAACGCCTCGCCATTTGCCGAAAAATATCGACGTCGACGACATGAACCGTTTGCTGGACATCGACCTTAACGATCCGCTCGCCGTGCGCGACCGGGCGATGCTGGAGGTGATGTACGGCGCGGGGCTGCGTTTGTCCGAACTGGTGGGGCTGGATATTAAGCATCTCGATCTCGACACTGGCGAAGTGTGGGTGATGGGGAAAGGCAGCAAAGAGCGCCGTTTGCCCATTGGCCGGAACGCAGTGGCGTGGATTGAACACTGGCTGGATCTGCGCGGTCTGTTTGGCAGTGAAGAAGACGCGCTGTTCCTGTCGAAGCTTGGCAAGCGGATCTCCGCGCGTAACGTGCAGAAGCGTTTTGCCGAGTGGGGGATCAAACAGGGACTGAACAGCCACGTCCACCCGCACAAGTTACGTCATTCGTTCGCGACCCACATGCTGGAGTCAAGCGGCGACCTGCGTGGCGTACAGGAGCTGTTAGGACACGCTAACCTCTCCACCACGCAAATCTATACTCATCTGGATTTTCAACACCTTGCCTCGGTGTACGATGCGGCGCACCCGCGCGCCAAACGGGGGAAATAATGCGTTTTTACCGGCCTTTAGGGCACATTTCCGCGATCACCTTCGATCTCGATGACACCCTTTATGATAACCGTCCGGTTATCCTGCGCACCGAGCAGGAAGCGCTTGCCTTTGTGCAAAATTATCATCCGGCGCTGCGCACGATTCAGAATGCCGATCTGCAACGCCTGCGCCAGGTTGTGCGCGAGGCGGAACCGGACATCTATCACGATGTGACCCGCTGGCGGCATCGCGCGGTGGAACAGGCAATGCTCAACGCAGGCCTCCCGGCGGAAGACGCGATAGCAGGCGCAAATGCGGCGATGATGAACTTTGCTAAATGGCGCAGTCAGGTCGATGTGCCGCAAGCCACGCATGACACGCTGAAGGCGTTAGCGAAGAAATGGCCGCTGGTGGCGATCACCAACGGTAACGCCCAGCCGGAACTGTTTGGTCTTGGCGACTATTTTGAATTTGTGCTGCGCGCAGGTCCGGATGGTCGCTCAAAGCCGTTTAGCGACATGTACTTTCTGGCGGCGGAAAAACTCAACGTACCGATCGGCGAGATACTGCACGTGGGCGACGATCTGACCACCGATGTTGCCGGAGCGATCCGCAGCGGTTTGCAGGCCTGCTGGATCAAACCGCAAAATGCCGACCTGATGCAGACCTATGACAGCCGCTTGTTGCCGCATATGGAAATTTCACGGTTGGCATCCCTCACGACGCTGATATAATCACCAGCAGAACTCTGTATATATACCCAGCTTTTTTTGGCGGAAGGCGCTACGCTTATCCGCCCTACCTACTTATACGCGGCGGTGCCAATGGACGTTTCTTACCTGCTCGACAGCCTCAATGACAAACAGCGCGAAGCGGTGGCCGCGCCACGCAGCAACATGCTGGTTCTCGCCGGGGCGGGGAGTGGTAAAACCCGCGTTCTGGTACACCGTATCGCCTGGTTGCTGACCGTGGAGAACAACTCGCCGTATTCGATTATGGCGGTGACCTTCACCAACAAAGCGGCGGCGGAAATGCGCCACCGTATCGGCCAACTGATGGGCACCAGCCAGGGCGGAATGTGGGTGGGGACCTTCCACGGGCTGGCACACCGGCTGCTGCGTGCGCACCACATGGACGCCAACTTGCCGCAGGATTTCCAGATCCTGGACAGTGAAGACCAGTTGCGTCTGCTCAAGCGCCTGATCAAGGCGATGAACCTTGACGAGAAGCAGTGGCCGCCGCGCCAGGCCATGTGGTTCATCAACAGCCAGAAAGACGAAGGGCTGCGGCCACACCACCTACAGAGTTTTGGAAATCCGGTAGAGCAGACCTGGCAGAAGGTGTATCAGGCCTATCAGGAAGCGTGCGATCGCGCCGGACTGGTGGATTTTGCCGAACTGCTGCTGCGCGCCCATGAGCTATGGCTTAATAAACCGCATATCCTTCAGCACTACCGCGAGCGTTTCACCAATATTCTGGTGGACGAATTTCAGGATACCAATAACATCCAGTACGCGTGGGTGCGTTTGCTTGCGGGCGATAGCGGAAAAGTGATGATTGTGGGCGACGACGACCAGTCCATTTATGGCTGGCGCGGCGCGCAGGTAGAAAATATCCAGCGCTTTCTCAACGACTTCCCCGGCGCGCAAACCATTCGTCTGGAGCAGAACTACCGTTCGACCAGCAACATCCTGAGCGCGGCCAACGCCCTGATTGAAAATAACAACGGTCGACTGGGGAAAAAACTGTGGACCGACGGCGTTGACGGTGAGCCTATCTCGCTTTACTGCGCCTTCAACGAACTGGACGAAGCGCGGTTTGTGGTTAACCGCATCAAAACCTGGCAGGACAACGGTGGGGCGCTGGAACAGTGCGCCATTCTCTACCGCAGCAACGCCCAGTCGCGCGTGCTGGAAGAAGCCTTGCTGCAAGCCAGTATGCCGTACCGAATTTATGGCGGTATGCGCTTCTTCGAACGTCAGGAAATTAAAGACGCACTCTCTTACCTGCGCCTGATCGCGAACCGCAATGACGACGCCGCTTTTGAACGCGTGGTCAATACGCCAACCCGCGGGATTGGCGATCGCACCCTTGACGTGGTGCGCCAGACCTCGCGCGATCGCCAGCTTACTCTCTGGCAGGCCTGTCGCGACCTGCTGCAAGAAAAAGCGCTGGCCGGACGCGCCGCCAGTGCGCTCCAGCGTTTTATGGAGCTGATTGACGCGCTGGCGCAGGAAACCGCCGATATGCCGCTGCACGTGCAGACTGACCGGGTGATTAAAGATTCCGGGCTGCGCACTATGTACGAGCAGGAAAAAGGCGAGAAAGGACAAACCCGTATTGAAAACTTAGAGGAGCTGGTGACGGCGACGCGTCAGTTCAGCTACAACGAAGAAGATGAAGATTTAATGCCGCTGCAGGCGTTCCTTTCCCACGCGGCGCTGGAAGCGGGAGAAGGGCAGGCGGATACCTGGCAGGACGCGGTTCAGCTCATGACGTTACACTCCGCGAAAGGGCTGGAATTCCCACAGGTGTTTATCGTCGGCATGGAAGAGGGGATGTTCCCCAGCCAGATGTCGCTGGATGAAGGGGGGCGTCTGGAAGAAGAGCGCCGCCTGGCGTACGTTGGCGTAACACGCGCGATGCAAAAACTTACCCTGACCTACGCCGAAACCCGCCGTCTGTATGGTAAAGAGGTCTATCACCGCCCGTCGCGCTTTATCGGCGAACTACCGGAAGCGTGTGTGGAAGAAGTCCGCCTGCGGGCGACGGTCAGCCGTCCGGTCAGCCATCAGCGGATGGGCGCGCCCCTTGCAAAAAACGATACCGGGTATAAGCTGGGCCAGCGCGTGCGCCATGCGAAGTTCGGTGACGGCACCATTGTGAATCTGGAGGGCAGCGGCGAGCACAGCCGGTTACAGGTCGCCTTCCAGGGACAGGGGATAAAATGGCTGGTCGCGGCATACGCGAAGCTGGAAACGGTCTGATGGCGCTAACGCATTGATTCTTAGGCCGGATAAGGGAGTTATGCCATCGTCCGGCCTGGCTTATTCCCGGATGACGGCAGTCTTATCAGACAGACGCTTTTCGCTTCCACATCGCCGCTTAATATTCTGAAATCATAGATAAATCCCCCCTCTCTGCTAACCTTTTTACATAAGGGGAAATTATTACTTTTTCGCGTTCCGTTGCGAGTTGACGGCAAATTTTTGCTGGCGTAACATGCGCGCACGATTACGCTAAGAGGACATTCGCCTTGGACACACCCAGTAGATACTGGCTCATTATCCTGTCATCCAGGATCAACTCCTAAGGCTATCCCTTTTTGCTGATGGCCTTAGCGGTTGTCAGCGACCTGCATTTTTTCCCGTCGCGCTGAGTCAGGCTTTTATGGTCTGAAACCCAATTTGTTTCTGTGTGCCCACCGAACTGTCCGATATTTTTACGCATTGGGAGTCCCGGTCATGCTGAGCGCATTTCAACTGGAAAACAATCGACTGAGCCGGCTGGAAGTCGAAGAATCACAAACCCTGATTGATGCCGTGTGGGTCGACCTGGTCGAACCGGACGATGACGAGCGTTTGCGCGTACAATCCGAGCTGGGGCAGAGCCTGGCAACCCGCCCCGAACTGGAAGACATCGAAGCATCCGCGCGTTTTTTTGAAGACGAAGACGGCCTGCACATCCACTCCTTCTTCTTCTTTGAAGACGCGGAAGATCACGCCGGTAACTCCACCGTGGCGTTTACCATTCGCGATGGCCGTCTGTTTACCCTGCGTGAGCGCGAACTGCCCGCGTTTCGTTTATACCGCATGCGCGCCCGTAGCCAGGCGATGGTCGACGGTAACGCCTATGAACTGCTGCTCGATCTGTTCGAAACCAAAATCGAACAGCTGGCGGATGAAATTGAAAACATCTACAGCGACCTGGAACAGCTTAGCCGTGTGATCATGGAAGGGCATCAGGGCGATGAATATGATGAAGCGCTTTCGACGCTGGCGGAGCTGGAGGATATCGGCTGGAAGGTGCGTTTGTGTCTGATGGATACCCAGCGCGCGCTGAACTTCCTGGTACGCAAAGCGCGTCTGCCGGGTGGTCAACTGGAGCAGGCGCGCGAGATCTTACGCGATATCGAATCCCTGCTGCCGCACAACGAATCTCTGTTCCAGAAGGTGAACTTCCTGATGCAGGCGGCGATGGGCTTTATCAACATCGAGCAGAACCGCATCATCAAGATCTTCTCGGTGGTTTCCGTGGTGTTCCTGCCGCCGACGCTGGTGGCATCCAGTTACGGGATGAACTTTGAGTTTATGCCGGAGCTAAAATGGAGCTTTGGCTACCCTGGCGCGATTATCTTCATGATCCTCGCGGGGCTGGCGCCGTATCTGTACTTTAAACGTAAGAACTGGCTGTAAAACCTGGCGGGTTCCCTCTCCAGACAGGAGAGGGTCAGGGGGACGGGTAAATCACACGCTTTTACGCGTCCGGCGCTGGGTATAAATCGCATCGGCGACAAAAATCGCCAGCGCCACCCAGATAAACGCGAACGTCACCATCTTATCTGCCCCCGGCACTTCGCCGTAAAACATGACTGCCAGCAGGAACATCAGCGTCGGGCCAATGTACTGGAAGAAGCCCAATGTTGAGAGGCGCAAACGGGTTGCGGCGCCGGTAAAGCACAGCAGCGGGACGGTAGTCACGACGCCTGCGGCGATCAGCAATAAATTAAGCGACAGCGGGTTTTGCCCCATGTGGCTGGTTGTGCTGTCCGCAATACCAAACAGGTAAATCGCCGCTACTGGCAACAGCCACAGCGTTTCAAACAGCATGCCGGTTTGTGCTTCCACGGCAATCTTTTTACGGACCAGACCGTAAAAGGCAAAGCTAAACGCCAGCCCCAGCGCGATGACTGGCAGCGACCCAAAGGTCCATAACTGCACCAGCACGCCGCACACCGCCAGAATCACGGCCACCCACTGCATCCGGCGAAAGCGTTCGCCGAGGAAAATCATTCCCAGCAGGATATTGACCAGCGGATTAATGAAGTAACCGAGGCTGGCTTCCAGCATGTGGTGATTGTTCACCGCCCAGATAAACAACAGCCAGTTACCGCCAATCAGCACGGCAGACAACGCCAGCAGGAACACCTTTTTCGGTGTCTGCAGCAGCGTTTTGACGCCGGACCACTGACGGCTGACGCTCATCAGCGCCACCATAAAAAAGAATGACCAGATCACCCGGTGCGTCAGGATTTCATCCGCAGGGACGTAATGAATCAGTTTGAAGTACGCAGGGGCGATGCCCCAAATAAAATAAGCGGCAAGAGCGAGTAACACGCCCTGCCGCGTTTGCTTTGCATCCATCGGGAAAACTCGTGTCTGAAATGTAACAACAGTTTATCGTGTTTTACCCTACCATATAAGTGGCGGTGGCGCTGGCAATGTATAACTGCTCTTCATTGTGTAATTCCACCCGCGCCACGGCGACTTTATTCCCGGCGCGCAACAAGCTGCTGGTGGCGGTGAAACGGTTACCCCTGCCCGGACGCAGGTAATCGACGCGTAAATCGATGGTCCCCATTCGCGACAGCCGTTGACGTAGCTCGTCTTCGCTGATGGTTTCATGGCGGGTCAGCGTGCTACCTACGCAAACCAGTCCGGCGGCAACATCCAGCGCTGAGGCGATCACCCCGCCATGCAAAATACTTTGCGCCCAGTTACCGACCATCATCGGTTGATTATTAAACGCCAGTTGGGCAAATTCTTTTTCGTAGCGTTCGAGTTCCAGCCCCAGCGCCCGGTTAAACGGCATGTGGTAGACAAACATTTCGCCCACAAGCTTCAGGGCTTGCTCCGCGGTGAGTACAGCAGACATACGATTCCGTCACTCCATTGGTTAATGAAATGTTGATGTTATGCTTCTTGTTTGTTGATTTCTACTTTAAGACGGGATAACTAACCGCAACACCAGTAAATATGTAGAATGGCGGAAACAATTTTTATTCAAAACTTAACTATTTCGTTCAGGAGAACAACAAGAATGCGGGCGATTCTGGGTGGTTTATGGACGGCAGCTATGCTGCCAGTGGTCGCTTTTGCGCAAGAAGCGACGGTAAAAGAGGTGCATGACACGCCGTCGGTACAGGGCAGTATCATCGCCAATATGCTGGTGGAGCATGACAATCCGTTCACGCTTTACCCTTACGACACCAACTACCTGATCTACACCAGTACCAGCGACTTAAATAAAGAAGCGATCAGCACTTATAACTGGTCTGAAAACGCCCGCAAAGACGAAGTGAAATTCCAGTTGAGCCTGGCATTCCCGCTGTGGCGAGGGATCCTGGGACCCCATTCAGTCCTGGGGGCGTCGTATACTCAGAAATCCTGGTGGCAGCTTTCCAACAGCGAAGAGTCCTCGCCGTTTCGTGAAACCAACTACGAGCCACAACTTTTTCTCGGCTTTGCAACCGATTATCGCTTTGCGGGCTGGACGCTGCGCGACGTGGAAATGGGGTACAACCATGATTCCAACGGGCGTTCGGACCCAACCTCACGTAGCTGGAACCGTCTTTACACGCGCCTGATGGCGGAAAACGGCAACTGGCTGGTGGAGGTGAAACCGTGGTATGTCATCGGCAGCACCGACGATAACCCCGATATCACCAAATATATGGGCTATTACCAGTTGAAAATCGGGTATCACCTCGGCGATGCGGTGCTGAGCGCGAAAGGACAGTATAACTGGAACACCGGCTACGGCGGCGCTGAACTGGGTCTGAGCTATCCGCTGACGAAGCACGTTCGGCTTTACACCCAGGTATACAGCGGCTATGGCGAGTCGCTTATCGATTACAACTTCAACCAGACGCGAGTGGGTGTCGGCGTGATGCTTAACGATATCTTCTGATCGATTAAACATTGCAGTTTCTCTCTCAGGCGCTGAAAATAGCGCCTGTTTTATTTGATGGCGAACGGGGTGAATGTGGCGCAGGCGGAAGTGTTGAATCTGGAGTCCGGAGCTAAACAGGTTTTGCAGGAGACCTTTGGCTACCAACAGTTTCGCCCGGGCCAGGAAGCGATCATCGACACTGCGATGTCCGGACGCGACTGCCTGGTGGTTATGCCGACCGGCGGCGGAAAATCCCTGTGTTATCAAATCCCTGCTTTGCTCCTTGATGGGTTAACGGTGGTGGTCTCGCCGCTGATTTCCCTGATGAAAGACCAGGTCGATCAGCTGCTGGCGAACGGCGTGGCGGCGGCCTGCCTGAACTCGACCCAGACGCGTGAACAGCAACATGAGGTGATGGCAGGATGCCGTACCGGGAAGATTCGTTTGCTCTATATCGCACCTGAACGTCTGATGCTGGATAACTTTCTCGAGCATCTTGCCCACTGGAATCCCGTCTTACTGGCCGTTGATGAAGCGCACTGTATTTCGCAGTGGGGCCACGACTTTCGCCCGGAATACGCGGCGTTAGGCCAGCTTCGCCAGCGCTTCCCCGCGCTGCCGTTCATGGCGTTGACCGCCACGGCGGATGAAACCACCCGGCTGGATATCGTCCGTTTATTAGGCCTCAACGACCCCTTAATTCAGATCAGCAGTTTTGACCGGCCCAACATTCGCTACATGTTGATGGAGAAATTTAAGCCGCTCGATCAACTGATGCGCTACGTGCAGGAGCAGCGCGGCAAGTCCGGCATCATTTACTGCAACAGCCGGGCGAAAGTAGAAGATACCGCCGCACGCCTGCAAAGCCGCGGGCTTAGCGCGGCGGCGTACCATGCGGGGCTGGAAAATGACGTGCGTGCGGACGTGCAGGAGAAATTCCAGCGCGACGACCTGCAAATCGTGGTGGCGACCGTGGCGTTCGGCATGGGCATCAACAAACCCAACGTGCGTTTTGTGGTGCATTTTGATATTCCGCGCAACATTGAATCCTATTACCAGGAGACGGGACGCGCGGGTCGTGACGGCCTGCCTGCGGAAGCCATGCTGTTTTACGATCCGGCGGATATGGCGTGGTTGCGCCGTTGCCTGGAAGAAAAACCGCAGGGGCAACTGCAGGATATCGAGCGACATAAGCTGAATGCGATGGGCGCGTTTGCCGAGGCGCAAACCTGTCGTCGCCTGGTATTGCTCAACTACTTTGGTGAAGGGCGGCAGGAACCGTGCGGCAACTGTGATATCTGCCTTGATCCCCCTAAACAGTACGATGGCCTGCAGGACGCGCAAATTGCCCTCTCGACGATAGGCCGGGTGAACCAGCGTTTTGGCATGGGGTATGTTGTTGAGGTGATCCGCGGCGCCAACAATCAGCGCATCCGTGAACTGGGACATGACAAGCTCAAAGTCTACGGTATGGGACGCGAGAAAAGCCATGAGCACTGGGTCAGCGTGATCCGTCAACTGATCCACCTGGGGCTGGTGACGCAAAATATCGCCCAGCATTCCGCGTTACAAATGACCGACGCGGCGCGTCCGGTGCTGCGCGGCGAAGTGCCGCTTCAGCTTGCTGTACCGCGTATCGTAGCCCTTAAGCCGCGGGTTATGCAGAAATCCTTCGGCGGCAATTACGATCGCAAGTTGTTCGCAAAACTGCGCAAATTGCGTAAAGCGATCGCCGACGAAGAAAATATCCCGCCGTACGTGGTGTTTAACGATGCCACCCTGATTGAGATGGCCGAACAGATGCCGGTTTCCGCCAGCGAAATGCTCAGCGTCAACGGTGTCGGGATGCGTAAACTCGAACGCTTCGGTAAAGAATTTATGGCGCTGATTCGCGCTCACGTAGACGGTGACGACGAGGAGTAGTCAGCCAGGCAAAAAAGTGCCAGGATGGTGACTCACTGAACTGTTTCCCCCGCGAGTATTTCGATCATGCTAATGTTATTTCTCACCGTGGCGATGGTGCACATTGTAGCGCTCATGAGTCCGGGTCCGGATTTCTTTTTCGTCTCGCAGACTGCCGTCAGCCGCTCGCGTAAAGAAGCGATGATGGGCGTGCTGGGGATTACCTGTGGCGTTATGGTCTGGGCGGGTATCGCGCTGCTTGGCCTGCATCTGATTATTGAAAAAATGGCCTGGCTGCATACTATTATTATGGTCGGCGGCGGTCTGTATCTGTGCTGGATGGGCTACCAGATGCTACGCGGCGCGCTGAAAAAGCAGGATACTGCCGCGCCCGCGCCGCAGGTTGAACTGGCGCAGAGCGGACGCAGTTTTCTGAAGGGATTGCTGACCAATCTGGCGAACCCAAAAGCGATAATCTATTTCGGTTCGGTGTTTTCCCTGTTTGTTGGCGATAACGTGGGTACCGCCGCGCGCTGGGGTATCTTTGTGCTGATTATCGTGGAAACATTCGCGTGGTTTACGGTGGTGGCGAGTCTGTTTGCGCTGCCACAGATGCGTCGCGGCTATCAGCGGCTGGCGAAATGGATCGACGGCTTTGCCGGCGCGCTGTTTGCGGGTTTTGGCATCCATTTGATCATTTCGCGCTGATTTATTTCCCGCCTTACCAGCACGGTAATTTGTTGTCCGCTCATCTGCTCCAGCATAAACCGCTGAGTCAGTCTATCCAGCAACACTGCGTTCAACAGCAAAGAATGAACCCTGTTTCTTTCTTTGCTGTCTGGTTCGACGGTCTATATTCCACCGTTCTGATCGTCAACAAGGTATTGCGAGCGCGACTCCGTTTGTCACGCATGCCTTGCCGAAGCCAGTAGCGCGCCTACCAGCATAAACAGCGAACCGAACACTTTATTCAGCGCCTTCATCTGCTTCGGTCCTTTGATCCAGAGCGCAATTCGTTGCGCCAGCGTCGCGTAACCAATCATCACCACAATATCAACGACAATCGTCGTCACACCGAGAATGATGTACTGCATCAGCTGCGGCTCCTTCGGCATGACGAACTGCGGAAACAGCGCGGCGAGAAAAACGATGCTTTTCGGGTTGGTCAGGTTGACGAAGACGGCGCGCTGAAACAGACGTCCGCGGGATTGGGTATTCGTCATGGTGGTCAAATCAATGGCCCCCGCTGCACGCCACTGCTGGATGCCCAACCAGATCAGATAGGCCGCGCCCGCCCATTTCAGTATCTCAAATGCGAGTACCGACCGTGAGAACAGCGTTCCCAGTCCGACGCCGACCAGCACGATATGGATAGCCAGGCCCGCCTGTAACCCGGCGATAGAGGCCATTGCGCCACGATAGCCATGGTTAATGGAGGTGGTCATGGTATTGATGGCGCCGGAGCCCGGTGAAAGGCTCAAAATTATGGATGTCAAAAGGTAGGCGAACCACCATTCGAAAGTCATCGGAAACTCCCTGATTGTCTATTTTTATGCCACAATACGCTACTGTTGTGCGGTTGTGTCAGGCAACGACAAAAAAACGATTTTACCTGGTAAACGAGGCTGGATACCTGATGTTTCAGCAGCAAAAAGACTGGGAAACGAGAGAAAATGCGTTCGCGGCGTTCTCAATGGGACCGCTGACCGATTTCTGGCGCCAGCGGGAGGAAGCGGAATTTACAGGCGTAGACAGCGTGCCGGTACGTTTCGTCCGTTTTCGCGCAGAGCAAAACGATCGGGTGATCGTGGTTTGTCCGGGGCGTATTGAAAGCTACGTTAAATATGCCGAACTGGCCTATGACCTGTTTCATCTTGGCTTTGATGTCCTGATCATTGATCACCGGGGGCAGGGCCGTTCCGGGCGCATGTTATCGGATCCGCACCGTGGTCATGTCGATAACTTCAACGATTATGTTGATGATTTAACGGCGTTCTGGGAACAGGAAGTGCAGCCGGGACCGTGGCGGAAGCGCTACATTCTGGCGCACTCGATGGGCGGCGCGATTGCGACTTTGTTTCTGCAACGTCATCCAAACCAGTGCGACGCGATCGCGCTGTGCGCGCCGATGTTTGGTATTGTGATGCGCCTGCCCGACTGGATGGTTCGCCATATTCTCGACTGGGCCGAGGGGCATCCCCGCATCCGTGAAGGTTATGCGATTGGCACCGGGCGCTGGCGGGCGTTGCCGTTTGGCATGAATTTGTTAACGCACAGTCGGCAGCGTTATCGGCGTAACCTGCGGTTTTACGCCGATGAGCCACAGCTGCGCGTGGGCGGCCCGACCTACCATTGGGTACGTGAAGGCATCCTGGCGGCAGAACACGTGCTGGCCGGGGCGGGCGACGATGCCACGCCAACGTTGCTGATCCAGGCCGAAGAAGAGCGTGTGGTGGATAACCGCATGCATTACCGTTTTTGTGAAATCCGCGCCGCGGCGGGACACCCGGTCGAAGGGGGTCAACCGCTTGTCATCAAAGGCGCGTACCATGAGATCCTTTTTGAAAAGGACGCCATGCGCTCAGTCGCGCTTCACGCTATTGTTGATTTTTTCAACAAGCATAACTCACCAGCGGAAACCGCTTTGCTTAGAGGTTGAATTTTTATATGTATCAGGTTGTTGCGTCTGATTTAGATGGCACGCTGCTCTCGCCCGACCATACCCTATCTCCTTACGCTAAAGAGACACTGAAACTGCTGACCGCGCGTGGCGTTAACTTTGTTTTTGCCACCGGTCGCCACCACGTCGACGTGGGACAAATCCGCGATAATCTGGAAATTAAGTCCTACATGATCACCTCTAACGGTGCGCGGGTGCATGATATGGACGGCAATCTGGTGTTTACCCATAATCTGGATCGCGATATCGCCAGCGATCTGTTTGGTGTGGTGAACGCAAGCCCGGATATCATCACGAATGTCTATCGTGACGATGAATGGTTTATGAACCGTCACCGCCCGGATGAAATGCGTTTTTTCAAAGAGGCAGTCTTTAACTACTCCCTGTTTGAGCCTGCGCTGCTGGAGCCGGAAGGCATCAGCAAGGTATTCTTCACCAGCGACAGCCATGAGGTGCTGCTGCCACTGGAACAGGCGATCAACGCGCGCTGGGGCGACCGCGTGAACGTCAGTTTTTCCACGCTCACCTGTCTGGAGGTGATGGCAGGCGGCGTATCGAAAGGCCACGCGCTGGAAGCCGTGGCGAAGGCGATGGGCTACAGCCTGACCGACTGCATCGCCTTTGGTGATGGCATGAACGACGCGGAAATGCTGTCGATGGCTGGCAAGGGCTGCATCATGGGCAACGCCCACCAGCGTCTGAAAGATTTACATGCTGAGCTGGAAGTGATTGGGATTAATGCCGATGATGCGGTGCCGCATTATCTGCGCAATCTGTTTTTGCGTTAAGGTGATTGTTCGTTAGTTAGTCAGTTGTCAACCTAACTCTTCGCTACAATGGATACTCCTTGAACCCGGAGAGTTCCATTGTGGCGTTACTCATCATTACCACCATCCTGTGGGCGTTTTCTTTTAGCCTGTTCGGCGAATACCTTGCCGGACACGTCGACAGCTATTTCGCCGTGCTGGTGCGGGTTGGCCTGGCGGCGTTGGTCTTTTTACCGTTTCTGCGCACGCGCGGCCACAGCCTGAAAACTGTCGGGCTGTATATGCTGGTGGGCGCAATGCAGCTCGGCATAATGTATATGTTGAGTTTCCACGCCTATCTGTATTTGACCGTGTCGGAACTGTTGTTGTTTACCGTGCTGACGCCGCTTTATATCACGCTGATTTATGACGTGATGAGCAAACGCCGCCTGCGCTGGGGATATGCGTTTAGCGCCCTTCTGGCGGTGATCGGCGCGGGTATTATCCGTTATGATCAGGTCACCGATCACTTCTGGACCGGCCTTCTGCTGGTGCAGCTTTCCAATATCAGCTTTGCCATCGGCATGGTGGGCTACAAGCGTCTGATGGAAACCCGCCCTATGCCGCAGTACAACGCGTTCGCCTGGTTCTACGTCGGCGCGTTTCTGGTGGCGGTGGCGGCGTGGTCTTTGCTCGGCAATGCGCAGAAGATGCCAGAAACGACGCTGCAGTGGGGCATTCTGGTCTTCCTCGGCGTGGCGGCGTCAGGTATCGGCTATTTCATGTGGAACGTGGGGGCGACGCAGGTGGATGCCGGCACGTTAGGCATTATGAATAACATGCATGTGCCTGCCGGGCTGCTGGTTAATCTGGCGATCTGGCATCAACAGCCTCACTGGCCGAGCTTTATCACAGGCGCGGTTGTGATACTGGCTTCTCTGTGGGTGCATCGAAAGTGGGTCGCTCCGCGCTCCGCACAAACGGCAGGTGATCGCAGGCATGACTGCGCGCCGAGCGAATAAACGCATCGGTCACTGGCTGGCGCTGTTCGCCGTCGCGCACGGCGGCGTAAAGGCGGCTCCAGAGCCCATCGCCCAGAGTTTTGGTGACCACCAGACCCTGGCGCTCAAAACTCTCCACCACCCAGTGCGGCAGGGCGGCGATGCCCATTCTTGCCGCTACCATCTGAATCAACAATAGCGTGTTATCAACGCTTTTCAGCGCCGGGCTGATGCCTGCGGGCTGCAGAAAATGTCGCCAGACGTCCAGTCTGCTGCGCTGTACCGGATAGATCAGCAACGTTTCACTGGCTAAATCTTCCGGTGAGATCTGGATTTGTCTGGCCAGCGGGTGATCGGGCGCCAGTACCAGCCGCACTTCGAAATCAAACATCGGGGAATAGTGCAGCCCGCTGCGCGGCAGAATGTCGGAGGTCAGTACCAGATCCAGTTCGTCCTGCTGCAACGCTGGCTGCGGATCAAACGTCACCCCGGATTTAAAATCCATCTCTACCTGCGGCCACTTCGCGCGGAACTGCTCCAGCGCCGGGGTCAGCCACTGAATACAGCTGTGGCACTCAATCGCGATGCGCAAGCGTGTTTGCTGCGGTTCATTACAGGCCTGAAGTGCGCGGCTAATCTGCGGCAATACCTGGTTGGCGAGCTGTAACAATATCTCACCCTGCGGCGTAAAGCGCAGCGGCTGGCTTTTACGGATAAACAGCCGAAAGCCAAGACGCTGTTCCAGGTCGCTGAACTGGTGAGACAAGGCGGATTGGGTCTGATGCAGCGTCGCGGCGGCGGCGGCGAGCGACCCGGTATTCCGCAGCGCCTGGAGCGTTTTCAGGTGTTTAATCTCGATCATGAAAGTCCTTCACTTCGGCATGAGCAAATTGCGCTTGAGGAATATACAGTAACCGCCAAATATAGATGTGTAAACATCTGGACGTCTAAATCCTGCGTCTTTCGAATTTATGGTGCGTTGGCTGCACTTCCTCACCCCAGTCACTTACTTCAGTAAGCTGCTGGGGATGAGCAAGTTTGCCGCCTTCCCTAAATCCGAAATCCTTCGGATTACACATTATGAGGTTATAAAAATGACAATTATTAATCACACCCTCGGTTTTCCTCGCGTCGGCCTGCGTCGCGAGCTGAAAAAAGCGCAAGAAAGCTACTGGGCGGGCAACGCGTCCCGTGAAGAGCTGCTGGCGGTAGGGCGTGAATTGCGCGCGCGCCACTGGGATCAACAAAAACAGGCCGGTATTGACCTGCTGCCGGTAGGCGATTTCGCCTGGTACGACCATGTGCTGACCACCAGCCTGCTGCTTGGCAACGTGCCGGCGCGTCATCAGAATAAAGACGGCTCTGTTGATATCGATACCCTGTTCCGCATCGGTCGCGGTCGCGCGCCGACCGGTGAACCGGCTGCGGCGGCAGAAATGACCAAATGGTTTAACACTAACTATCACTACATGGTGCCGGAATTCGTAAAAGGTCAGCAGTTCAAACTGACCTGGACCCAGCTTCTGGACGAAGTAGACGAAGCGCTGGCGCTGGGCCACCAGGTGAAACCGGTCCTGCTGGGTCCGATAACGTACCTGTGGCTGGGTAAAGTGAAAGGCGAGCAATTTGACCGTCTCAGCCTGCTGAACGATATTCTGCCGGTCTATAAACAGGTGCTGATTGAACTGGGCAAACGCGGCATTCAGTGGGTACAAATCGATGAGCCTGCGCTGGTGCTGGAGCTACCCCAGGTTTGGCTCGATGCCTTTAAACCGGCGTATGACGCGCTCACCGGACAGGTGAAGCTGCTACTCACCACCTATTTCGAGGGCGTGACGCCGAATCTCGACACCATTACTGCGCTGCCGGTACAGGGTCTGCACGTTGACCTGGTACACGGTAAAGACGATGTGGCGGAACTGCATACGCGTCTGCCCGCTGACTGGCTACTGTCTGCAGGTCTGGTAAACGGTCGTAACGTCTGGCGCGCCGATCTAACGGAAAAATACGCACAAATTAAGGACATCGTGGACAAACGCGAGCTGTGGATCGCTTCTTCCTGCTCCCTGCTGCACAGCCCGATCGATCTGAGCGTAGAGACCCGTCTGGATGCGGAGGTGAAAAGCTGGTTTGCCTTTGCTCTGCAAAAATGTGAAGAGCTGGCCCTGCTGCGCGATGCGCTGAACAGCGGCGACACGACGGTAATTCGCGAGTGGAGCGTACCAATTCAGGCGCGTCAGCAGTCAACACGCGTACATAATGCGGCGGTAGAAAAACGTCTGGCGGCGATCTCCGCGCAGGACAGTCAACGTCAGAATCCGTATGAAGTGCGCGCCGAAGCCCAGCGTGCGCGTTTCAAATTACCCGCCTGGCCGACGACCACCATCGGTTCCTTTCCGCAAACCACGGAAATCCGCGGCCTGCGACTGGACTTCAAAAAAGGTAATCTGGATGCGAATCACTACCGCACCGGTATTGCCGAACACATTAAGCAGGCGATTGTTGAACAGGAGCGATTAGGGCTGGACGTGCTGGTCCATGGCGAAGCTGAGCGTAACGACATGGTGGAGTACTTTGGTGAGCATCTTGACGGCTTTGTTTTTACCCAGAACGGCTGGGTGCAGAGTTACGGCTCGCGCTGCGTGAAGCCGCCGGTGGTGATTGGCGATGTCAGCCGTCCTGCGCCGATTACCGTCGACTGGGCGAAGTACGCTCAGTCGCTGACCGACAAGCCGGTAAAAGGCATGTTAACCGGTCCGGTGACCATTCTCTGCTGGTCCTTCCCGCGCGAAGACGTGACCCGCGAAACCATCGCCAAACAGATCGCGCTGGCGCTGCGGGATGAAGTGGCGGATCTGGAGGCTGCGGGCATTGGTATTATCCAGATTGACGAACCGGCGCTACGTGAAGGTCTGCCGCTGCGTCGCAGCGACTGGGATGCCTATTTACAGTGGGGCGTGGAAGCGTTCCGCATCAGCGCCGCCGTCGCTAAGGACGACACGCAGATCCACACCCACATGTGCTACTGCGAGTTTAACGACATCATGGACTCGATTGCCGCGCTGGATGCGGATGTGATCACCATTGAGACATCGCGTTCAGACATGGAGCTACTGGAGTCATTTGAAGAGTTCGACTACCCGAACGAAATTGGGCCGGGCGTGTATGACATTCACTCCCCGAACGTGCCAGGCGTGGAGTGGATTGAAGCCCTGCTGCAAAAAGCGGCCCAGCGCATCCCGGCGGAACGTTTGTGGGTCAACCCGGACTGCGGCCTGAAAACTCGCGGCTGGCCGGAAACGCGTGCGGCGCTGGCGAACATGGTGAAGGCAGCGCAGAATTTGCGTCAGGGTTAATACCTTTGCTAACCCTGTGACAAAGGCCCGGTAAGGCGTAGCCGCCACCGGGCTTTTAATCATTACGCTCTCTTCCCACCGTACTGGCTGAACCACGCCAGCATTCTCTGCCAGCCATCTTTCGCGGATTCCGCATGATAACTCGGACGGTAATCGGCATTAAATGCGTGTCCGGCATCCGGATAGACTACAATCTCTGCTTTCGCGTTTGCCGCCCGCAGCGCCTGGCGCATTGTCTCAACCGTATCGAGCGGGATCCCAGTATCCTGACCACCATACAGCCCCAGCACTGGCGCATTTAAATCCGTGGCGATATCGACCGGATGCTTCGGTGAGTTCAGGGTCTTTTCACCCATCAGTTTCCCATACCAGGCGACGGCAGCTTTGAGCTGTGGATTATGCGCGGCGTACAGCCAGCTAATGCGTCCCCCCCAGCAAAAACCGGTCACCATCAGACGGTGCGGATCGCCGCCGTTGCGGGCCGCCCAACTGGCGACGTGGTCAAGATCGGCCAGCACCTGTGCATCCGGCACTTTGCTGACCAGATTGCTGAACAGCGTCGGGATGTCGCTGTAATCATTCGGATCGCCCTCGCGAAAATAGAGCTCTGGCGCAATAGCCAGATACCCTTCCAGCGCCAGCCGGCGGCAAATATCGCGAATGTGTTCATGCACGCCAAAAATTTCCTGCACTACAATGACCACTGGCAGGGGCGCATCGTTTTGTTTTGGTCGCGCCTGATAAGCCGGCATATCTTCTCCCTGAGAAGGGATGGAGGTAAAACCGGCAATAATGGCGTCGTCCGGAGTGTGAACCGTTGTAGAGGCGAGGGGAGAGGCCGCAGGTGCAAAGCCCGTTTGTTGTGTTGAGGTCATGGTATTCTCCGTACCCTTAAAATACATAGCGCAATGTTAACTATAGACAGCCTTCACTAAAGCACACTGCCTGAATTGGCTCAATTTTTGTGCAATGGAAGGCAGGGTTGACAACTAATTGTGATCGACATCACTTAATTATCGTAATTCAATGCAACTGTTTTCCCTCATGGTGATGATGGTCACGAAAATCACCTGCGTCCTTCGGTAGAGTATCTTTTTGCTTCTTCTGACTAAAACGAATCACAGAGGAGTTTTATATGTCCAAGTCTGATGTTTTTCATCTCGGCCTCACCAAAAGCGATTTACAAGGGGCTACGCTTGCAATCGTTCCAGGCGATCCGGAGCGTGTGGAAAAGATCGCCGCGCTGATGGATAAGCCGGTTAAGCTGGCATCGCATCGCGAATTTACGACCTGGCGCGCAGAGCTGGACGGCAAGTCTGTGATTGTCTGCTCGACCGGTATCGGCGGCCCGTCCACCTCCATCGCCGTAGAAGAGCTGGCACAGCTGGGCATTCGTACTTTCCTGCGTATCGGTACCACCGGCGCGATTCAGCCGAATATCAATGTGGGTGATGTTCTGGTGACCACGGCATCTGTGCGTCTCGACGGTGCAAGCCTGCACTTCGCGCCGATGGAATTCCCGGCGGTGGCAGATTTTGACTGTACCACCGCGCTGGTCGAGGCGGCGAAATCAATAGGGGCGACCACGCACGTAGGCGTAACCGCGTCCTCTGACACTTTCTATCCAGGGCAGGAGCGTTACGACACCTATTCTGGTCGCGTTGTGAGCCGCTTTAAAGGCTCGATGGAAGAGTGGCAGGCGATGGGCGTCATGAACTATGAGATGGAGTCTGCCACTTTGCTGACCATGTGCGCCAGCCAGGGTCTGCGTGCGGGAATGGTTGCCGGGGTTATCGTCAACCGTACTCAGCAAGAGATACCGAACGCCGAGACCATGAAGCAAACCGAAAGCCATGCGGTGAAAATCGTGGTGGAAGCGGCGCGTCGCCTGATCTAATTTTCTGTTTTTCCCCCCAGGGCCGACGCGTTCGGCCTTTTTATTTTGCGTAACGCCTCGCAGGAAATCCCTTTCAAACTGGACGTTTATACAGCACAATTCTATTTTGTGCTGGTGAGTGGTTGCGGCAGGAGGCATTTTGGATATCTCTCTCATAATTTATGCAGTGCTAGCGTTGGTAGGTGTTGCGCTGGGCTGGCTGATCGCCAGTTATCAACATGCACAGCAAAAAGCCGATCAGCTTAGCGAGCGTGAAGAGATGGTGGCGGCGCTAAGCGCGGCCAGACAGGAGCTTGCCCAAAGCGATCACTGGCGCGACGAGTGCGAACTGCTGAACAATGAGCTTCGCAGTCTGCGCAGTATTAACACCTCGCTGGAAGCGGATCTGCGGGAAGTCACGACGCGAATGGAAGCGACGCAGCAGCATGCGGAAGACAAAATTCGTCAGATGATCAACAGCGAGCAGCGCCTCAGCGAGCAGTTCGAAAACCTGGCGAACCGGATTTTTGAGCAAAGCAACCGCCGGGTCGACGAGCAAAACCGACAGAGCCTTAACAGCCTGCTCACGCCGTTGCGTGAGCAACTGGACGGTTTTCGCCGCCAGGTTCAGGACAGCTTTGGTCAGGAGGCGCGCGAGCGGCATACGCTGGCGCATGAGATTCGTAATCTGCAACAGCTCAATGCGCAGATGGCGCAGGAAGCGGTCAATCTCACGCGCGCGCTGAAAGGCGACAATAAAACCCAGGGCAACTGGGGTGAGGTGGTGCTTACCCGCGTGCTGGAGGCTTCCGGCTTGCGCGAAGGCTATGAGTACGAAACGCAGGTCAGCATTGAAAATGATGTTCGTTCGCGGATGCAGCCCGACGTGATTGTCCGCTTACCGCAGGGCAAAGATGTCGTGATCGACGCTAAAATGACGCTGGTGGCCTATGAGCGCTATTTCAACGCGGAAGATGACGTCACCCGTGAGAGCGCGCTCCAGGAGCATATCGCTTCCGTGCGTAACCATATTCGCCTGCTTGGTCGTAAAGATTACCAGCAGCTTCCAGGGCTGCGCTCGCTGGACTATGTGCTGATGTTTATCCCCGTCGAGCCTGCTTTTTTGCTGGCGCTGGACAGACAGCCCGAACTGATTACCGAGGCATTGAGAAATAACATTATGCTGGTCAGCCCTACGACGTTGCTGGTGGCGTTACGGACCATCGCCAACCTGTGGCGCTACGAGCATCAAAGCCGCAATGCGCAGCAAATTGCCGAACGAGCCAGTAAACTGTACGACAAGATGCGGCTGTTTGTGGATGATATGTCGTCTGTCGGGCAAAGCCTCGAGAAAGCGCAGGACAACTACCGTCAGGCGATGAAAAAACTGACGTCGGGGCGCGGCAACGTGCTGGCGCAGGCAGAAGCGTTTCGGGGGTTAGGCGTGGAAATCAAACGCGAGATTAATCCGGAACTGGCCGAACAGGCGACGTCGCAGGATGAAGAATACCGTTTGCGCGCGGTGCCCGAAGCACCTGAAAACACGCTTCATTCAGACGATAGCGGCGTCAAACAGCAATCGATTTAGCCCGTTTGGCGTCGCCGGAACGGGTAGAAGGGTAGGGCAAATAGCCCCAATCTGTTACACTTCTCGAACAATTTTTTGATGAGCAGGCACTGAGATGGTGGATAATTCACAAGAAACGACGCACTTTGGTTTTCAGACTGTCGCTAAAGAACAGAAAGCAGACATGGTGGCCCACGTTTTTCATTCTGTGGCCTCAAAATATGATGTCATGAATGATTTAATGTCATTTGGCATTCATCGCTTGTGGAAGCGCTTCACTATCGACTGCAGCGGCGTTCGCCGCGGTCAGACGGTGCTTGATCTGGCCGGAGGGACGGGCGATCTGACGGCCAAGTTCTCTCGCCTGGTCGGTGAAACCGGCAAGGTGATCCTGGCGGATATCAATGACTCCATGCTTAAGATGGGCCGTGAAAAACTGCGTAACATCGGGGTTATCGGCAACGTCGAATACGTTCAGGCTAACGCGGAAGCGCTGCCCTTTCCGGACAACACCTTTGACTGTATCACCATTTCCTTCGGTCTACGTAACGTCACGGACAAAGACAAAGCCCTGCGCTCCATGTTCCGCGTGCTGAAACCCGGCGGACGCCTGCTGGTGTTGGAATTTTCTAAGCCGATTATCGAGCCGCTGAGCAAAGCCTACGATGCCTACTCTTTCCACGTTCTACCACGCATCGGATCCATGGTGGCGAACGATGCGGACAGCTACCGCTATTTAGCGGAATCTATTCGTATGCATCCCGATCAGGACACGCTGAAAGCGATGATGCAGGACGCCGGATTTGAAAGCGTCGATTATTACAACCTGACGGCGGGTGTGGTAGCGCTGCATCGCGGCTATAAGTTCTGACAGGAGAGCGGGGATGCCTTTTAAACCCTTAGTGACCGCAGGAATGGAAAGTCTGCTCAATACGTTCCTGTACCGTTCACCAGCGCTGAAAACCGCGCGAACGCGCCTGCTGGGTAAAGTGCTGCGCGTGGAACTAAAAGGCTTTTCGACATCATTGATTCTGGTTTTCAGCGAGCGTCAGGTTGACGTGCTGGGTGAGTGGGCGGGCGAGGCTGATTGCACCGTCATTACCTACGCCAGCGTGCTGCCTGAACTGCGCGACCGTCAGCAGCTCACCGCGCTGATTCGCAGTGGCGAACTGGAAGTTCAGGGTGATATTCAGGTCGTTCAGAATTTTGTCGCCCTTGCCGATTTAGCGGAATTCGATCCTGCCGAGCTGATCGCGCCCTACACTGGCGATATCGCGGCGGAAGGGATCGGTAAAGCCCTGCGCGGTGGGGCCAGATTTCTCCGTCACAGCATTCAACGCCAACAGCGCTATGTCGCCGAAGCAATCACGGAAGAGTGGCGAATGGCGCCCGGACCCCTTGAGGTCGCCTGGTTTGCGGAAGAAACGGCAGCGGTGGAACGCGCTGTTGATGCGCTGACGAAGCGGCTGGAAAAACTGGAGGCTAAATGACGCCAGGTGAAGTACGGCGCCTATATTTCATCATTCGCACCTTTTTAAGCTACGGACTTGATGAGCTCATCCCCAGAATGCGGATCACGCTGCCGCTACGGTTATGGCGATATGGCCTGTTCTGGATGCCAAACCGTCATAAAGACAAACTGCTGGGAGAGCGGCTGAGACTGGCACTGCAAGAGTTAGGGCCAGTGTGGATCAAGTTCGGACAGATGCTCTCTACCCGCCGCGATCTCTTCCCGCCGCAAATTGCTGACCAGCTTGCGCTGTTGCAGGACAAAGTCGCGCCGTTTGACGGCAAACTGGCGAAAGCGCAAATCGAAGCGGCGATGGGCGGACTGCCCGTTGAAGCCTGGTTTGACGATTTTGAGATCAAGCCGCTGGCGTCAGCGTCCATCGCCCAGGTGCATACGGCCAGGCTGAAATCGAACGGCAAAGAGGTGGTCATTAAGGTTATCCGCCCGGACATTTTGCCGATCATCAAAGCGGATCTTAAGCTTATTTACCGCCTGGCGCGCTGGGTGCCCCGCTTGCTGCCGGATGGTCGTCGTCTGCGTCCAACGGAAGTGGTACGCGAGTACGAGAAGACGCTAATCGATGAGTTGAACCTGCTGCGCGAGTCGGCTAATGCTATCCAGCTGCGCCGAAACTTTGAAGGCAGCCCGATGCTCTACGTCCCGGAAGTGTATTCTGACTATTGCAGTGAGAACATGATGGTGATGGAGCGCATTTACGGTATTCCAGTTTCCGATGTCGTGGCGCTGGAAAAGAACGGCACCAACATGCAACTGCTGGCAGAACGCGGTGTGCAAGTGTTCTTCACCCAGGTGTTTCGCGACAGCTTTTTCCATGCGGACATGCACCCCGGCAATATCTTCGTGAGCTATGAGCACCCGGAAGATCCGCAGTATATAGGTATTGATTGCGGTATTGTCGGCTCGTTAAACAAAGAAGATAAGCGTTATCTGGCGGAAAATTTCATCGCCTTCTTTAACCGTGATTACCGCAAAGTGGCGGAATTACACGTCGATTCAGGCTGGGTTCCGCCGGATACCAACGTCGAAGAGTTTGAGTTCGCTATCCGCACGGTCTGTGAGCCTATCTTTGAAAAGCCGCTGGCGGAGATCTCGTTTGGCCACGTGTTGTTAAACCTTTTCAATACGGCGCGTCGATTCAACATGGAAGTGCAGCCGCAACTGGTATTATTGCAGAAGACATTGTTGTACGTTGAAGGCGTGGGTCGTCAGCTGTATCCGCAGCTCGATCTCTGGAAAACGGCGAAACCTTTTCTCGAATCCTGGATCAAAGATCAGGTCGGTATTCCTGCTCTGGTCAGAGCCTTTAAGGAAAAAGCGCCGTTCTGGGTTGAAAAAATGCCGGAACTGCCTGAACTGGTGTACGACAGTTTGCGCCAGGGCAAATATTTACAGCACAGTGTTGATAAGATTGCGCGCGAGCTTCATGAGAACCATGTCCGTCAGGGTCAGTCCCGTTATTTATTCGGTATTGGCGCCACGCTGCTATTGAGTGGGACCTTCCTGCTGATTAGTCGTCCTGAATGGGGCTATATGCCCGGCTGGTTAATGGCGGGCGGCCTCGTCGCCTGGATCGTTGGCTGGCGCAAAACTCGCTGATTTTTTCATCGCTCATCGCGGGCTATGTAACGTATACTACGGGCCTAATTATTTCATCATCTATCACTGAGGAACATGTATGGGTGGTATCAGTATTTGGCAGTTGGTGATCATTGCCGTCATCGTTGTCCTGTTGTTTGGCACCAAAAAGCTCGGTTCTATCGGTTCCGATCTCGGCGCATCCATTAAAGGCTTCAAAAAAGCCATGAGTGATGATGATGCGAAACAGGAAAAAACCAGTCAGGATGCTGACTTCACCGCGAAGTCAATCACTGACAAACCCGCAGACGCTAAAACAGAAGACGCCAAGCGCCACGATAAAGAGCAGGTGTAATTCGTGTTTGATATCGGTTTTAGCGAACTGTTACTGGTATTTATTATCGGCCTCGTCGTGCTGGGGCCGCAGCGACTGCCGGTAGCCGTCAAAACGATAGCGGGCTGGGTTCGCGCGCTGCGCTCTCTCGCCACGACCGTTCAGAATGAACTGACGCAGGAACTGAAGCTCCAGGAGTTTCAGGACAGCCTGAAAAAAGTTGAGAAAGCGAGCCTCGAAAACCTGACGCCTGAGTTGAAGGCCTCAATGGACGAACTGCGTCAGGCGGCAGAGTCGATGAAACGTTCCTACAGCGCTAACGAGCCGGAAAAGGCGAGTGATGAAGCGCATACTATCCATAACCCGATAGTCAAAGGGAACGAAGAGCAGCATGAAGGGGTTACCCCGGCGACGGCAGAAGTCCAGGCCAGCGCGCCTGAACAGGCCCCCGAGGCTCTGGAAACGGCTGCGGTTGCCGAGGATAAAAAACCTGTGGCGGCGGAGAAGCCTGTCGCTGGCGTGAAAGACGCTGAACCGAAATCCGCTGCGCCTGCTGCAGGCGCCTCCACCACGTCGAGTGATAAACCGTAAACATGGCTGTAGAAGATACTCAACCGCTTATCACGCACCTGATCGAGCTGCGCAAACGCCTGCTTAACTGCATCATTGCGGTTATCGTGATTTTTCTGGCATTGGTCTATTTTGCTAATGACATCTATCACCTGGTTTCCGCGCCGCTGATAAAACAGCTGCCGCAGGGTGCGACCATGATCGCGACGGACGTCGCATCACCCTTTTTCACGCCAATCAAACTGACCTTCATGGTGTCGCTGATCCTGTCAGCACCAGTGATCCTGTATCAGGTCTGGGCGTTTATTGCACCGGCGTTGTATAAACATGAGCGTCGGTTAGTGGTACCGCTGCTGATCTCCAGTTCGCTGCTGTTCTATATTGGTATGGCGTTCGCCTATTTCGTGGTGTTCCCGCTGGCGTTTGGCTTTTTGGCTAACACTGCGCCGGAAGGCGTACAGGTATCGACCGACATTGCCAGCTATCTCAGCTTTGTCATGGCGCTGTTTATGGCGTTTGGTATTTCCTTTGAGGTGCCGGTTGCCATCGTATTGCTGTGTTGGGTAGGTATTACCACGCCTGACGATCTGCGTAAAAAACGTCCCTACGTGCTGGTTGGCGCCTTTGTAATTGGCATGCTGCTTACGCCGCCGGACGTTTTTTCTCAAACGCTGCTGGCAATACCCATGTACTGCCTGTTTGAAGTCGGCGTTTTCTTTTCGCGTTTTTACGTCGGCAAACGACAGACGCGGGATGAAGATAACGAGGCGGAAGCAGAAGCAGACGCTGCAAGAGCCGGAAAGTCCGAAGATTAAATATAACCGCCCGTCAGGGCGGTTTTCATATGGAGAGAAGCATGTTTGATATTGGCGTAAACCTGACCAGTTCGCAGTTCTCCAGAGACCGGGACGAGGTGGTGGCGCGAGCGCTTGCCGCTGGCGTGAACGGCATGCTTCTTACCGGCACGAATCTCCATGAAAGTCAGCAGGCGCAGCGTCTTGCGCAACATTATCACCAATGTTGGTCCACCGCCGGCGTTCACCCGCACGACAGTAGCCAATGGCAACCGTCAACGGAGGAAGCCATTGTCGCCCTGGCGGCGTTACCGGAGGTGGTGGCGATTGGCGAGTGCGGTCTTGATTTCAATCGCAACTTTTCCACGCCAGAAGAGCAGGAACGAGCTTTCGACGCACAGTTGCGGATAGCCGCCGAATTACAGATGCCGGTTTTTATGCATTGCCGTGACGCGCATACGCGTTTCCTGGCGCTGCTCGATCCGTGGCTGGATAAGCTCCCGGGCGCTGTACTGCACTGTTTTACCGGCACACGCCAGGAGATGCAGGCGTGCATCGACAGAGGGTTATACATAGGCATTACGGGCTGGGTGTGTGATGAGCGCCGCGGGCTGGCGCTGCGTGAAATACTGCCGTTTATTCCTGCGGATAAGCTGCTGATCGAAACCGATGCACCCTATTTATTGCCGCGCGATCTGTCGCCGAAGCCGGCGTCGCGGCGCAATGAACCGGCGCATCTGCCGCATATCTTTGCGCGTATCGCGCACTGGCGCGGGGACGATCCGCAGTGGCTTGCCGCCACAACGGATACCAATGTCAGAACGCTGTTCGGCATCGCGCTGTGAACCGGATGCGGGTCGGCAAGAGCGTTATAGCTTACGGAAACCCGTGTTTTTCACACTCTGCTTCACCTCTTTATTCAGCAGGTTAAGCAGCAGCATAGAGCGCGCTTCGCCGTCTGGTTCGGTGAAGATTGCCTGAAGCCCTTCAAAGGCGCCTTCGGTGATGATCACGCTGTCACCCGGGTAAGGCGTCTCCGGATCCACAATGCCTTCCGGTTTATACACGGAGAGTTGATGGATGACGCTGGGGGGCACGGTGGCCGGGGAAGCGCCAAAACGAACGAAGTGGCTGACGCCTCGCGTGGCGTTAATCGTTGTGGTATGAATCACTTCCGGATCAAATTCCACAAACAGATAGTTGGGGAACAGCGGTTCGCTGACTGCGGTACGTTTTCCACGCACCATCTTTTCCAGGGTGATCATCGGCGTCAGGCAATTGACCGCCTGTCTTTCGAGGTGTTCCTGGGCACGCTGAAGTTGCCCGCGCTTGCAGTACAGTAAATACCAGGATTGCATAATGACTCTTATCCGCTTGTTCGGGGCGCAAGCATAGCAAAAGCTATGCGCTAAGTTAATTATACCCGGCGTAATTCCGGCTGCTTCTTTGTTGGCTGCCTGAGTTCACGCTAATTTAACAAAAATACAGCATCACGATGATGAACGCCGTATAATGAGGCGCTTACCCAGAGGCTATAATGGACGCCATGAAATATCACGATTTACGCGACTTCCTGACGCTGCTTGAACAACAGGGCGAACTTAAACGCATCACGCTTGAAGTTGACCCGCACCTGGAAATCACCGAAATTGCTGACCGCACACTGCGTGCTGGCGGACCCGCGCTGCTGTTTGAAAATCCTAAAGGCTATTCCATGCCGGTGCTCTGTAACCTGTTTGGCACGCCAAAGCGCGTCGCGATGGGGATGGGGCAGGATGATGTCTCCGCACTGCGTGAAGTGGGTAAGCTGCTGGCCTTTCTGAAAGAACCGGAACCGCCGAGGGGCTTTCGCGATCTCTTTGACAAACTTCCGCAGTTCAAACAGGTGCTGAATATGCCGACGAAGCGCCTTCGTGGCGCGCCCTGTCAGCAGAAGATTATTACGGGTGATGACGTCGATCTGAACCGCATTCCCATTATGACCTGCTGGCCGGAAGATGCTGCGCCGCTCATTACCTGGGGGCTTACCGTGACCCGTGGGCCGCATAAAGAGCGGCAGAATCTGGGCATTTATCGTCAGCAGTTGATTGGTAAAAATAAGCTCATCATGCGCTGGCTGTCGCATCGCGGCGGCGCACTTGATTATCAGGAGTGGTGTGCGGCGCACCCTGGCGAGCGCTTCCCGGTTTCCGTGGCGCTGGGGGCCGATCCGGCCACGATTCTTGGCGCAGTGACGCCAGTGCCGGATACGCTGTCCGAATATGCTTTTGCCGGTCTGCTGCGCGGTACAAAAACCGAAGTGGTTAAATGTATTTCTAACGATCTCGAAGTGCCAGCCAGCGCGGAGATCGTACTGGAAGGGTATCTTGAGCCCGGCGAGATGGCGCCGGAAGGCCCATACGGCGACCATACCGGCTATTACAACGAGGTGGACAGCTTCCCGGTCTTTACCGTCACGCATATTACCCGGCGTGAAGACGCCATTTACCACTCCACTTATACCGGTCGTCCACCGGATGAACCGGCGGTACTTGGCGTAGCGTTGAACGAAGTCTTTGTCCCCATTCTGCAAAAGCAGTTTCCGGAAATCGTCGACTTTTACCTGCCGCCGGAAGGCTGTTCATACCGTCTGGCCGTCGTGACGATGAAAAAACAGTACGCGGGACATGCTAAACGCGTCATGATGGGCGTCTGGTCATTTTTACGCCAGTTTATGTACACCAAGTTTGTTATCGTCTGTGATGACGATGTCAACGCTCGCGACTGGAACGACGTCATCTGGGCGATCACCACCCGTATGGACCCTGCACGGGACACGGTGCTGGTCGAGAACACGCCAATCGATTATCTGGATTTTGCTTCGCCGGTCTCCGGGCTGGGTTCAAAAATGGGGCTGGATGCCACGAACAAATGGCCAGGTGAAACCCAACGCGAGTGGGGGCGTCCCATTAAAAAAGACCCGGATGTTATCGCGCGTGTTGATGCGATCTGGGATGAACTGGCCATCTTTAATCACGGTAAAGGCGCCTGAGGCGCGAACGTTTTGCCCTATAGACCCATAGAGGGAGCGCATGACAACCTTAAGCTGTAAAGTGACCTCGGTAGAAGCTATCACCGATACCGTATACCGCGTTCGTTTAGTGCCCGACGCGGCATTTTCCTTTCGTGCCGGTCAGTATTTGATGGTGGTGATGGACGAACGGGATAAACGTCCGTTCTCAATGGCGTCAACGCCGGACGAACAGGGGTTTATTGAGCTTCATATTGGCGCGTCTGAAATTAACCTCTATGCCAAAGCGGTGATGGATCGCATTCTTAAAGATCATGAGATCGTCGTGGATATTCCGCACGGTGAAGCGTGGCTGCGCGACGATGAAGAGCGCCCGCTGATCCTGATTGCCGGCGGTACCGGATTTTCTTACGCGCGTTCAATACTGTTGACGGCCCTGGCGCGCAACCCGAACCGTAAGGTGACCATTTACTGGGGTGGCCGCGAAGAAAAGCATCTCTACGATCTCTCAGAGCTGGAAGCGCTGACGCTGAAGCACCCGAACCTGCGCGTGGAGCCGGTGGTTGAACAGCCTGAAGCGGGCTGGCGTGGGCGCACCGGGACGGTATTAACCGCCGTGTTGCAGGATCACGGTACGCTGGCAGAACATGATATTTATATTGCGGGTCGCTTTGAGATGGCGAAAATTGCACGCGACCTGTTCTGCAACGAGCGCAGCGCGCGAGCCGATCGTCTGTTTGGCGATGCGTTCGCTTTCATTTAAGCAATAAAAAACCCGCCCCTGACAGGCGGGAAGAACGGCAACTAAATAATGCCCGGTGAAGGGAGACGCCCTCCGGCGATTTTTCTGGTGGCCCGGAGCGTGCCGGGCCTTGAACTCACCTAGACACGCTCGAATACTGTCGCGATGCCCTGCCCCAGGCCGATACACATTGTCGCCAGACCAAATTCCACATCTTTACGTTCCATCAGATTGATTAACGTCGTGCTGATGCGGGCGCCTGAACAGCCGAGCGGATGACCGAGGGCGATCGCGCCGCCGTTCAGGTTGATCTTCTCGTCAATCTGCTCCATCAGCCCAAGATCTTTAATGCACGGCAGGATCTGCGCGGCAAACGCTTCGTTCATCTCAAACACGCCGATATCACTGGCGGTCAGCCCGGCTTTCTTCAGCGCCAGCGTCGACGCCGGAACCGGACCGTAGCCCATGATCGAGGGATCGCACCCCACCACCGCCATTGAACGTACGCAGGCGCGAATTTTCAGGCCCAGTTCCCGCGCACGACTCTCGCTCATCACCAGCATCGCGGCTGCGCCGTCGGAAAGGGCTGACGAAGTGCCTGCCGTTACCGTACCGCTGACCGGATCGAACGCCGGACGCAGGGTGGACAGCGCTTCGACGGTCGTTTCCGGACGGATCACTTCGTCGTAAGTCAATTGCTTTAGCACACCGTCCGCGTCGTGACCGCCGGTCGGGATGATCTCATTCTTAAACGCGCCAGACTGGGTTGCCGCCCAGGCTCGGGCATGCGAGCGCGCGGCAAACGCGTCCTGCATTTCACGGCTGATGCCGTGCATGCGGGAGAGCATCTCTGCGGTCAGCCCCATCATACCCGCGGCTTTGGCGACGTTGCGGCTCAGACCCGGATGGAAATCCACGCCGTGGCTCATCGGCACATGGCCCATATGCTCCACGCCGCCGACAAGACAGGCCTGCGCATCGCCGGTCATGATCATCCGCGCGGCGTCATGCAGCGCCTGCATTGACGAACCGCAAAGGCGGTTAACGGTAACTGCCGGAACCGAGTGCGGGATCTCCGCCAGCAGCGACGCGTTGCGGGCGATGTTGAAACCTTGCTCCAGGGTCTGCTGTACGCAGCCCCAGTAGATATCGTCCAGCGCGGCAGGATCCAGCGCCGGGTTACGCGCCAGCAGGCTACGCATCAGGTGCGCGGAGAGATCTTCCGCGCGCACGTTACGGAACGCGCCGCCTTTTGAACGGCCCATCGGGGTGCGAATCGCATCAACAATGACAACCTTTTCCATTGTGACTCCTTAAGCCGTTTTCAGCTCGCCAACCGGACGGGCTGGCTCAACTGCTGGATAGTAGGGTTCGTTATGGCGCGCTTTGTCGCGCAGCCCTTCCGGCACGTCATACAGCGGACCGAGAGACTGATACTGTTGTGCCATGTCGAGGTACTTCGCGCTGCCGAGCGTATCCAGCCAGCGGAACGCGCCGCCGTGGAATGGCGGGAAGCCCAGGCCGTACACCAATGCCATATCGGCTTCCGCCGGGCTGGCGATGACGCCTTCTTCAAGACAACGCACCACTTCGTTGACCATTGGGATCATCATGCGGGCGATAATTTCGTCGTCGCTGAAATCACGCTTCGCGTTGCTGACGTCCGCCAGCAGGCTGTCCACGGCCGCGTCGTCGTCTTTTTTCGGTTTACCTTTGCTGTCTTCTTTATAGCGCCAGAAACCCAGACCGTTCTTCTGACCAAAACGGTTGGCGTCGAAGAGGGCGTCGATCGCGTCGCGATAATCTTTCTGCATACGCTGCGGGAAACCTGCGGCCATCACTGCCTGCGCATGGTGGGCGGTATCAATGCCCACGACGTCCAGCAGATACGCCGGACCCATCGGCCAGCCAAATTGCTTTTCCATCACTTTGTCGATTTTGCGGAAATCCGCGCCGTCGCGCAGCAGCTGGCTGAATCCGGCAAAGTACGGAAACAGCACGCGGTTAACGAAGAAGCCCGGGCAGTCGTTAACGACGATGGGCGTTTTGCCCATTTTGCTGGCCCACGCCACCACTTTGGCGATGGTGTCGTCAGACGTTTGTTCGCCACGGATCACTTCGACCAGCGGCATACGGTGCACCGGGTTAAAGAAATGCATCCCGCAGAAGTTTTCCGGACGCTTCAGTACGCTTGCCAGTTCGCTAATGGGAATCGTGGACGTGTTTGACGCCAGCACAGCATCCGGGCGGACCTTTTCTTCTGTTTCCGCCAGCACGGCTTTTTTCACCTTCGGATTTTCCACAACGGCTTCCACAACCACGTCCACGCGATCAAAGCCAGCATAGTCGAGCGTCGGGTGAATCGTCGAAATCACCCCCGCCATCCTCAGACCGTCAATCTTGCCGCGCTCCAGCTGTTTATTCAGCAGTTTGGCGGCTTCGGTCATTCCCAGTGTCAGCGATTTGTCGTTGATATCTTTCATGATCACCGGCACGTCTTTCCATGCCGATTGATAAGCGATACCGCCGCCCATAATACCCGCGCCCAGCACGGCAGCCTGCTTTGGCGTCTCAACGTCTTTGGTCAGCTTCTTCGCTTTGCCTTTTACGAACTGATCGTTCAGGAAGATGCCAACCAGCGCGCGCGCTTCGTTGGTATGCGCCAATGGAACAAAGCTCTTATTTTCCAGGTTCAGCGCTTCTTCGCGGCCAAAGCGCGCCGCCGCTTCAATGGTTTTCACCGCTGTCATAGGGGCCGGGTAATGTTTGCCCGCCGTCTGCGCGACCATGCCTTTGGCGATGGTAAAGCTCATGGCGGCTTCAATCTTACTGAGTTTAAGGGGTTCCAGTTTTGGCTGACGTTTCGCTCTCCAGTCCAGATCGCCGTTAATCGCCTGGCGCAGTACCGCTATTGCGCCTTCCGTCAGTTTTTCCGCCTTCACCACACCATCGACCAGGCCGATTTTCAGCGCCTGCTCTGCGCCAACGTCTTTACCGGCGGCAATAATTTCCAGCGCGCTGTCGGCGCCCAGCATGCGCGGCATACGGACGGAGCCGCCAAAGCCTGGCATAATGCCCAGCTTCGTTTCCGGCAGACCGATGCGCAGATCGGGCGTCGCCAGACGGTAATCGGTCGCCAGCACGCATTCGCAGCCGCCGCCCAACGCATAGCCGTTGACGGCGGAAAGGGTAGGGACCGGCAGGTCTTCCAGACGGTTAAAGACGCTGTTGGCAAAATGTAGCCACTGGCTTAACTGTTCTTCGGGAACCAGAAACAGTGAAAGAAATTCGGTGATGTCCGCACCGACAATAAAGGCTGCTTTCTCAGAACGCAGCAGCAGCCCTTTTAAATCTGTCTGCTTTTCCAGTACATCCAGCGCCTGGCCGAGGCTGGCGACGGTCGCAGTGTCGAGTTTATTGACTGAGCCGGGGGCATCGAACACCAGTTCGGCGATGCCATCTTCCAGCCAGTCGAGGTACAGGGTGTCGCCTTTGTAAAGCATGTCAGTCTCCTGAATCCGCATGGGGATCTGGTCGTACCAGATGAATCGAAGTGTGTATTTTGTGTTAAAGAAATGCAAACAAGTGATTAAAAAAATGCCGATCCGATCACGGTCGGCAGAAATCACGCTCTTTCGGGTCGTTGTGCTAAGATGCGGAGACTTGAGGTCAAAAAAGCAGAAGGATAGAAAATGGAATCACTGGCCGCACTCTATAAAAATCATATCGTTACCCTACAGGAACGGACACGTGACGCGCTGGCGCGCTTCAAACTCGATGCGTTACTTATTCATTCCGGCGAGCTGGTTAACGTCTTCCTCGACGATCATCCCTATCCGTTTAAAGTGAATCCGCAGTTTAAGGCGTGGGTGCCAGTGACGCAGGTGCCGAACTGCTGGCTGCTGGTGGATGGCGTAAACAAACCGAAACTGTGGTTCTATTTACCGGTGGATTACTGGCACAATGTGGAACCGCTGCCGACCTCCTTCTGGACAGAAGAAATTGAAGTCATTGCGCTGCCAAAAGCGGAGGGCATTGGTAGCCAACTGCCTGCTGCACGCGGCAATATCGGCTATATTGGCCCGGTTCCGGAGCGCGCGCTGCAACTGGATATTGCGGCCAGCAATATCAACCCGAAAGGGGTGATTGATTACCTGCATTATTATCGCGCTTATAAAACAGACTATGAGCTGGCCTGTATGCGTGAAGCGCAGAAAATGGCGGTGAATGGTCATCGTGCCGCAGAGGAAGCCTTTCGTTCCGGCATGAGCGAGTTCGACATTAATCTGGCCTACCTGACCGCCACCGGACATCGTGATACCGATGTGCCTTACGGCAATATCGTCGCACTCAATGAACACGCCTCTGTACTGCATTACACCAAACTGGATCATCAGGCGCCATCTGAAATCCGCAGCTTTTTGCTGGATGCGGGCGCGGAGTACAACGGTTACGCGGCAGATCTCACACGTACCTGGTCGGCGAAAAGCGACAACGATTATGCGCAGCTGGTAAAAGACGTTAACGATGAACAGCTGGCGCTGATCGCCACCATGAAGGCGGGCGTCAGCTACGTTGATTATCACATCCAGTTCCATCAACGCATCGCCAAGCTGTTGCGTAAGCACCAGATTGTTACGGATATGAGCGAAGAAGCGATGGTGGAGAATAATCTTACCGGGCCGTTTATGCCGCACGGAATCGGCCATCAGTTGGGGTTACAGGTACACGACGTTGGCGGATTTATGCAGGATGACAGCGGTACGCATCTTGCCGCGCCGTCAAAATATCCGTACCTGCGCTGTACCCGCGTGCTCCAGCCTGGCATGGTCCTGACCATTGAGCCGGGGATTTACTTCATCGAGTCGCTGCTTGCGCCGTGGCGCGAAGGGCAGTACAGCAAGCATTTCAACTGGCAGAAAATTGAAGCGCTGAAACCGTTCGGCGGCATTCGTATCGAAGATAACGTGGTGATTCATGATAACAGCGTGGAAAACATGACGCGGGATCTGAAACTGGCGTAATGGACAGTTGGTTAATTCCTGCGGCGCCGGTCACTGTAGTCGAGGAGATCAAAAAAAGCCGCTTTATTACGCTTCTGGCGCATACCGATGGCGTTGAGGCGGCGAAAGCCTTTGTCGGGTCAGTGAAAGCGGCGCATCCGGATGCCCGTCACCATTGCGTGGCGTGGGTGGCAGGCGCGCCGGATGATTCGCAGCAATTGGGGTTTTCCGACGATGGCGAACCGGCGGGCACGGCGGGCAAGCCAATGCTTGCCCAACTGATGGGCTGCGGCGTTGGGGAAATCACCGCCGTGGTGGTGCGCTATTACGGTGGGATCCTGCTCGGAACAGGTGGATTGGTGAAAGCGTACGGCGGCGGCGTCAATCAGGCGCTGCGTCAGCTAACAACACAGCGCAAGACGCCGTTAACCGAATATACTTTGCAGTGTGAATACGCGCAGTTGGCTGGCGTGGAAACACTTCTGGCTCAGCATGACGGCAACATCGTCACGTGTGAATACCAGGCGTTCGTTCGGCTCAGGGTGGCGCTTCCTTATGCGAAAGTGGCCGAATTTTCAGCAAGGCTGGCGGATTTTAGCCGCGGTTCATTGCATTTGTTAGCGATTGAAGAATAATCCCCCCTCATTTTGAAGAACTAAGGAAGCGGCAGAGATGCATTTTCGCGCCATTACCCGAATCGTTGGACTACTGGTCATCTTATTTTCGGGGACGATGATTATTCCCGGACTGGTAGCCCTCATCTATCGTGATGGGGCGGGACGTGCATTTACGCAAACGTTCTTTGTCGCGCTGGCGATAGGCTCAATGCTGTGGTGGCCTAACCGCCGCGAGAAAGGTGAACTGAAATCGCGCGAAGGGTTTCTGATTGTGGTGTTGTTCTGGACCGTGCTGGGTAGCGTGGGTGCGTTACCGTTTATTTTCTCGGAAAGCCCGAACCTCACCATTACCGATGCGTTTTTTGAATCATTTTCCGGTTTAACCACAACGGGCGCCACCACACTGGTGGGTCTGGATTCGTTACCGCACGCGATTCTTTTTTATCGCCAGATGCTGCAGTGGTTTGGCGGGATGGGGATCATCGTGTTGGCGGTGGCGATTCTGCCGATACTTGGCGTCGGGGGGATGCAGCTGTATCGCGCTGAAATGCCCGGGCCGCTAAAAGACAACAAAATGCGCCCGCGTATTGCGGAGACGGCAAAGACGCTGTGGCTGATCTACGTCCTGCTGACCGTGGCCTGCGCGCTGGCGCTATGGTTTGCCGGAATGCCCGCTTTTGACGCTATCGGGCACAGCTTCGCCACTATCGCCATCGGCGGGTTTTCTACGCACGACGCCAGCGTGGGCTATTTTGACAGCCCAACGATTAACACGATTATCGCTATCTTTTTATTAATCTCCGGCTGTAACTATGGTTTGCACTTCTCTTTGTTAAGCGGACGTAGCCTCAGAGTGTACTGGCGTGACCCGGAGTTTCGCATGTTTATTGGCGTGCAGCTTACGCTGGTGGTCATCTGCACGATCGTGCTGTGGTTCCATGATGTTTATAACTCTGCGCTAACGACGCTCAACCAGGCCTTTTTCCAGGTGGTGTCGATGGCGACGACGGCGGGCTTCACTACCGACAGTATTGCGCGCTGGCCGCTGTTCCTGCCAGTGCTGCTGTTGTGCTCCGCGTTTATCGGCGGTTGCGCCGGATCGACAGGCGGGGGGCTGAAGGTGATCCGTATCCTCCTGCTGTTCAAACAAGGGAACCGAGAACTGAAGCGACTGGTGCATCCGAATGCGGTCTACAGTATTAAGCTGGGGAACCGTGCGCTGCCGGAACGTATCCTCGAAGCGGTTTGGGGTTTTTTCTCGGCGTATGCTCTGGTATTTATTGTCAGTATGCTGGCGATTATCGCGACTGGCGTCGACGACTTTTCCGCGTTTGCCTCCGTGGTGGCTACACTTAACAACCTTGGACCCGGGCTGGGTGTCGTCGCGGACAACTTTGCCAGTATGAATCCGGTGGCGAAATGGATCCTGATTGCCAATATGCTGTTTGGCCGTCTTGAGGTCTTCACTTTGCTGGTACTTTTTACCCCGACCTTCTGGCGTGAATAATGGAGTAACACGTGAAAACACTGATTCTTTTTTCAACCCGGGATGGACAAACGCGCGAAATCGCTTCGTATCTGGCGTCAGAACTGAAAGAACTGGGCATCTGGGCAGACGTCGTGAATTTGCACCGTACCGAAGAACCTGAATGGGACAGCTACGATCGCGTGGTTATTGGCGCGTCTATACGTTACGGGCATTACCATACAGCCTTTCAGGAGTTCGTAAAAAAACATGCGACGCGGCTGAACGGGATGCCGAGCGCGTTCTATTCCGTAAATCTGGTGGCGCGTAAACCGGAAAAGCGCACGCCGCAGACTAACAGTTACGCGCGTAAATTTTTAATGAGCTCGCAGTGGCGCCCTGACCGCTGTGCGGTGATCGCCGGCGCGTTGCTTTACCCGCGCTATCGCTGGTATGACCGCATAATGATCAAACTGATTATGAAAATGTCAGGCGGCGAAACGGACACCAATAAAGAAGTGATCTATACCGACTGGGAGCAGGTTGCAGGTTTTGCCCGGGAAATCGCCCAGTTAACCGTCAAATCGCCGGTTAAATAAACGTAAAGAATAAAAATTGCGCGGTTGATAAATTATTTTAAATTTCCTCTTGTCAGCCCGAAATAACTCCCTATAATGCGCCACCACTGACACGGAACAACGGCACGCA
>NZ_JAOWIB010000098.1:0-27236 GCF_030332325.1 Citrobacter sp. Cs237 | reverse complement strand
GCTGCAATCACTACCGTACTGGCTAAAACCTACGGCGGTGCTGCTCGCGCATTCGACCAGATCGATAACGCGCCGGAAGAAAAAGCGCGTGGTATCACCATCAACACCTCTCACGTTGAATACGATACCCCGACCCGTCACTACGCACACGTAGACTGCCCGGGCCACGCCGACTATGTTAAAAACATGATCACCGGTGCTGCGCAGATGGACGGCGCGATCCTGGTTGTTGCCGCGACTGACGGCCCGATGCCGCAGACCCGTGAGCACATCCTGCTGGGTCGTCAGGTAGGCGTTCCGTACATCATCGTGTTCCTGAACAAATGCGACATGGTTGATGACGAAGAGCTGCTGGAACTGGTAGAGATGGAAGTTCGTGAACTGCTGTCTCAGTACGATTTCCCGGGCGACGACACGCCGATCGTTCGTGGTTCAGCTCTGAAAGCGCTGGAAGGCGACGCAGAGTGGGAAGCGAAAATCATCGAACTGGCTGGCTTCCTGGATTCTTACATTCCGGAACCAGAGCGTGCGATTGACAAGCCGTTCCTGCTGCCGATCGAAGACGTATTCTCCATCTCCGGTCGTGGTACCGTTGTTACCGGTCGTGTAGAGCGCGGTATCATCAAAGTGGGCGAAGAAGTTGAAATCGTTGGTATTAAAGAGACTGCGAAGTCTACCTGTACTGGCGTTGAGATGTTCCGCAAACTGCTGGACGAAGGCCGTGCGGGTGAGAACGTAGGTGTTCTGCTGCGTGGTATCAAACGTGAAGAAATCGAACGTGGTCAGGTACTGGCGAAGCCGGGCACCATCAAGCCGCACACCAAGTTCGAATCTGAAGTGTATATTCTGTCCAAAGACGAAGGCGGCCGTCATACTCCGTTCTTCAAAGGCTACCGTCCGCAGTTCTACTTCCGTACAACTGACGTGACTGGCACCATCGAACTGCCGGAAGGCGTAGAGATGGTAATGCCGGGCGACAACATCAAAATGGTTGTTACCCTGATCCACCCGATCGCGATGGACGACGGTCTGCGTTTCGCAATCCGTGAAGGCGGCCGTACTGTAGGTGCAGGCGTGGTTGCTAAAGTTCTGGGCTAATTATTCATTAATTAGTATTGAACTGAAAAGGGCGCTTCGGCGCCCTTTTTGCTGCCTGCTACGAAGCTGTCACAAATCTTCGCAAATTTGTCTTTCCTTCCGCCGCGTAAGCAGAGTTGTGCTATTGTAATCATAACTATTCTCATTTACACTTTGCGCAGAAATTGAACGGGAGCGATCATGTACGTTTGTTTGTGTAATGGTGTAAGTGATAAGAAAATTCGTCAGGCTGTACGTCAGTTTCATCCTCAATCGTTCCAACAGTTACGTAAGTTTATTCCTGTCGGAAATCAATGCGGTAAATGTATACGAGCGGCACGTGAAGTCATGCAGGACGAATTGACGCAAATGCCAGAGTTTAAAGAAATCGCCTGAGTCACACTCTTTTTTTGACATCCCTGTAGTCCCATCTACGCTCAAGAGAGTGGAAGCGGAGGGACTATAAAATGAAAGGTGATGTTAAAATCATAAATTATCTCAATAAACTATTGGGAAATGAGCTTGTCGCGATTAACCAGTATTTTCTTCATGCCCGTATGTTCAAAAACTGGGGACTCACTCGCCTTAATGATGTCGAGTACCATGAATCCATAGATGAGATGAAACACGCCGATAAATACATCGAGCGTATTTTGTTTCTCGAAGGGATCCCAAACCTGCAGGATCTTGGCAAGCTGGGTATCGGTGAAGACGTCGAAGAGATGTTACAATCCGATCTTCGGCTCGAGCTTGAAGGGGCAAAAGACCTGCGTGAAGCCATTGCCTATGCCGATACCATTCATGATTACGTCAGCCGGGACATGATGATCGAGATCCTGGCGGATGAAGAAGGGCATATTGACTGGCTGGAAACCGAGCTGGATCTCATCGCTAAGTTGGGTATCCAGAACTACCTGCAATCACAGATCCAGGTCACAAGCTAATACCCCCTGTCATCAATTGATGACATCCAGTGATGAAACCCGCCGTCGCCAGAAATGGCCCAAAAGGCAGCGGGTTTTTTAACGCTCTCTTTCCGCAAATGAGCGTCTCTACTGCGACGCACAGGCTGGCAAGCAGCGATGCGCAAAGCACCAACAGCGGTAACGATGACCATCCATGCCACGCGCCCAGCGCGGCAAGAAACTTCACATCACCATAACCCAGCCCCTCTTGTCCGCGAATAAACCGATAAGTCCAGTACAAGCCAGCAAATCCCATATAGCCTGCGACGGCGCCCCATAGCGCATCGGCGAGCCGTGCCGGAAAGAAGCATTGATGAAAAACCAACCCGATCCACAACAGAGGGCAGGTGACGCGGTCTGGCAGCACACCGGTGCGTAAGTCATAAAGCGCCAGGTACAGGGTCGATGAAACATAGCAAAGCAGAAAGGGCAGGGCGGTTATCATTGGGCAATCTCCCAGCTAAAAAGCGCCACTGTAATGAAGGACTGCCGGAGAACAAGCGGCATTATCAGGATATGCGCGCGGATTTCCGCCGTCATTGTCAGCCGAGTTTGCATTGCAATACAACGCTGAAGGCCGCTCGCATTCAGGGGAAAATGTTTAATATCTACGCGATGCTTGCGTCAGGCTGAGATTTGCGTATAATGCGCGGGCTTGTCTTAATCGACGGCAGGTTCGATTTGAACCTCGGGTAACCGATTTGGTTATCTCACAATGCTCCCAATCGGGGAGCTACGTAAGAACGGTTACACTCTCCCATCAATCGTAATGGGTCTGAGGAGTAATCATTTTCGTTTATAAAATAATTGGAGCTCTGGTCTCATGCAGAACCAAAGAATCCGTATCCGCCTGAAAGCGTTTGATCATCGTCTGATCGATCAATCAACCGCGGAAATCGTCGAGACTGCTAAGCGCACTGGTGCGCAAGTCCGTGGTCCGATCCCGCTGCCGACCCGCAAAGAGCGCTTCACCGTTCTGATCTCCCCGCACGTTAACAAAGACGCGCGTGACCAGTACGAAATCCGCACTCACAAGCGTCTGGTTGACATCGTTGAGCCAACCGAGAAAACCGTTGATGCTCTGATGCGTCTGGATCTGGCTGCCGGTGTAGACGTGCAGATCAGCCTGGGTTAATCAGGTCATCGAGCGATTGAGAGGTTGAAACAATGATTGGTTTAGTCGGTAAAAAAGTGGGCATGACTCGCATCTTCACTGAAGATGGCGTTTCAATCCCAGTAACCGTAATCGAAGTTGAAGCAAACCGTGTTACTCAGGTTAAAGACCTGGCTAACGATGGCTACCGCGCAATCCAGGTTACCACCGGTGCTAAAAAAGCTAACCGTGTAACCAAGCCGGAAGCGGGTCATTTTGCTAAAGCTGGCGTAGAAGCTGGCCGTGGTCTGTGGGAATTCCGTCTGGCTGAAGGCGAAGAGTTCACCGTAGGTCAGAGCATTAGCGTTGAGCTGTTTGCTGAAGTTAAAAAAGTTGACGTAACTGGCACCTCTAAAGGTAAAGGTTTCGCAGGTACCGTTAAGCGCTGGAACTTCCGTACCCAGGACGCGACTCACGGTAACTCCTTGTCTCACCGCGTTCCGGGTTCTATCGGTCAGAACCAGACTCCGGGCAAAGTGTTCAAAGGCAAGAAAATGGCAGGTCAGCTGGGTAACGAACGTGTCACTGTTCAGAGCCTGGACGTAGTACGTGTTGACGCTGAGCGCAACCTGCTGCTGGTTAAAGGTGCGGTCCCGGGTGCAACCGGCTGCGACCTGATCGTTAAACCAGCTGTGAAGGCGTAAGGGGATAGCAATGGAATTAGTATTGAAAGACGCGCAGAGCGCGCTGACTGTTTCCGAAACTACCTTCGGTCGTGATTTCAACGAAGCGCTGGTTCACCAGGTTGTTGTTGCTTATGCAGCTGGTGCTCGTCAGGGTACTCGTGCTCAGAAGACTCGTGCTGAAGTAACTGGTTCCGGTAAAAAACCGTGGCGCCAGAAAGGTACCGGCCGTGCGCGTTCAGGTTCTATCAAGAGCCCGATCTGGCGTTCTGGTGGCGTGACCTTCGCTGCGCGTCCGCAGGACCACAGTCAAAAAGTTAACAAGAAGATGTACCGCGGCGCGCTGAAAAGCATTCTGTCCGAACTGGTACGTCAGGATCGTCTGATCGTTGTCGAGAAGTTCTCTGTTGAAGCGCCTAAAACTAAGCTGCTGGCACAGAAACTGAAAGACATGGCTCTGGAAGATGTGCTGATCATCACCGGTGAGCTGGACGAAAACCTGTTCCTGGCCGCACGTAACCTGCACAAGGTTGACGTACGCGATGCGACGGGTATCGACCCGGTTAGCCTGATCGCCTTCGACAAAGTCGTAATGACTGCTGATGCTGTTAAGCAAGTTGAGGAGATGCTGGCATGATTCGTGAAGAACGTCTGCTGAAGGTGCTGCGCGCACCGCACGTTTCTGAAAAAGCGTCTACTGCGATGGAAAAAACTAACACCATCGTTCTCAAAGTTGCTAAAGACGCGACCAAAGCAGAAATCAAAGCTGCTGTGCAGAAACTGTTTGAAGTCGAAGTCGAAGTCGTTAACACCCTGGTCGTTAAAGGGAAAGTTAAACGTCACGGACAGCGTATCGGTCGTCGTAGCGACTGGAAAAAAGCTTACGTCACCCTGAAAGAAGGCCAGAACCTGGACTTCGTTGGCGGCGCTGAGTAAGTCGGAGGAGTAATACAATGGCAGTTGTTAAATGTAAACCGACATCTCCGGGTCGTCGCCACGTAGTTAAAGTGGTTAACCCTGAGCTGCACAAGGGCAAACCTTTTGCTCCGTTGCTGGAAAAAAACAGCAAATCCGGTGGTCGTAACAACAATGGCCGTATCACCACTCGTCACATCGGTGGTGGCCACAAGCAGGCTTATCGTATTGTTGACTTCAAACGCAACAAAGACGGTATCCCGGCAGTTGTTGAGCGTCTTGAGTACGATCCGAACCGTTCCGCGAACATCGCGCTGGTTCTGTACAAAGATGGCGAACGCCGTTACATCCTGGCCCCTAAAGGCCTGAAAGCTGGCGACCAGATCCAATCTGGCGTTGATGCTGCAATCAAACCAGGCAACACCCTGCCGATGCGCAATATCCCGGTTGGTTCTACCGTTCATAACGTAGAAATGAAACCAGGTAAAGGCGGTCAGCTGGCACGTTCCGCAGGGACTTACGTTCAGATCGTTGCGCGCGATGGTGCTTATGTCACCCTGCGTCTGCGTTCTGGTGAAATGCGTAAAGTCGAAGCAGACTGCCGTGCAACTCTGGGCGAAGTTGGCAATGCTGAGCATATGCTGCGCGTTCTGGGTAAAGCAGGTGCTGCACGTTGGCGTGGTGTTCGTCCGACCGTTCGCGGTACCGCGATGAACCCAGTAGACCACCCACATGGTGGTGGTGAAGGTCGTAACTTTGGTAAGCACCCGGTAACCCCGTGGGGCGTTCAGACCAAAGGTAAGAAGACCCGCAGCAACAAGCGTACTGATAAATTCATCGTACGTCGCCGTAGCAAATAATTTTAGAGGATAAGCCATGCCACGTTCTCTCAAGAAAGGTCCTTTTATTGACCTGCACTTGCTGAAGAAGGTAGAGAAAGCGGTGGAAAGCGGAGACAAGAAGCCCCTGCGCACTTGGTCCCGTCGTTCAACGATCTTTCCTAACATGATCGGTTTGACCATCGCTGTCCATAATGGTCGTCAGCACGTTCCGGTATTTGTAACCGATGAAATGGTCGGTCACAAACTGGGTGAATTCGCACCGACTCGTACTTATCGCGGCCACGCTGCTGATAAAAAAGCGAAGAAGAAATAAGGTAGGAGGAAGAGATGGAAACTATCGCTAAACATCGCCATGCTCGTTCTTCTGCTCAGAAGGTCCGCCTTGTTGCTGACCTGATTCGCGGTAAGAAAGTGTCGCAGGCTCTGGATATTCTGACCTACACCAACAAGAAAGCGGCTGTATTGGTCAAGAAGGTTCTGGAATCTGCCATTGCTAACGCTGAACACAACGATGGCGCTGACATTGACGATCTGAAAGTTACGAAAATTTTCGTAGATGAAGGCCCGAGCATGAAGCGCATTATGCCGCGTGCAAAAGGTCGTGCAGATCGCATCCTGAAGCGCACCAGCCACATCACTGTGGTTGTGTCCGATCGCTGAGACTCTGGAGACTAGCAATGGGTCAGAAAGTACATCCTAATGGTATTCGCCTGGGTATTGTAAAACCATGGAACTCTACCTGGTTTGCGAACACCAAAGAATTCGCTGACAACCTGGACAGCGATTTTAAAGTACGTCAGTACCTGACGAAGGAACTGGCTAAAGCGTCCGTATCTCGTATCGTTATCGAGCGTCCGGCTAAGAGCATCCGTGTGACTATTCACACTGCTCGCCCGGGTATCGTTATCGGTAAGAAAGGCGAAGACGTAGAAAAACTGCGTAAGGTCGTAGCGGATATCGCTGGCGTTCCTGCACAGATCAATATCGCTGAAGTTCGTAAACCTGAACTGGACGCAAAACTGGTTGCTGACAGCATCACTTCTCAGCTGGAACGTCGTGTTATGTTCCGCCGTGCGATGAAGCGTGCTGTACAGAACGCAATGCGTCTGGGCGCTAAAGGTATCAAAGTTGAAGTTAGCGGCCGTCTGGGCGGCGCGGAAATCGCACGTACCGAATGGTACCGTGAAGGTCGCGTACCGCTGCACACTCTGCGTGCTGACATCGACTACAACACCTCTGAAGCGCACACCACTTACGGTGTAATCGGCGTTAAGGTATGGATCTTCAAAGGCGAGATCCTGGGTGGTATGGCTGCTGTTGAACAACCGGAAAAACCGGCTGCGCAACCTAAAAAGCAGCAGCGTAAAGGCCGTAAATAAGGAGCGTCGCTGATGTTACAACCAAAGCGTACAAAATTCCGTAAGATGCACAAAGGCCGTAACCGCGGTCTGGCTGCAGGCGCGGATGTTAGCTTCGGCAGCTTCGGTCTGAAAGCTGTTGGCCGTGGTCGTCTGACTGCCCGTCAGATCGAAGCAGCACGTCGTGCTATGACCCGTGCAGTTAAGCGTCAAGGTAAGATCTGGATCCGTGTATTCCCGGACAAACCGATCACTGAAAAGCCGCTGGCAGTGCGTATGGGTAAAGGTAAAGGTAACGTGGAGTATTGGGTTGCCTTGATTCAGCCGGGTAAAGTCCTGTATGAAATGGACGGCGTACCGGAAGAGCTGGCCCGTGAAGCATTCAAGCTGGCAGCAGCGAAACTGCCGATTAAAACCACCTTTGTAACTAAGACGGTGATGTAATGAAAGCAAAAGAGCTGCGTGAGAAGAGCGTTGAAGAGCTGAACACCGAGCTGCTGAACCTGCTGCGTGAGCAGTTCAACCTGCGTATGCAGGCTGCAAGTGGCCAGCTGCAACAGTCTCACCTGTTGAAGCAAGTGCGTCGCGATGTCGCACGCGTTAAGACTTTACTGACTGAGAAGGCGGGTGCGTAATGACCGATAAAATCCGTACTCTGCAAGGTCGCGTTGTTAGCGACAAAATGGAGAAATCCATTGTTGTTGCTATCGAACGTTTTGTGAAACACCCGATCTACGGTAAATTCATCAAGCGTACGACCAAACTGCACGTACATGACGAGAACAACGAATGCGGTATCGGCGACAAGGTTGAAATCCGTGAATGCCGTCCGCTGTCCAAGACTAAGTCCTGGACGCTGGTTCGCGTTGTAGAGAAAGCGGTTCTGTAATACAGTACGCATTCTCAACGAATAAACGGCTCAGCGATGGGCCGTTTATTTTTTCTACCCATATCGTTTGAGCGGTGTTATAATGCCGCGCCCCCGATATGGGGCTTTTTTAACGACCTGATTTCGGGTCTCAGTAGTAGTTGACATTAGCGGAGCACTAAAATGATCCAAGAACAGACTATGCTGAACGTCGCCGACAACTCCGGTGCACGTCGCGTAATGTGTATCAAGGTTCTGGGTGGCTCGCACCGTCGCTACGCAGGCGTAGGCGACATCATCAAGATCACCATCAAAGAAGCAATTCCGCGTGGTAAGGTCAAAAAAGGTGATGTGCTGAAGGCGGTAGTGGTGCGCACCAAGAAGGGTGTTCGTCGCCCGGACGGTTCTGTCATTCGCTTCGATGGTAATGCATGCGTTATTCTGAACAATAACAGCGAGCAGCCTATCGGTACGCGTATTTTTGGGCCGGTAACTCGTGAGCTTCGTACCGAGAAGTTCATGAAAATTATCTCTCTGGCACCAGAAGTACTCTAAGGAGCGAATCATGGCAGCGAAAATCCGTCGTGATGACGAAGTTATCGTGTTAACCGGTAAAGATAAAGGTAAGCGCGGTAAAGTTAAGAATGTCCTGTCTTCCGGCAAGGTCATTGTTGAAGGTATCAACCTGGTTAAGAAACACCAGAAGCCGGTTCCGGCTCTGAACCAACCAGGCGGCATCGTTGAAAAAGAAGCTGCTATTCAGGTTTCTAACGTTGCAATCTTCAATGCGGCAACCGGCAAGGCTGACCGTGTAGGCTTTAGATTCGAAGACGGTAAAAAAGTCCGTTTCTTCAAGTCTAATAGCGAAACTATCAAGTAATTTGGAGTAGTACGATGGCGAAACTGCATGATTACTACAAAGACGAAGTAGTTAAAAAACTCATGACTGAGTTTAACTACAATTCTGTCATGCAAGTCCCTCGGGTCGAGAAGATCACCCTGAACATGGGTGTTGGTGAAGCGATCGCTGACAAGAAACTGCTGGATAACGCAGCAGCTGACCTGACAGCAATCTCCGGTCAAAAACCGCTGATCACCAAAGCACGCAAATCTGTTGCAGGCTTCAAAATCCGTCAGGGCTATCCGATCGGCTGTAAAGTAACTCTGCGTGGCGAACGCATGTGGGAGTTCTTTGAGCGCCTGATCACTATTGCTGTACCGCGTATCCGTGACTTCCGTGGCTTGTCCGCTAAGTCTTTCGATGGTCGTGGTAACTACAGCATGGGTGTCCGTGAGCAGATCATCTTCCCAGAAATCGACTACGATAAAGTCGACCGCGTTCGTGGTTTGGATATTACCATTACCACTACTGCGAAATCTGACGAAGAAGGCCGTGCTCTGCTGGCTGCCTTTGACTTCCCGTTCCGCAAGTAAGGTAGGGTTACTGAATGGCTAAGCAATCAATGAAAGCACGCGAAGTAAAACGCGTAGCTTTAGCTGATAAATACTTCGCGAAACGCGCTGAACTGAAAGCGATCATCTCTGATGTGAACGCTTCCGACGAAGATCGTTGGAACGCTGTTCTTAAGCTGCAGACTCTGCCGCGTGATTCCAGCCCGTCTCGTCAGCGTAACCGCTGCCGTCAAACAGGTCGTCCACATGGCTATGTGGGCAAGTTCGGGTTGAGCCGTATCAAGCTACGTGAAGCCGCAATGCGCGGTGAAGTACCAGGCTTGAAAAAGGCTAGCTGGTAATTGTCACCAATTGAATCACGGGAGTAAAGACAGATGAGCATGCAAGATCCGATCGCGGATATGCTGACCCGTATCCGTAACGGTCAGGCCGCGAACAAAGCTGCGGTCACCATGCCTTCCTCCAAGCTGAAAGTGGCAATCGCCAACGTGCTGAAGGAAGAAGGTTTTATCGAAGATTTTAAAGTTGAAGGCGACACCAAGCCGGAACTGGAACTGACTCTTAAGTATTTCCAGGGTAAAGCTGTTGTAGAAAGCATTCAGCGTGTCAGCCGCCCAGGTCTGCGCATCTACAAACGTAAAGATGAGCTGCCGAAAGTTATGGCGGGTCTGGGTATCGCGGTTGTTTCTACCTCTAAAGGTGTTATGACTGATCGTGCAGCGCGCCAGGCTGGTCTTGGTGGCGAAATTATCTGCTACGTAGCCTAATCGGAGGAAAAAATGTCTCGTGTTGCTAAAGCACCGGTCGTTGTTCCTGCCGGCGTTGATGTAAAAATCAACGGTCAGGTTATTACGATCAAAGGTAAAAACGGCGAGCTGACTCGTACTCTCAACGATGCTGTTGAAGTTAAACATGCAGATAATGCACTGACCTTCGGTCCGCGTGATGGTTACGTAGACGGTTGGGCTCAGGCTGGTACCGCGCGTGCCCTGCTGAACTCAATGGTTATCGGTGTTACCGAAGGCTTCACTAAGAAGCTGCAGCTGGTTGGTGTAGGTTATCGTGCAGCGGTTAAAGGGAATGTAGTAAACCTGTCCTTAGGTTTCTCTCATCCTGTTGACCATCAGCTGCCGGCTGGGATTACTGCAGAGTGCCCGACTCAAACTGAAATCGTGCTGAAAGGCGCTGATAAGCAGGTGATCGGCCAGGTTGCAGCAGATCTGCGCGCCTACCGTCGTCCTGAGCCTTATAAAGGCAAGGGTGTTCGTTACGCCGACGAAGTCGTGCGTACCAAAGAGGCTAAGAAGAAGTAAGGTAACACTATGGATAAGAAATCTGCTCGTATCCGTCGTGCGACCCGCGCACGCCGCAAGCTCCAGGAGCTGGGCGCAACTCGCCTGGTGGTACATCGTACCCCGCGTCACATTTACGCACAGGTAATTGCACCGAACGGTTCTGAAGTTCTGGTAGCTGCTTCTACTGTAGAAAAAGCTATCGCTGAACAACTGAAGTACACCGGTAACAAAGACGCGGCTGCAGCTGTGGGTAAAGCTGTCGCTGAACGCGCTCTGGAAAAAGGCATCAAAGATGTGTCCTTTGACCGTTCCGGGTTCCAATATCATGGTCGTGTCCAGGCACTGGCAGATGCTGCCCGTGAAGCTGGCCTTCAGTTCTAAGGTAGAGGTGTAAGATGGCTCACATCGAAAAACAAGCTGGCGAACTGCAGGAAAAGCTGATCGCGGTAAACCGCGTATCTAAAACCGTTAAAGGTGGTCGTATTTTCTCCTTCACAGCTCTGACTGTAGTTGGCGATGGTAACGGTCGCGTTGGTTTTGGTTACGGTAAAGCGCGTGAAGTTCCAGCAGCGATCCAGAAAGCGATGGAAAAAGCCCGTCGCAATATGATTAACGTCGCGCTGAACAACGGCACCCTGCAACACCCGGTTAAAGGTGTTCACACGGGTTCTCGTGTATTCATGCAGCCAGCTTCCGAAGGTACCGGTATCATCGCCGGTGGTGCAATGCGCGCCGTTCTGGAAGTTGCTGGGGTTCATAACGTTCTGGCTAAAGCATACGGTTCCACCAACCCGATCAACGTGGTTCGTGCAACTATTGATGGCCTGGAAAATATGAATTCTCCAGAAATGGTCGCTGCCAAGCGTGGTAAATCCGTTGAAGAAATTCTGGGGAAATAAACCATGGCAAAGACTATTAAAATTACTCAAACCCGCAGTGCAATCGGTCGTCTGCCGAAACACAAGGCAACGCTGCTTGGCCTGGGTCTGCGTCGTATTGGTCACACCGTAGAACGTGAGGATACTCCTGCCGTTCGTGGTATGGTCAACGCGGTTTCCTTCATGGTTAAAGTTGAGGAGTAAGAGATGCGTTTAAATACTCTGTCTCCGGCCGAAGGCTCCAAAAAGGCGGGTAAACGCCTGGGTCGTGGTATCGGTTCTGGCCTCGGTAAAACCGGTGGTCGTGGTCACAAAGGTCAGAAGTCTCGTTCTGGCGGTGGCGTACGTCGCGGTTTCGAGGGTGGTCAGATGCCTCTGTACCGTCGTCTGCCGAAATTCGGCTTCACTTCTCGTAAAGCAGCGATTACAGCCGAAGTTCGTCTGTCTGATCTGGCGAAAGTAGAAGGCGGCGTTGTAGACCTGAACACGCTGAAAGCGGCTAACATTATCGGTATCCAGATCGAGTTCGCGAAAGTGATCATGTCTGGTGAAGTCACTACTCCGGTAACTGTTCGTGGCCTGCGTGTTACTAAAGGCGCTCGTGCTGCTATCGAAGCTGCTGGCGGTAAAATCGAGGAATAAGTAGCAGATGGCTAAACAACCGGGATTAGATTTTCAAAGTGCCAAAGGTGGCTTAGGCGAGCTGAAACGCAGACTGCTGTTTGTTATCGGTGCGCTGATTGTGTTCCGTATTGGCTCTTTTATTCCGATCCCTGGTATTGATGCCGCTGTACTTGCCAAACTGCTTGAGCAACAGCGAGGCACCATCATTGAGATGTTCAACATGTTCTCTGGTGGTGCTCTCAGCCGTGCTTCTATCTTTGCCCTGGGTATTATGCCGTACATTTCGGCATCGATTATTATCCAGCTGCTGACGGTGGTTCATCCAACGTTGGCGGAAATTAAGAAAGAAGGGGAGTCTGGTCGTCGTAAGATCAGCCAGTACACCCGTTACGGTACTCTGGTGCTGGCAATATTCCAGTCGATCGGTATTGCTACCGGTCTGCCGAATATGCCTGGTATGCAAGGCCTGGTGATGAACCCGGGCTTTGCATTCTATTTCACCGCTGTTGTAAGTCTGGTCACGGGAACCATGTTCCTGATGTGGTTGGGCGAACAGATTACTGAACGAGGTATCGGTAACGGTATCTCAATCATTATCTTCGCCGGTATTGTCGCGGGTCTCCCGCCAGCCATCGCCCATACTATCGAGCAAGCGCGTCAAGGCGACCTGCACTTCCTCGTGTTGCTGTTGGTTGCAGTATTAGTATTTGCAGTGACGTTCTTTGTTGTATTTGTTGAGCGTGGTCAACGCCGCATTGTGGTAAACTACGCGAAACGTCAGCAAGGTCGTCGTGTCTATGCTGCACAGAGCACACATTTACCGCTGAAAGTGAATATGGCGGGGGTTATCCCGGCTATCTTCGCTTCCAGTATTATTCTGTTCCCGGCAACCATCGCGTCATGGTTCGGGGGCGGTACTGGTTGGAACTGGCTGACAACAATTTCGCTGTATTTGCAGCCTGGGCAACCGCTTTATGTGTTACTCTATGCGTCTGCAATCATCTTCTTCTGTTTCTTCTACACGGCGTTGGTCTTCAACCCGCGTGAAACAGCAGATAACCTGAAGAAGTCCGGTGCATTTGTACCAGGAATTCGTCCGGGAGAGCAAACGGCGAAGTATATCGATAAAGTAATGACCCGCCTGACTCTGGTCGGTGCGCTATACATTACCTTTATCTGCCTGATCCCGGAGTTCATGCGTGATGCAATGAAAGTACCGTTCTACTTCGGTGGGACCTCACTGCTTATCGTTGTTGTCGTGATTATGGACTTTATGGCTCAAGTGCAAACTCTGATGATGTCCAGTCAGTATGAGTCTGCATTGAAGAAGGCGAACCTGAAAGGCTACGGCCGTTAATTGGTCGCCCGAGAAGTTACGGAGAGTAAAAATGAAAGTTCGTGCTTCCGTCAAGAAATTATGCCGTAACTGCAAAATCGTTAAGCGTGATGGTGTCATCCGTGTGATTTGCAGTGCCGAGCCGAAGCATAAACAGCGCCAAGGCTGATTTATTCGCATATTTTTCTTGCAAAGTTGGGTTGAGCTGGCTAGATTAGCCAGCCAATCTTTTGTATGTCTGTACGTTTCCATTTGAGTATCCTGAAAACGGGCTTTTCAGCATGGTGCGTACATATTAAATAGTAGGAGTGCATAGTGGCCCGTATAGCAGGCATTAACATTCCTGATCAGAAACATGCTGTGATCGCATTAACGTCGATCTACGGCATCGGTAAGACCCGTTCTAAAGCCATCCTGGCTGCAGCGGGTATCGCTGAAAATGTTAAGATCAGTGAGCTGTCTGAAGGACAAATCGACACGCTGCGTGACGAAGTTGCCAAATTTGTCGTTGAAGGTGATCTGCGCCGTGAAATCAGCATGAGCATCAAGCGCCTGATGGATCTTGGTTGCTATCGCGGTTTGCGTCATCGTCGTGGTCTCCCGGTTCGCGGTCAGCGTACCAAGACCAACGCACGTACCCGTAAGGGTCCGCGCAAACCGATCAAGAAATAATCGGGGTGATTGAATAATGGCAAAGGCACCAATTCGTGCACGTAAACGTGTAAGAAAACAAGTCTCTGACGGCGTGGCTCATATCCATGCTTCTTTCAACAACACCATCGTGACTATTACCGATCGTCAGGGTAACGCGCTGGGTTGGGCAACAGCCGGTGGTTCCGGTTTCCGTGGTTCTCGCAAATCCACTCCGTTCGCAGCTCAGGTTGCAGCAGAGCGTTGCGCTGACGCCGTTAAAGAATACGGCATCAAGAATCTGGAAGTTATGGTTAAAGGTCCGGGTCCAGGCCGCGAATCTACTATTCGTGCTCTGAACGCCGCTGGTTTCCGCATCACTAATATTACTGATGTGACTCCGATCCCTCATAACGGTTGTCGTCCGCCGAAAAAACGTCGCGTATAACGCTTCGTTTTCCAGGTTTGTTGGAGAAAGAAAATGGCAAGATATTTGGGTCCTAAGCTCAAGCTGAGCCGTCGTGAGGGCACCGACTTATTCCTTAAGTCCGGCGTTCGCGCGATCGATACCAAGTGTAAAATTGAACAAGCTCCTGGCCAGCACGGTGCGCGTAAACCGCGTCTGTCTGACTATGGTGTGCAGTTGCGTGAAAAGCAAAAAGTTCGCCGTATCTACGGTGTGCTGGAGCGTCAGTTCCGTAACTACTACAAAGAAGCAGCACGTCTGAAAGGCAACACCGGTGAAAACCTGTTGGCTCTGCTGGAAGGTCGTCTGGACAACGTTGTATACCGTATGGGCTTCGGCGCCACTCGTGCAGAAGCACGTCAGCTGGTTAGCCATAAAGCTGTTATGGTAAACGGTCGTGTTGTTAACATCGCTTCTTATCAGGTTAGTCCGAATGACGTTGTTAGCATTCGTGAGAAAGCGAAGAAGCAGTCTCGCGTGAAAGCCGCTCTGGAGCTGGCTGAGCAGCGTGAAAAGCCAACCTGGCTGGAAGTTGATGCTGGCAAGATGGAAGGTACGTACAAGCGTAAGCCTGAGCGTTCTGATCTGTCTGCGGACATTAACGAACACCTGATCGTCGAGCTTTACTCCAAGTAAAGCTTAGTACCAAAGAGAGGACACAATGCAGGGTTCTGTGACAGAGTTTCTAAAACCGCGCCTGGTAGATATCGAGCAAGTGAGTTCGACGCACGCCAAGGTGACCCTTGAGCCTTTAGAGCGTGGCTTTGGCCATACTTTAGGTAACGCACTGCGCCGTATTCTGCTCTCATCGATGCCGGGTTGCGCGGTGACCGAGGTTGAGATTGATGGTGTACTACATGAGTACAGCACCAAAGAAGGCGTTCAGGAAGACATCCTGGAAATCCTGCTCAACCTGAAAGGGCTGGCGGTGAGAGTTCAGGGTAAAGATGAAGTTATTCTTACCTTGAATAAATCTGGCATTGGCCCTGTGACTGCAGCCGACATTACCCACGACGGTGATGTCGAAATCGTCAAGCCGCAGCACGTGATCTGCCACCTGACCGATGAGAACGCGTCTATTAGCATGCGTATCAAAGTTCAGCGCGGTCGTGGTTATGTGCCGGCTTCTACCCGAATTCATTCGGAAGAAGATGAGCGCCCAATCGGCCGTCTGCTGGTCGACGCATGCTATAGCCCTGTAGAGCGTATCGCCTACAATGTTGAAGCAGCGCGTGTAGAACAGCGTACCGACCTGGACAAGCTGGTCATCGAAATGGAAACCAACGGCACAATCGATCCTGAAGAGGCGATTCGTCGTGCGGCGACCATTCTGGCTGAACAACTGGAAGCTTTCGTTGACTTACGTGATGTACGTCAGCCGGAAGTGAAAGAAGAGAAACCAGAATTCGATCCGATCCTGCTGCGCCCTGTTGACGATCTGGAATTGACTGTCCGCTCTGCTAACTGCCTCAAAGCAGAAGCTATCCACTATATCGGTGATCTGGTACAGCGTACTGAGGTTGAGCTTCTTAAGACGCCTAACCTTGGTAAAAAATCTCTTACTGAGATTAAAGACGTGCTGGCTTCCCGTGGGCTGTCTCTGGGTATGCGCCTGGAAAACTGGCCACCGGCAAGCATCGCTGACGAGTAACCGGATCGCAGGTTAAGGTTTTACTGAGAAGGATAAGGTCATGCGCCATCGTAAGAGTGGTCGTCAACTGAACCGCAACAGCAGCCATCGCCAGGCTATGTTCCGCAATATGGCAGGTTCACTGGTTCGTCATGAAATCATCAAGACGACCCTGCCTAAAGCGAAAGAGCTGCGCCGCGTAGTTGAGCCGCTGATTACTCTTGCCAAGACTGATAGCGTAGCTAATCGTCGTCTGGCATTCGCCCGCACTCGTGATAACGAGATCGTGGCAAAACTGTTTAACGAGCTGGGCCCGCGTTTCGCGAGCCGCGCCGGTGGTTACACTCGCATTCTGAAGTGTGGCTTCCGTGCAGGCGACAACGCGCCGATGGCTTACATCGAGCTGGTTGATCGCTCTGAGTCGAAAGCAGAAGCTGCTGCAGAGTAATCTGTAGTAACGTAAAAAAACCCGCTCCGGCGGGTTTTTTTATATCCGCAGCATCCCCACTTATCTACAATAATTTGTATTCTTTTTGTTCATCCCCTGGAGCGTTGTATGTGGTTACTGGACCAGTGGGCGGAGCGCCATATCCTTGAAGCGCAGAGTAAAGGCGAATTTGACCATCTGCCCGGACGCGGAGAGCCGCTCATTCTGGATGACGACTCGCATGTTCCGGCTGAACTACGCGCTGGCTATCGCTTACTGAAAAATGCAGGCTGTCTTCCCCCTGAACTGGAACAGCGTAAAGAAGCGATTGCGCTGCTGGATTTGCTAAACGGGATTCGACAGGATGATCCTCAGTATCAGGAAGTCAGTCGTCGTTTGTCATTACTGGAGCTCAAGCTCAGACAGGCCGGGGTGAGTACGGAATTTCTTCGCGGTGAATATGCCAAAAAGCTGTCGCATAAAATCAGTGAGCGTTAAAGGAGAAGAGATGTATCGTATTGGAGAGTTAGCAAAGCTGGCCGAGGTTACGCCGGACACCATCCGCTATTATGAGAAACAGCAGATGATGGAACATGAAGTCCGTACTGAAGGTGGGTTTCGCTTGTATACCGAAAACGATCTTCAACGTCTGAAATTTATCCGCTACGCGCGACAGCTTGGTTTTACACTCGAGTCGATCCGCGAACTGCTGTCGATCCGTATCGATCCCGAGCATCATACCTGCCAGGAATCAAAAGGGATCGTGCAGGAGAGGCTGAAAGAAGTTGAAGCAAGAATAGCGGAACTGCAAACAATGCAGCGTTCCCTGCAACGACTGAATGACGCCTGTTGTGGTACGGCGCACAGTAGCGTTTACTGTTCGATTCTCGAGGCCCTGGAGCAAGGCGCCAGTGGAATAAAGTCAGGCTGTTGATTTAGTCAACCATCAGGATTACACTCGCGCCGTTAAATCCTACAACTGGAGTGATTATGAGCCGTTATCAACATACGAAAGGGCAGATCAAAGACAACGCCATAGAGGCACTACTGCATGACCCACTTTTCAGGCAACGCGTGGAAAAGAACAAGAAAGGGAAAGGCAGTTATTTACGTAAAGGAAAACACGGCAATCGCGGGAACTGGGAGGCCAGTGGCAAGAAAGTGAATCACTTTTTTACCACTGGCCTTCTGCTTTTAGCGAGCAGTTAAGAACGGTTATTTTGTTCTTTGAGCAGGTCACGAATTTCAGTGAGTAGCACTTCTTCTTTTGTCGGAGCGGGTGGCGCCGCCGGCTCTTCTTTTTTCTTACGGTTGAGTTTGTTAATCAACTTGATCGCCATGAAGATAGCAAACGCGACAATCACGAAATCAAAGATGTTCTGAATAAACACACCGTAATGCATCACAACAGCCGGGATGTCGCCCTGCGCCTCACGTAGCGTAAAGGCAAACTGTTTGAAATCGATCCCGCCAATTAATAATCCCAGCGGTGGCATGATGATATCGGCAACCAGTGATGAAACAATCTTACCGAACGCCGCACCAATAATGACACCCACTGCCAAATCGACAACATTCCCGCGCATCGCGAATTCGCGAAACTCTTTAATAATGCTCATTTTTATTCTCCCAAGCAGCTGACGATAATAAGTTTAACAAATGTTAAGGCAATTTCCATTTATGTCATGAGATAAATGTTCGAATTAACCTTGTCAAATCAGTGGATTAAAAAGGGTGCTAATAATGCACCCTTCTCAGTTACAGGAAGAAAGGGCTTGGCTGGAATAAGCGTTCGACGTCGGTAATAAACTTTTTGTCGGTCAAAAACATAATGACATGATCGCCTTGCTCGATGCGCAAATTGTCATTCGCAATCATGACGTCATTGCCACGGACCACGGCGCCAATAATTGTTCCTGGCGGCAGTTTGATTTCATCAATAACCCGGCCCACCACGCGGGAGGTGCTCTCATCCCCGTGCGCCACAGCTTCAATGGCTTCCGCCACGCCACGGCGTAAAGAGGAAACGCCTACAATATCCGCCTTACGGACGTGGCTGAGCAACGCTGATATCGTTGCCTGCTGCGGTGATATGGCGATATCTATGACGCTCCCCTGAACGAGGTCGACATAAGCGCGGCGCTGGATCAGCACCATCACCTTTTTTGCGCCCATCCGTTTAGCCAACATTGCCGACATGATATTCGCTTCATCGTCGTTGGTCACCGCAATAAAGAGATCGACCTGATCAATATGTTCTTCGGTTAACAACTCCTGATCCGACGCATCGCCAAAAAAGACGATCGTATTTTGCAGTTTTTCAGCCAGTTCTGCCGCCCGTTGCTGATCGCGTTCGATCAGCTTCACGCTGTAATCTTTTTCCAGGCGACGCGCCAGACCTGCGCCGATATTACCGCCGCCAACCAGCATGATGCGTTTGTACGGTTTTTCCAGCCGCTGCAACTCGCTCATTACCGCGCGGATATGCTGAGAAGCCGCAATGAAGAAGACTTCATCCCCGGCTTCGACAATGGTTGATCCCTGTGGGCGGATAGGACGATCGTGACGAAAAATAGCCGCGACTCGCGTATCAATATGCGGCATGTGCTCACGCATGGTTGACAGGGCATTCCCGATCAGCGGACCGCCGTAGTAAGCCTTAACGACAGCCAGGCTGACCTTGCCTTCCGCAAAGTTAACCACCTGCAGTGCGCCGGGATATTCGATCAGCCGGTAAATGCTATCGATAACCAGTTGCTCCGGGGCAATGAGATGATCGATAGGTACGGCCTCAGAATGAAACAGTTTGTCTGCATCGCGAACGTAGTCAGGAGAGCGTATACGCGCGATACGATTCGGTGTGTTGAATAAAGAATAGGCCACCTGGCAGGCGACCATGTTTGTTTCATCGGAACTGGTTACAGCTACCAACATATCGGCATCGTCAGCCCCGGCCTCACGCAGAACGCGAGGATGTGAACCGTGGCCCTGCACCACGCGCAAATCGAACTTATCCTGTAAGCTTCGCAGACGCTCCCCGTTAGTATCGACCACGGTGATATCGTTGTTTTCGCCAACCAGGTTTTCTGCCAGTGTGCCGCCAACCTGCCCTGCGCCCAGAATGATTATTTTCATCAGTCGTGACCCGTTATCTCATCACTTTTTGATTAGCTTAGCGTAAAAGAAGCCATCACCTTCTTCTGCGCCAGGCAGATTTTGCCGGCCAGGTTGTTCAGGCGTACCGGTTTCGCTGAGAATGGCGTCTGCTGTGCGTTGCAGGAAAGCTTTAACCTGTAGACTGTTCTCTTCCGGCAGTACTGAACAGGTTGCGTACACCAGCGTCCCGCCTGATTTCAGATGCGGCCAGATGGCATCCAGTATTTCTGCCTGTAACTTCGCCAGTTCGGCAATGTCCCGATCCCGACGCAGCCATTTTATGTCTGGATGGCGACGGATAACGCCAGTGGCAGAGCAGGGAGCGTCCAGTAAAATACGATCAAACTGCTGCTTGCCGCACCACTGCGCCGGATAACGTCCGTCGCCTTGCTTAACGGTCGCTTTCATCCCGAGACGTTTAAGGTTGTCATAAACGCGAGAGAGCCGCTGTTCATCAACATCCACGGCCAGAACATCGGCTTCGGGGGCCGCTTCGAGGATGTGCGTGGTTTTACCGCCTGGCGCCGCGCATAAATCTAATATATGTTCGCCGTTTTGCGGCGCAAGAAAGGTGACGCAGCCCTGAGCGGAAGCGTCCTGAACGGTGACCCAGCCTTCGTCGAAGCCAGGAAGCGCATGCACTGGTGAAGGCGTTTCCAGGCGTACCGCGTCAGGGTATGCCGGGTGGGTGAAGCCTGTCATGCCTGTTTCTTCCAGTCGTGCCAGCCAGGCGTCTCGTGAATGATGCGTGCGGTTTACCCGCAACCACATCGGTGGGCGCTGGTTGTTGGCCTCGACAAGAGCTTCCCATCGTTCCGGCCAGGCTTTTTGCAGGCGCTTAAGCAGCCAGGAAGGATGCAAAAAACGCGCTTCAGTGTTAGAAAATTCCGCCAGCAGCTCATCCTGCTTACGCTGGAACTGACGTAACACGCCGTTGATAAGGCCTTTCAGTTGAGGGCGCTTGATGGCGACTGCGCCCTCGACCGTTTCGGCCAGCGCAGCGTGAGGGGGAATGCGCGTATGCAGCAGTTGGTAGAATCCGACCATAATCAGGTAATGCACGGTACGCTGCTTGCCCGTCATTGGGCGAGACATGAGCTTGCTGATCAGCCACTCCAGTTGTGACAGCGTGCGCAGCACCCCAAAGCACAACTCCTGCAGCAGTGCCTTATCTTTGTCGGAAACCTTTTGTTGCATCGGCGGCAGAACATTGCTCAATGATTGTCCTTGCTCGACGACCTGTTCAATGGCTTGCGCCGCCATACTGCGTAAGTTGAGTTTCTTATTCATAACCGCAAAAATAAAAATGCCCGGCGACACCGGGCGGAGTAAGAAGTGACCGTCAGGCCAGACGGTTGCCAGGAATGAACCATTCCCGACGTGAATTTAAAAGATCCTGCGCGCTCATGGCTTTTTTTCCGGCGGGCTGCAACGAGAGCAAATTTAAAATGCCGTCGCCTGTGGCAACCTGAATGCCGTGTTTTGTCGCGTCCAGAATAGTCCCGGGCTGAGCCTGGGTGGCAGCAGCCACAACGGACGCCTGCCAGACTTTCACCGGCTGACCGTCAATTTCCAGCCAGCTCATCGGCCAGGGGTTGAACGCGCGAATGCAGCGTTCCAGTTGCGCTGCGGAAAGCGACCAGTCAATTCGGGCTTCTTCTTTGCTGAGTTTCTCAGCGTGGGTAACCAGCGCATCATCTTGAGCTTCTGGTTTTGTCCGCCCTTCGGCTAATTGTTTCAGCGTTTCGATCAAACCCTGCGGGCCCAACTCTGCCAGCTTGTCGTACAGCGTACCGCTGGTATCTTCTGCGGTAATCGGACAAGCGAGCTTGTAGAGCATATCGCCCGTATCCAGACCAACGTCCATCTGCATAATGGTTACGCCTGTTTCGGCATCGCCAGCCCAAAGCGAACGTTGAATCGGCGCCGCGCCACGCCAGCGTGGGAGCAAGGAACCGTGGACGTTAATGCAACCGAGCCGCGGCATATCCAGCACCGCTTTGGGAAGAATCAGACCATACGCTACGACAACCATAACGTCTGCGTGCAGATCGGCAACCAGGTGCTGGTTTTCCTGCGGGCGTAATGAGGCGGGTTGGAATACGGGAATGCCTTTTTCTTCCGCCAGCACTTTTACCGGGCTGGGCATGAGTTTCTTGCCGCGGCCTGCCGGGCGGTCGGGCTGGGTAAACACGCCGACAACGTTGTGTCCAGAAGACAACAGCGCGTCAAGATGACGCGCTGCAAAGTCAGGTGTACCCGCAAAAATAATACGTAGTGAGTCTGACACGTTGATTCTTGTCCTTAAGCTCGTGCGTTCAGGCGGTCGAGTTTTTCAACTTTCTGACGAATACGTTGCTGCTTCAGCGGCGACAAATAATCGATAAACAGTTTACCGACTAAATGATCCATTTCGTGTTGGATACAAATAGCCAGCAGGCCGTCGGCTTCCAGCTCAAATGGTTTACCCTCGCGATCGAGCGCGCGAATTTTCACTCTTTCCGCACGTGGCACCAAAGCGCGCTGTTCCGGAATCGACAGGCACCCTTCTTCGATACCGGTCTCGCCTTCTTTTTCCAGCAGTTCCGGGTTAATGAGCACCAGGCGCTCGTCGCGGTTTTCAGAGACGTCAATCACGATTATCCGCTGATGAATATCAACCTGCGTCGCTGCCAGGCCAATACCTTCTTCTGCGTACATCGTCTCGAACATATCATCGACGATACGCTGAATGTCTGCATTCACTTCTTCAACCGGTTTTGCGACTTTGCGAAGGCGCTCGTCCGGAATATGTAACACTTGCAAAACTGACATAGTTATCCAGAGTTGTGTTCAGGAGTTGAAAAGATTATTACCTCTATTCTAGACAAATCCCCCTCTGATTGACAGCATCAGTGACCAATCGCAAAGATTGCTGAGACTGCCTGTGGCAGGGGGACAAGGATGAACCGTACAGAGATTTGGCTACGTTTAATGCGGGTGAGTGAATTGTGCGGCGACGAGATGCTGCGCATCGCACACTGGCTTATCGCACAGCCACATATTGATGCCGCGGTGCTTCGCCACGCGGGGTTTTCGCCCTCCTGGATTAAACGCTTTTTCTCGCTTTCGGATGAAGAACGGGAGAAAACGCTGCTTTGGCTTGAGGCGCCTCATCATTATTTATTACTGGCGGATGATGATCATTATCCAACCCAACTTCGTGCTATTGACGATTATCCTGGCGCCCTGTTTGTTTCCGGAAGCCTTGCCTGTCTTCATGACGTACAGCTGGCGGTGGTGGGAAGTCGTACGCCTTCCTGGTACGGAGAACGATGGGGGCGGATGTTCTGCGAAAAGCTCGCAGGTTGGGGAATCACGATCACCAGTGGACTGGCGCGCGGCATTGATGGAATAGCGCATACTGCGGCAATCCAGGCACAGGGTAAAAGTATCGCTGTGTTGGGCAGCGGTCTCGAGGTTATCTATCCACGTAGTCATGGCTATCTGGCAGAGCGATTGCTCGACGCGGGCGGGGCGCTGGTATCCGAATTTCCGCTGGCAATGCACCCGCTCCCGCGCAATTTTCCCCGACGAAACCGTATCATCAGCAGCCTGAGCAAAGGCGTGCTGGTGGTAGAGGCAGCGCAGCGTAGCGGATCTCTGGTGACTGCACGCTGCGCGATAGAGCAAGGCAGGGAAGTGTTTGCTTTACCGGGGCCAATAGGGAACCCGGGAAGCGAAGGGCCGCATTGGCTCGTGAAGCAGGGCGCCACACTTGTGACTTCGCCAGAGGAAATCGTGGAAAATTTGCAGTATGGCTTACATTGGCTGCCAGATGAGCCTGAAAATTCACTTTATTCACCAGATCGCGAAGCTGCGGCATTGCCATTTCCCGAGCTCCTGGCTAACGTAGGAGATGAGGTAACACCTGTTGACGTCGTCGCTGAACGTGCCGGCCAACCTGTGCCAGCGGTAGTGGCTCAGCTACTCGAACTGGAGTTAGCAGGATGGATCGCAGCTGTACCCGGCGGCTATGTCCGATTGAGGAGGGCATGCCATGTTCGACGTACTAATGTATTTGTTTGAAACGTATATCCACAACGAAGCGGAATTACGTGTGGATCAGGACAAACTTGAACGGGATCTTACCGACGCCGGTTTTGATCGTGAAGACATCTACAATGCACTCCTGTGGCTGGAAAAGCTGGCTGACTATCAGGAAGGGCTTGCTGAGCCAATGCAGCTTGCTTCCGATCCTCTCTCTGTTCGTATTTATACTCCAGAAGAGTGCGATCGTCTGGATGCCAACTGCCGGGGATTTTTGTTATTCCTCGAGCAGATTCAGGTGCTAAACCTCGAAACGCGAGAAATGGTGATTGAACGCGTACTCGCGCTGGATACCGCAGAATTCGACCTGGAAGATCTGAAATGGGTCATATTAATGGTGCTGTTTAACATTCCAGGATGTGAAAATGCCTACCAGCAAATGGAAGAATTACTCTTTGAAGTGAATGAAGGTATGCTGCATTAATCAATCTTAATCCAGCATGAGTTGTTATGGCTAAATCAGCACTGTTTGCGGTGCGTAAAAATGAGCCCTGCCCACAGTGTGGGGCTGAACTGGTTATTCGCTCCGGGAAACACGGTCCGTTTCTCGGATGCTCTCACTATCCGGAATGCGACTATATTCGTCCGCTGAAATCCACGGCGGACGGACATATTGTCAAAGTTCTGGAGGGGAAATTCTGCCCCGATTGCGGCGCCGAGCTGGTGCTACGACAGGGGCGATTTGGTATGTTTATCGGCTGCAGCAATTATCCGGAATGTGATCATACCGAGATGATTGATAAGCCAGACGAAACCGCAATAACCTGCCCTCAATGCCTGACTGGTCACCTGGTTCAGCGGCGTTCCCGTTATGGCAAAACCTTTCATTCCTGCGATCGCTATCCGGAATGCCAGTTTGTCATTAACGCCAAACCGATAGCTGGAGAGTGCCCTGAGTGTCACTATCCGCTCCTTATCGAAAAGAAAACCGCGCAAGGTGTTAAGCACTTCTGCGCCAGTAAACAATGTGGAAAGCCGGTTTCGGCGGAACAAAAAAGTGATTAATAACCTGCCAACAGACTCTATCGCCGCAGCGGTAGAGGAACTTAATAATAAAAATGTCATCGCCTATCCAACGGAAGCTGTATTTGGTGTCGGGTGCGATCCCGACAGCGAAATGGCTGTAAATCGTCTGCTGGCGCTCAAACAACGCCCGGTAGACAAAGGGCTGATTTTGATCGCCGCAAATTTTGAACAACTCAGACCATATATTGACGACAGTATGCTCACCGAAGCACAGCGTGAAGCTGTATTTGCATGTTGGCCAGGGCCGGTAACCTTTGTTTTCCCTGCGCCTGAGAGCACGCCACGCTGGCTAACAGGTCGCTTCAATTCACTGGCGGTACGTGTGACAGATCATCCGCTGGTGGTCGCCCTGTGTAAGGCGTATGGCAAACCGCTGGTATCAACCAGCGCCAACCTGAGCGGACTGCCGCCGTGTCGCACAACGGAAGATGTGCGGGCGCAATTCGGCGACGACTTCCCGATTGTGGAAGGCGAAACGGGCGGTCGTTTGAATCCTTCTGAAATTCGCGATGCATTAACGGGCGAACTGTTTCGACAGGGGTAAGAGAATGGAAACCTATGCTGTTTTCGGCCATCCGATAGCACACAGTAAGTCACCGTTTATTCATCAGCAATTTGCGCAGCAGTTGCAAATCGATCACCCGTATGGTCGCGTACTGGCGCCCGTGGATGACTTTGTTAAGACGTTAAACGCTTTTTTTGCCGGGGGAGGCAAAGGGGCGAACGTCACGGTGCCTTTTAAAGAAGAGGCTTTTGCCCGTGCGGATGAATTGACGGAGCGTGCGGCGCTGGCTGGCGCAGTGAATACGATCAAACGACTTGAGGATGGTCGTCTACTCGGAGATAACACTGACGGTATCGGTTTGTTAAGCGATCTTGAACGTTTATCCTTTATTCAACCGGGGCAGCGAATTTTGCTGATCGGCGCTGGCGGGGCAGCGCGTGGGGTTCTGTTACCGTTACTTTCTCTGGATTGTGGCGTGACCATTGTCAACCGAACGGCATCCCGGGCTCAGGAACTGGCGAAGGTCTTTGCGCATACCGGTAGTGTGCAGGCGCTGGGCATGGATGAACTGGCAGACCATCACTTTGATGTGATCATCAATGCCACATCCAGCGGACTCAATGGTGAGATCCCGGCGATCCCTGCGTCGCTGATTTATCCCTCGGTCTGTTGTTACGACATGCTTTACCAGCAGGGACGGACGCCTTTTCTCTTGTGGTGTGAACAACATGGCGCGAAGCGCGTTGCCGATGGCCTGGGAATGCTGGTAGGGCAGGCTGCTCATGCCTTTTTGCTCTGGCATGGTATTTTACCCGAAATCGAACCGGTGATTGCGCGCCTCAAGCAGGAGTTGTCTGCATGAACCAGGCGATTCTGTTTCCTGACAGAGAGGAATGGCGTGTGGATGAATGCGCTGTTTGCTTCCCGGCGCTGGTGAATGGCATGCAGTTAATGTGTGCCATAAAGGGGGAATCGCTGGCGAAACGCTTTGGTGGCGAAACGGCGGAGGAATGGCTGGCTCACTTTTGTGAGCACCGCTGGGATCTGGAAGAAGAGGCTGAAGCCTTGATCCAGTCCCAGCAGGAAGACGATCAGGGATGGATCTGGTTGTCCTGAGTCAGATACTCGTCTTTCCATTTCACGTAGTTGTTGGCGGAATATCGCAACGCCATTTTCTCATCTTCCGTTAGAGGCCGGATCTGTTTAACCGGGCTTCCCAGATACAGATAGCCGCTTTGCAGACGTTTGTTTTGCGGCACCAGACTGCCGGCGCCAATCATCACGTCATCTTCAATGATCGCGCCATCTAACAGAATCGAGCCCATTCCGACCAGGACGCGGTTGCCAATAATGCAGCCGTGGAGCATTACTTTATGTCCAACAGTGACATCTTCGCCCACGATCAGTGGATTACCTTCAGGATTGGAAGGCGATTTGTGAGTGACGTGTAAGACGCTGCCATCCTGAATATTGGTGCGTGCGCCAATCTCAACGTAATTTACATCGCCACGGATCGCGACAAGCGGCCAGATCCCGACATCGTCTGCCAGACGAACATCGCCAATGATAACGCTGCTGCGATCGAGCATCACGCGTTGTCCGATCTGCGGAAAAAGATCCTTATAAGGGCGTAATACGTCAGACATGTTTACCTCAGATAAAGAGAACAGTAATGATGACTTTGGTTGCATTTCTGGCCTTGTGCAAGTGATTTAGCTATCAAAAAAGCGTCACATTGCGCAGGAATGAAACGAAAGGAGTGAAAAATCAGCAAATGGAAAAAAAGATCGAAAAAAGGCTTGTGCAAAAAATTGGGATCCCTATAATGCGCCTCCGTTGAGACGACAAAGTGAAACGCTTCACAAGATGGTCGTCACAACGAAGAGAAAAATCCTGAAATTCAGGGTTGACTCTGAAAGAGGAAAGCGTAATATACGCCACCTCGCGACAGAGCGCTGAA
>NZ_JAOWIB010000097.1:0-3474 GCF_030332325.1 Citrobacter sp. Cs237 | reverse complement strand
GGCACTGTTGCAAAGTTAGCGATGAGGCAGCCTTTTGTCTTATTCAAAGGCCTTACATTTCAAAAACTCTGCTTACCAGGCGCATTTCGCCCAGGGGATCACCATAATAAAATGCTGAGGCCTGGCCTTTGCGTAGTGCACGCATCACCTCAATACCTTTGATGGTGGCGTAAGCCGTCTTCATGGATTTAAATCCCAGCGTGGCGCCGATTATCCGTTTCAGTTTGCCATGATCGCATTCAATCACGTTGTTCCGGTACTTAATCTGTCGGTGTTCAACGTCAGACGGGCACCGGCCTTCGCGTTTGAGCAGAGCAAGCGCGCGACCATAGGCGGGCGCTTTATCCGTGTTGATGAATCGCGGGATCTGCCACTTCTTCACGTTGTTGAGGATTTTACCCAGAAACCGGTATGCAGCTTTGCTGTTACGACGGGAGGAGAGATAAAAATCGACAGTGCGGCCCCGGCTGTCGACGGCCCGGTACAGATACGCCCAGCGGCCATTGACCTTCACGTAGGTTTCATCCATGTGCCACGGGCAAAGATCGGAAGGGTTACGCCAGTACCAGCGCAGCCGTTTTTCCATTTCAGGCGCATAACGCTGAACCCAGCGGTAAATCGTGGAGTGATCGACATTCACTCCGCGTTCAGCCAGCATCTCCTGCAGCTCACGGTAACTGATGCCGTATTTGCAGTACCAGCGTACGGCCCACAGAATGATGTCACGCTGAAAATGCCGGCCTTTGAATGGGTTCATGTGCAGCTCCATCAGCAAAAGGGGATGATAAGTTTATCACCACCGACTATTTGCAACAGTGCCGATAGATTTGCTCACATCCAGCTTTTGTTAGTTCGTCAACCTGGTGCGCCACATCCTGAAGATGCGTAGATTTACGTGCATAGCCGATTTTCATTCTTTTCTCGCTAATTAGTTATGGGGTTATTGTTATGTTGATACAGTAACGAGTTTTGTTACATGAGGGGAGTCATTTTTCGGGAGAAGTCAGGACTTTTCAAGACTGTCACAAAAACCATCGTTTTTGATACATTAATTTAACCAATAGGTTGCAGATCAAATCGCCTGTAACAGCCTTTCTGGCTGTTTGTCGTTTTCAGAAGACGGCTGCACTGAACGTCAGAAGCCGACTGCACTATAGCAGCGGAGGGGTTGGATCCATCAGGCAACGACGGGCTGCTGCCGGCCATCAGCGGACGCAGGGAGGACTTTCCGCAACCGGCCGTTCGATGCGGCACCGATGGCCTTCGCGCAGGGGTAGTGAATCCGCCAGGATTGACTTGCGCTGCCCTACCTCTCACTAGTGAGGGGCGGCAGCGCATCAAGCGGTGAGCGCACTCCGGCACCGCCAACTTTCAGCACATGCGTGTAAATCATCGTCGTAGAGACGTCGGAATGGCCGAGCAGATCCTGCACGGTTCGAATGTCGTAACCGCTGCGGAGCAAGGCCGTCGCGAACGAGTGGCGGAGGGTGTGCGGTGTGGCGGGCTTCGTGATGCCTGCTTGTTCTACGGCACGTTTGAAGGCGCGCTGAAAGGTCTGGTCATACATGTGATGGCGACGCACGACACCGCTCCGTGGATCGGTCGAATGCGTGTGCTGCGCAAAAACCCAGAACCACGGCCAGGAATGCCCGGCGCGCGGATACTTCCGCTCAAGGGCGTCGGGAAGCGCAACGCCGCTGCGGCCCTCGGCCTGGTCCTTCAGCCACCATGCCCGTGCACGCGACAGCTGCTCGCGCAGGCTGGGTGCCAAGCTCTCGGGTAACATCAAGGCCCGATCCTTGGAGCCCTTGCCCTCCCGCACGATGATCGTGCCGTGATCGAAATCCAGATCCTTGACCCGCAGTTGCAAACCCTCACTGATCCGCATGCCCGTTCCATACAGAAGCTGGGCGAACAAACGATGCTCGCCTTCCAGAAAACCGAGGATGCGAACCACTTCATCCGGGGTCAGCACCACCGGCAAGCGCCGCGACGGCCGAGGTCTTCCGATCTCCTGAAGCCAGGGCAGATCCGTGCACAGCACCTTGCCGTAGAAGAACAGCAAGGCCGCCAATGCCTGACGATGCGTGGAGACCGAAACCTTGCGCTCGTTCGCCAGCCAGGACAGAAATGCCTCGACTTCGCTGCTGCCCAAGGTTGCCGGGTGACGCACACCGTGGAAACGGATGAAGGCACGAACCCAGTGGACATAAGCCTGTTCGGTTCGTAAACTGTAATGCAAGTAGCGTATGCGCTCACGCAACTGGTCCAGAACCTTGACCGAACGCAGCGGTGGTAACGGCGCAGTGGCGGTTTTCATGGCTTGTTATGACTGTTTTTTTGTACAGTCTATGCCTCGGGCATCCAAGCAGCAAGCGCGTTACGCCGTGGGTCGATGTTTGATGTTATGGAGCAGCAACGATGTTACGCAGCAGGGCAGTCGCCCTAAAACAAAGTTAACCCAGGATGAGAACCTTGAAAGTATCATTGATGGCTGCGAAAGCGAAAAACGGCGTGATTGGTTGCGGTCCAGACATACCCTGGTCCGCGAAAGGGGAGCAGCTACTTTTTAAAGCATTGACCTACAATCAGTGGCTTCTGGTGGGTCGCAAGACGTTTGAATCTATGGGCGCACTCCCCAATAGGAAATACGCGGTCGTTACCCGCTCAGGTTGGACATCAAATGATGACAATGTAGTTGTATTTCAGTCAATCGAAGAGGCCATGGACAGGCTAGCTGAATTCACCGGTCACGTTATAGTGTCTGGTGGCGGAGAAATTTACCGAGAAACATTACCCATGGCCTCTACGCTCCACTTATCGACGATCGACATCGAGCCAGAGGGGGATGTTTTCTTCCCGAGTATTCCAAATACCTTCGAAGTTGTTTTTGAGCAACACTTTACTTCAAACATTAACTATTGCTATCAAATTTGGAAAAAGGGTTAACAAAGCTATGCAATCGACGGCAAAAAGCTTCGTTCGCTTCGCGCACTACGCCTTTTCCGCGATTGATAGCGACGTTATGTGAATATTGAAATGAGCATTCCAAAGAAAGGAAGTAGAAAAATTATCGTGGGCGAAAATGAGTTTTTGTGGCTCATTAGGTCAAAACTCACATATTCGCAGGACTGTTTAGGTACAGAAATGACTGCGGTCGTTGAACCGGATGCCGGTCCTCACTGATGAAGAAGTGAACACCGTACGGGAATCGTGCCGGCAGCTTGGAGCTATCGGCCGGAACCTCAACCAGGTGGCCAGGGCCTTGAACATCGAGTTCAGGGAAAGTGACAAGCTCAAGCAAGAGGCCATCGAAAAACTGGCCGAACGGATCGACCAGCATTTGGACCATGTGTCTGAGCTGTTCGATAAGACCTGGAGCCGGTGGCACGATTGTCATTTTCAGAAGACGACTGCACCAGTTGATTGGGCGTAATGGCTGTTGTGCAGCCAGCTCCTGACAGTTCAATATCA
>NZ_JAOWIB010000096.1:0-3886 GCF_030332325.1 Citrobacter sp. Cs237 | reverse complement strand
GATTTTGAGAACGACAGTGACTTCCGTCCCAGCCTTGCCAGATGTTGTCTCAGATTCAGGTTATGTCGCTCAATGCGCTGAGTGTAACGCTTGCTGATAACGTGCAGCTTTCCCTTCAGGCGGGGTTCATACAGCGGCCAGCCATCCGTCATCCATACCACGACCTCAAAGGCCGACAGCAGGCCCAGAAGACGCTCCAGCGTGGCCAACGTGCGTTACCTAACAATAAACCTGTTTAAATATCCAGATAAAAACATTCAATCTGGGTCAAATGAGTGATACAGTTTCACCCATAAGACCCAATGGAGGCAATATGTCTGAATTTGAATTACTGGCGCAGGATCTGCTTGAGAAAGCAGAAGCGGAAGAACAACTGCGACAGGAAAATGATAAAAAGCTGCTCGGGCAGGTGCTGGAAATCTATGACCAGAAGTACGTGGCTGAACTGCTTAGAAAAGTTGGTAAAAATGAGTGGAGTCGCGAGACTCTTAATCGCTGGATTAATGGTAAGTGCTCACCTAAGACGCTGACGTTAGCCGAAGAGGAACTTCTACGAAAAATGCTTCCGGAAGCGCCTGCACATCACCCTGACTATGCCTTCCGGTTTATTGACCTGTTTGCTGGGATTGGAGGTATACGGAAGGGCTTCGAAACCATCGGTGGCCAGTGCGTTTTTACCAGTGAATGGAATAAAGAGGCTGTGCGCACATATAAAGCTAACTGGTTTAACGATGCTCAGGAACACACTTTCAATCTCGATATTCGTGAAGTCACGCTCAGTGATAAACCTGAAGTACCTGAAAACGATGCCTATGCTTACATTAATGAGCATGTGCCGGATCATGATGTACTTCTAGCAGGTTTCCCCTGTCAACCGTTTAGCCTTGCGGGCGTAAGCAAGAAAAACTCGCTCGGGCGCGCGCATGGTTTCGAATGTGAGGCTCAGGGAACGCTTTTCTTCGATGTGGCGCGTATTATCCGCGCAAAAAAACCTGCCATCTTTGTTCTTGAAAACGTTAAAAACCTGAAGAGCCATGACAAGGGTAAAACCTTTAAAGTCATCATGGATACCCTCGACGAACTGGGCTATGAAGTTGCGGATGCAGCTGAGATGGGCAAAAACGATCCTAAAGTTATCGACGGAAAGCACTTTTTACCTCAGCACCGAGAACGTATCGTTTTGGTCGGTTTCCGCCGTGATCTGAACATTCACCAGGGCTTTACCCTGCGCGATATTAGTCGTTTTTATCCGGAACAGCGTCCGTCATTTGGCGAACTGCTGGAACCCGTGGTTGACAGCAAATATATACTGACGCCGAAACTCTGGGAGTATCTCTATAACTACGCCAAAAAGCACGCAGCTAAGGGTAACGGATTCGGTTTTGGCCTCGTTAATCCTGAAAATAAAGAAAGCATTGCCCGTACGCTTTCTGCTCGCTATCACAAAGACGGGTCTGAAATTCTGATAGACCGTGGCTGGGATATGGCCACAGGTGAAACAGACTTCGCGAACGAAGAAAATCAGGCGCATCGGCCCCGCAGGCTGACTCCGCGAGAGTGCGCGCGCCTTATGGGTTTTGAAAAAGTAGATGGCAGGCCTTTTCGCATTCCTGTGTCAGACACTCAGTCGTACAGGCAGTTCGGTAACTCCGTAGTGGTGCCCGTGTTTGAAGCCGTAGCCAAACTGCTTGAACCTTATATCCTGAAAGCGGTTAATGCCGATTCGTGCAAGGTTGAACGAATCTGATCGCTCCTCCCGGTATTTATGCCGGGAGATAATCTATGGAATATCTGCGTAAAGCCCTGTCAGCTCAGCAATAAACGCACCTAGCGTCATTAGCTCAGCTCTCACCGCCTCCGGGTATTTTTTGTGCAGAGATGATGGCACGACCAATCTGACACCCGACTCCCGCATCTCCCGATATTGAGCCAGAGAAACTCCCTCCTGGAGTGTAAACAGATGCACCTGATGAATTTTATCGGCCTCATTCAGTATCTGACGCCAGCGATCCTTACAGGTAGTCTTGACTGCCAGCATGCGCAGATTTTCTACGGGAAACTCAGTATCGTGGTAAGCCCCTGCGGAAGGGAAAAGGAAATCGGGTTTTTTATTACCTTCTGTGATGGCCTGCGTCGCAAAGTGTCGCAGGCCGTGCTCAATGAATAGATGCTCCAGGTGCAGTTCCAGCGACTTCCCGGCTCTGGATTTACGGCGATTGCTGACAGAATTGGCCAGCGCAATAAATTCATCCACAGAGCCAAATCCTTTCCGGATGATATCCAGAACATGCAGTTCCTCAACCAATAGAAATATGTCGTACTCCACGCGCCGGCGGTCAAGAAGTTGCTCATCCGGATCAAGGGAATTTTTCACATAATGGCTGGCTGCATACTGAATAATTTCACTTCCCGACGGAAAGCGCAGGTGCCAGTCTTCAGGTAGAATATATTTATGATTTACTGGCGCTTGCTGTAGAGATAGTCCGCCTAGAATCTGTCCTGCGGGGCCGGATATAAGCGCTCCGGGTATAACTTCACCAATAGCGGTCTCAATGACGTCCTCTTCATCAGTGCTGGCGCATACCCAAATATTTACTTCCTTACAGTCCCCCCCTTGCTCATCAAGCTTGAAAGCCAGGAGCGTCAGAGCCCCTGTATTTTCAGGATCCTGAAGTGGGCTGCCTCTACCCCAGCGGGTAATCCTTTTTTCATTCCGGGTTTTACCAAAATGACGGCTGTTATAATAAATTGCCCTGGCTTCGCTGTCAGGGCAATCATGCGATGACACATGTGCGGTGAGAAAAACCGAAGGGTTCAGTTCACGGGTATGGTTGATAGACGGAAAGAGTTTTTCAACGATACCTGAAGGGATATAAAGCCCTACCTGGTGACCACCTGTTGCGCCGGTATCGTTGGCGGAAAGGCGTTTGATGTAGACGAAGTAATTCTCACATGCGATCTCAAGTAGCCAGTTGTGGAAAACCGACATAAGCATCCCCTGTTACCCTGAAACTCTACTCACCATTTTTTCATGATTATATACAAACAGTGTCATTTTCAGAAGACGACTGCACCAGTTGATTGGGCGTAATGGCTGTTGTGCAGCCAGCTCCTGACAGTTCAATATCAGAAGTGATCTGCACCAATCTCGACTATGCTCAATACTCGTGTGCACCAAAGCGAGGTGAGCATGGCGACGGAGGCTCTGTTGCAAAGATTGGCGGCAGTCAGAGGTAGGCTGTCGCTCTGCGCCGATCAGGCGGCTGCTGCGAAATGGTGGTTGAGCATGCCCATGGCCTCCGTCAGCGCCGAGGGCCCAATGCCAAAAGCTCTCTCCACAAGGCGCACCTCGCCCCTGATGCCGGGCTGCAGGCACCAGGGGCGAGCCTGTCCTTTGCGCAGGGCTCGCATGACTTCGAATCCCTTGATCGTGGCATAGGCCGTGGGGATCGATTTGAAACCGCGCACCGGCTTGATCAGTATCTTGAGCTTTCCGTGATCGGCCTCGATCACGTTATTGAGATACTTCACCTGCCGGTGGGCCGTCTCCCGGTCCAGCTTTCCTTCGCGCTTCAATTCGGTGATCGCTGCACCATAGCTCGGCGCTTTGTCGGTATTGAGCGTGGCAGGCTTTTCCCAGTGCTTCAGGCCTCGCAGGGCCTTGCCCAGGAACCGCTTCGCTGCCTTGGCGCTGCGGGTCGGCGACAGGTAGAAATCGATCGTGTCGCCCCGCTTGTCGACTGCCCGGTACAGGTAGGTCCACTTGCCCCGCACCTTGACGTAGGTTTCATCCAGGCGCCAGCTCGGATCAAAGCCACGCCGCCAGAACCAGCGCAGCCGCTTCTCCATCTCCGGGGCGTAGCACTGGACCCAGCGATAGATCGTC
>NZ_JAOWIB010000095.1:0-33678 GCF_030332325.1 Citrobacter sp. Cs237 | reverse complement strand
GCTGCAATCACTACCGTACTGGCTAAAACCTACGGCGGTGCTGCTCGCGCATTCGACCAGATCGATAACGCGCCGGAAGAAAAAGCGCGTGGTATCACCATCAACACCTCTCACGTTGAATACGATACCCCGACCCGTCACTACGCACACGTAGACTGCCCGGGCCACGCCGACTATGTTAAAAACATGATCACCGGTGCTGCGCAGATGGACGGCGCGATCCTGGTTGTTGCCGCGACTGACGGCCCGATGCCGCAGACCCGTGAGCACATCCTGCTGGGTCGTCAGGTAGGCGTTCCGTACATCATCGTGTTCCTGAACAAATGCGACATGGTTGATGACGAAGAGCTGCTGGAACTGGTAGAGATGGAAGTTCGTGAACTGCTGTCTCAGTACGATTTCCCGGGCGACGACACGCCGATCGTTCGTGGTTCAGCTCTGAAAGCGCTGGAAGGCGACGCAGAGTGGGAAGCGAAAATCATCGAACTGGCTGGCTTCCTGGATTCTTACATTCCGGAACCAGAGCGTGCGATTGACAAGCCGTTCCTGCTGCCGATCGAAGACGTATTCTCCATCTCCGGTCGTGGTACCGTTGTTACCGGTCGTGTAGAGCGCGGTATCATCAAAGTGGGCGAAGAAGTTGAAATCGTTGGTATTAAAGAGACTGCGAAGTCTACCTGTACTGGCGTTGAGATGTTCCGCAAACTGCTGGACGAAGGCCGTGCGGGTGAGAACGTAGGTGTTCTGCTGCGTGGTATCAAACGTGAAGAAATCGAACGTGGTCAGGTACTGGCGAAGCCGGGCACCATCAAGCCGCACACCAAGTTCGAATCTGAAGTGTATATTCTGTCCAAAGACGAAGGCGGCCGTCATACTCCGTTCTTCAAAGGCTACCGTCCGCAGTTCTACTTCCGTACAACTGACGTGACTGGCACCATCGAACTGCCGGAAGGCGTAGAGATGGTAATGCCGGGCGACAACATCAAAATGGTTGTTACCCTGATCCACCCGATCGCGATGGACGACGGTCTGCGTTTCGCAATCCGTGAAGGCGGCCGTACTGTAGGTGCGGGCGTGGTTGCTAAAGTTCTCGGCTAATTGCTGATAACATTTGACGCAATGCGCAATAAAAGGGCATCATTTGATGCCCTTTTTGCACGCTTTCGAACCAGAACCTGGCTCATCAGTGATTTTATTTGTCATAATCATTGCTGAGACAGGCTCTGTAGAGGGCGTTAAACCGAAGTGCTAACGCGTATTTCGGTACAAGGTTGATAGGTTAGCCTCGCATTCGCGGGGTGAAATTATTTGTAGAATTCTTCTGACAGGTTGGTTTATGAGTGCGAATACCGAAGCTCAAGGGAGCGGGCGCGGCCTGGAAGCGATGAAGTGGATCGTCGTCGTGGCGTTGCTGCTCGTGGCAATTGTCGGCAACTATCTTTATCGTGACATGATGCTGCCGCTGCGTGCGCTGGCCGTAGTAATTCTGATTGCTGCAGCGGGTGGTGTCGCGCTGTTGACGACAAAAGGTAAAGCAACGGTTGCTTTTGCCCGCGAAGCGCGTACGGAAGTACGTAAGGTCATTTGGCCGACTCGCCAGGAAACATTGCACACCACGCTGATTGTGGCTGCGGTTACCGCGGTAATGTCACTGATCCTGTGGGGACTGGATGGTATTCTGGTTCGCCTGGTTTCCTTTATCACTGGCCTGAGGTTCTGAGATGTCTGAAGCTCCTAAAAAGCGCTGGTACGTCGTTCAGGCGTTTTCCGGTTTTGAAGGCCGCGTAGCAACGTCGCTGCGCGAGCATATCAAATTACACAATATGGAAGAGTTGTTTGGCGAAGTCATGGTGCCGACCGAAGAAGTGGTCGAAATCCGTGGCGGTCAGCGTCGTAAGAGCGAGCGCAAATTCTTCCCGGGTTACGTACTGGTACAGATGGTCATGAATGACGCGAGCTGGCACTTAGTACGTAGCGTACCGCGTGTGATGGGCTTTATCGGTGGTACTTCCGACCGTCCTGCGCCAATCAGCGATAAAGAAGTTGATGCGATCATGAACCGCCTGCAGCAGGTGGGGGATAAGCCGCGTCCGAAAACGCTGTTTGAGCCGGGTGAAATGGTTCGTGTTAACGATGGTCCGTTCGCTGACTTTAACGGCGTGGTTGAAGAAGTGGATTACGAGAAGTCCCGCCTGAAAGTCTCTGTTTCTATCTTCGGTCGTGCGACCCCGGTAGAACTGGACTTTGCCCAGGTAGAAAAAGCCTAAGCAGCGATCAAAAAAGCGACGATTTAATCGTTGCACAAGGCGCGAGATTGGAATACAATTTCGCGCCTTTTGTTTTTATGGGCCTGGCCCGTAAAACGATTTTATTCACGGGGAGCCTTCCTGAGGCGCTATCACCCAATTCGAGGAATTTAGAATGGCTAAGAAAGTACAAGCCTATGTCAAGCTGCAGGTTGCAGCTGGTATGGCAAACCCGAGTCCGCCGGTTGGTCCAGCACTGGGTCAGCAGGGCGTTAACATCATGGAATTCTGCAAAGCGTTCAACGCAAAAACAGATTCCATCGAAAAAGGTCTGCCGATTCCGGTTGTTATCACCGTTTACGCTGACCGTTCTTTCACTTTCATTACCAAGACTCCGCCGGCAGCCGTTCTGCTGAAGAAAGCGGCTGGCATTAAGTCTGGTTCTGGTAAGCCGAACAAAGACAAAGTGGGTAAAATTTCCCGCGCTCAGCTGCAGGAAATCGCGCAGACCAAAGCTGCCGACATGACTGGTGCCGACATTGAAGCGATGACTCGCTCCATCGAAGGTACTGCACGTTCCATGGGCCTGGTAGTGGAGGACTAAGAAATGGCTAAACTGACCAAGCGCATGCGTGTGATCCGTGAGAAAGTTGATGCGACCAAACAGTACGACATCAACGAAGCTATCTCTCTGCTGAAAGAACTGGCTACCGCTAAGTTCGTAGAAAGCGTAGACGTTGCCGTTAACCTCGGTATCGATGCGCGTAAATCTGACCAGAACGTACGTGGCGCGACTGTACTGCCGCACGGTACTGGCCGTTCCGTTCGCGTAGCCGTATTTACCCAGGGCGCAAACGCTGAAGCTGCTAAAGCTGCTGGCGCTGAACTGGTAGGTATGGAAGATCTGGCTGAACAGATCAAGAAAGGCGAAATGAACTTTGACGTTGTTATTGCTTCTCCGGATGCAATGCGCGTTGTTGGCCAGCTGGGCCAGGTACTGGGTCCGCGTGGCCTGATGCCAAACCCGAAAGTGGGTACTGTAACCCCGAACGTTGCTGAAGCGGTTAAAAACGCGAAAGCGGGTCAGGTTCGTTACCGTAACGACAAAAACGGCATCATCCACACCACCATCGGTAAAGTGGACTTTGACGCTGACAAACTGAAAGAAAACCTGGAAGCTCTGCTGGTTGCGCTGAAAAAAGCAAAACCGTCTCAGGCGAAAGGCGTGTACATCAAGAAAGTTAGCATCTCCACCACCATGGGTGCTGGCGTTGCCGTTGATCAGGCTGGTCTGAGCGCATCTGCGAACTAAGATTAGCTTTACGTGGGCGGTGGTTTTGTCTACAATTCTACCCCCACGATTCTGCAAATAGCAGATTTATATTCGAGATATTCAGTTTGTGGCAAGGCAGCAACTGAGCGAATCGCCAGGAACATAGTTAACTCTGTGACTGGTGTGAGCGAAGGAAGCTAACGCCGCCACAGACAGAATAGCGAACAATAGAAAGAATTTGTTCGTTGGAGCCTGGCCTATCCAGGCCTCCGTCGAAGACCGCAGGTGTTTCGTAAGAAACTTAATGCCCTGCGTAGACGGTGACAGAACGCTAAGATTATTTTTGGATATTCTGGCTTGTTTCTGCTCACCGTATTAAGACGCTCTCTCCGTTGGGAAGAGTGAAGTGAGTTCCGGAACATGAGTTCCGGCAAACATCCAGGAGCAAAGCTAATGGCTTTAAATCTTCAAGACAAACAAGCGATTGTTGCTGAAGTCAGCGAAGTAGCCAAAGGCGCGCTGTCTGCAGTAGTTGCGGATTCCCGTGGCGTAACTGTAGATAAAATGACTGAACTGCGTAAAGCAGGTCGTGAAGCTGGCGTTTACATGCGTGTTGTTCGTAACACCCTGCTGCGCCGTGCTGTTGAAGGTTCTCCGTTCGAGTGCCTGAAAGACACGTTTGTTGGTCCGACCCTGATTGCATACTCTATGGAACACCCGGGCGCTGCTGCTCGTCTGTTCAAAGAGTTCGCGAAAGCGAATGCAAAATTTGAGGTCAAAGCCGCTGCCTTTGAAGGTGAGCTGATCCCGGCGTCTCAGATCGACCGCCTGGCAACTCTGCCGACCTACGAAGAAGCAATTGCACGCCTGATGGCAACCATGAAAGAAGCTTCGGCTGGCAAACTGGTTCGTACTCTGGCTGCTGTACGCGATGCGAAAGAAGCGGCTTAATCGCCGTTATCTTTATAAAGCATCCGCTTACGTATAAACTTATTCTGATATTCAGGAACAATTTAAATGTCTATCACTAAAGATCAAATCATTGAAGCAGTATCCGCTATGTCCGTAATGGACGTTGTAGAACTGATCTCTGCAATGGAAGAAAAATTCGGTGTTTCCGCTGCTGCTGCTGTAGCTGTAGCTGCTGGCCCGGTTGAAGCTGCTGAAGAAAAAACTGAATTCGACGTAATTCTGAAAGCTGCTGGCGCTAACAAAGTTGCTGTTATCAAAGCAGTACGTGGCGCAACTGGCCTGGGTCTGAAAGAAGCTAAAGACCTGGTAGAATCTGCTCCGGCCGCTCTGAAAGAAGGCGTGAGCAAAGATGACGCTGAAGCACTGAAAAAATCTCTGGAAGAAGCTGGCGCTGAAGTTGAAGTTAAATAAGCCAACCCTTCCGGTTGCAGCCTAAGCGATTAGGCTGATGGCTGGTGACTTTTTGGTCACCAGCCTTTTTGCGCTGTAAGGCGCCAGTAGCGTTTCACACTGTTTGACTACTGCTGTGCCTTTCAATGCTTGTTTCTATCGACGACTTAATATACTGCGACAGAACGCCCGTTCTGTGTAAATCGCAATGAAATGGTTTAAGCGTGATAGCAACAGGCATTGCGGAAAGTATCCATTTTCCGGTCAACAAAATAGTGTTGCACAAACTGTCCCTGTGCAGGACAGATGGGTCGACTTGTCAGCGAGCTGAGGAACCCTATGGTTTACTCCTATACCGAGAAAAAACGTATTCGTAAGGATTTTGGTAAACGTCCACAAGTTCTGGATGTGCCTTATCTCCTTTCTATCCAGCTTGACTCGTTTCAGAAGTTTATCGAGCAAGATCCTGAAGGGCAGTATGGTCTGGAAGCTGCATTCCGTTCCGTGTTCCCGATTCAGAGCTACAGCGGTAATTCCGAGCTGCAATACGTCAGCTACCGCCTTGGCGAACCGGTGTTTGACGTTCAGGAATGTCAGATCCGTGGCGTGACCTATTCCGCACCGCTGCGCGTAAAACTGCGTCTGGTGATCTACGAGCGCGAAGCGCCGGAAGGCACCGTAAAAGACATTAAAGAACAAGAAGTCTACATGGGTGAAATTCCACTCATGACAGACAACGGTACTTTCGTTATCAACGGTACTGAGCGTGTTATCGTTTCCCAGCTGCATCGTAGCCCGGGCGTCTTCTTCGACAGCGATAAAGGTAAAACACACTCTTCCGGTAAAGTACTGTATAACGCGCGTATCATTCCTTACCGTGGTTCCTGGCTGGATTTCGAATTCGATCCGAAGGACAACCTGTTCGTCCGTATCGACCGTCGCCGTAAACTGCCTGCGACTATCATTCTGCGTGCGTTGAACTACACCACAGAGCAGATCCTGGACCTGTTCTTCGAAAAAGTCGTCTTTGAGATCCGCGACAACAAGCTGCAGATGGAGCTTGTACCGGAACGCCTGCGTGGTGAAACCGCCTCCTTCGATATCGAAGCGAACGGTAAAATCTACGTTGAAAAAGGCCGCCGCATTACTGCACGTCATATTCGTCAGCTGGAAAAAGACGATATCAAACATATCGAAGTTCCGGTTGAATATATTGCAGGAAAAGTAGCCTCGAAAGATTACGTTGATGAATCTACTGGCGAGCTGATCTGCCCGGCGAACATGGAGCTGAGCCTGGATCTGCTGGCTAAGCTGAGCCAGTCTGGCCACAAACGTATCGAAACGCTGTTTACCAACGATCTGGATCACGGCCCGTACATTTCTGAAACGGTACGCGTCGACCCGACCAACGATCGTCTGAGCGCGCTGGTAGAAATCTACCGCATGATGCGCCCGGGTGAGCCGCCGACACGTGAAGCAGCGGAAAGCCTGTTCGAGAACCTGTTCTTCTCCGAAGACCGTTATGATCTGTCTGCGGTCGGTCGCATGAAGTTCAACCGTTCTCTGCTGCGTGATGAAATCGAAGGTTCCGGTATCCTGAGCAAAGACGACATCATCGAAGTGATGAAGAAGCTCATCGATATCCGTAACGGTAAAGGCGAAGTCGATGATATCGACCACCTCGGCAACCGCCGTATCCGTTCCGTAGGCGAAATGGCGGAAAACCAGTTCCGCGTTGGCCTGGTACGTGTAGAGCGTGCGGTGAAAGAGCGTCTGTCTCTGGGCGATCTGGATACCCTGATGCCTCAGGATATGATCAACGCCAAACCGATTTCTGCGGCAGTGAAAGAGTTCTTCGGCTCCAGCCAGCTGTCTCAGTTTATGGACCAGAACAACCCGCTGTCTGAGATCACGCACAAGCGCCGTATCTCCGCACTCGGCCCGGGTGGTCTGACCCGTGAACGCGCAGGCTTCGAAGTTCGAGACGTACACCCGACCCACTACGGTCGCGTATGTCCAATCGAAACGCCTGAAGGTCCAAACATCGGTCTGATCAACTCCCTGTCCGTGTACGCGCAGACGAACGAGTATGGCTTCCTTGAGACGCCGTATCGTCGCGTGGTTGATGGCGTGGTAACCGATGAAATTCATTACCTGTCTGCTATTGAAGAAGGCAACTTCGTTATCGCTCAGGCGAACTCCAACCTGGATGAAGACGGCCACTTCGTAGAAGATCTGGTGACCTGCCGTAGCAAAGGCGAATCCAGCTTGTTCAGCCGCGACCAGGTTGACTACATGGACGTATCCACCCAGCAGGTGGTATCCGTCGGTGCGTCCCTGATCCCGTTCCTGGAACACGATGACGCCAACCGTGCATTGATGGGTGCGAACATGCAACGTCAGGCCGTTCCGACTCTGCGTGCAGATAAGCCGCTGGTTGGTACCGGTATGGAACGTGCTGTTGCCGTTGACTCCGGTGTGACTGCCGTTGCTAAGCGTGGCGGTACCGTTCAGTACGTGGATGCCTCCCGTATCGTTATCAAAGTTAACGAAGACGAGATGTATCCGGGCGAAGCGGGTATCGATATCTACAACCTGACCAAATACACCCGCTCTAACCAGAACACCTGTATCAACCAGATGCCGTGTGTTTCCCTGGGTGAGCCGGTTGAGCGCGGCGACGTGCTGGCGGACGGTCCGTCCACCGACCTCGGTGAACTGGCGCTCGGTCAGAACATGCGCGTAGCGTTCATGCCGTGGAACGGCTACAACTTCGAAGACTCCATCCTCGTGTCCGAGCGTGTTGTCCAGGAAGACCGTTTCACCACCATCCACATTCAGGAACTGGCGTGTGTGTCCCGTGACACCAAGCTGGGGCCGGAAGAGATCACCGCTGACATCCCGAACGTGGGTGAAGCTGCGCTCTCCAAACTGGATGAATCCGGTATCGTTTATATCGGTGCGGAAGTGACCGGCGGCGACATTCTGGTAGGTAAGGTCACGCCGAAAGGTGAAACCCAACTGACGCCAGAAGAGAAACTGCTGCGCGCGATCTTCGGTGAGAAAGCGTCTGATGTGAAAGACTCTTCTCTGCGCGTACCAAACGGTGTTTCCGGTACGGTTATCGACGTTCAAGTCTTTACCCGCGATGGTGTAGAAAAAGACAAGCGCGCGCTGGAAATCGAAGAAATGCAGCTCAAGCAGGCGAAGAAAGACCTGTCTGAAGAACTGCAGATCCTCGAAGCGGGCCTGTTTAGCCGTATCCACGCAGTGCTGGTTTCCGGTGGCGTTGAAGCTGAGAAGCTCGACAAACTGCCGCGTGACCGCTGGCTGGAGCTGGGCCTGACCGACGAAGAGAAACAAAATCAGCTGGAACAGCTGGCTGAGCAGTATGACGAACTGAAACACGAGTTCGAGAAAAAACTCGAAGCGAAACGCCGTAAAATCACCCAGGGCGACGATCTGGCACCGGGCGTGCTGAAGATCGTTAAGGTCTATCTGGCGGTTAAACGCCGGATCCAGCCTGGTGACAAGATGGCAGGTCGTCACGGTAACAAGGGTGTAATTTCTAAGATCAACCCGATCGAAGATATGCCTTACGATGAAAACGGTACGCCGGTAGACATCGTACTGAACCCGCTGGGCGTACCGTCTCGTATGAACATCGGTCAGATCCTGGAAACCCACCTGGGTATGGCTGCGAAAGGTATCGGCGACAAGATTAACGCCATGCTGAAACAGCAGCAGGAAGTCGCGAAACTGCGCGAATTCATCCAGCGTGCGTACGATCTGGGCGCTGACGTTCGTCAGAAAGTTGACCTGAATACCTTCAGCGATGAAGAAGTTCTGCGTCTGGCTGAAAACCTGCGCAAAGGTATGCCAATCGCAACGCCGGTGTTCGACGGTGCGAAAGAAGCGGAAATTAAAGAGCTGCTGAAACTGGGTGACCTGCCGACTTCCGGTCAGATCACGCTGTTCGACGGCCGTACGGGTGAACAGTTCGAGCGTCCGGTAACCGTAGGTTACATGTACATGCTGAAACTGAACCACCTGGTCGACGACAAGATGCATGCTCGTTCCACCGGTTCCTACAGCCTGGTTACTCAGCAGCCGCTGGGTGGTAAGGCGCAGTTCGGTGGTCAGCGCTTCGGGGAGATGGAAGTGTGGGCGCTGGAAGCATACGGCGCGGCATACACCCTGCAGGAAATGCTCACCGTTAAGTCTGATGACGTGAATGGTCGTACTAAGATGTATAAGAACATCGTGGACGGCAACCATCAGATGGAACCGGGCATGCCGGAATCCTTCAACGTACTGTTGAAAGAGATTCGTTCGCTGGGTATCAACATCGAACTGGAAGACGAGTAATTCTCGCTCAAACAGGTCACTGCTGTCGGGGTAACACCCGGCAGCGGAATGTGCTAACTCCGACGGGAGCAAATCCGTGAAAGACTTATTAAAGTTTCTGAAAGCGCAAACTAAAACCGAAGAGTTTGATGCGATCAAAATTGCTCTGGCTTCGCCAGACATGATCCGTTCATGGTCTTTCGGTGAAGTTAAGAAGCCGGAAACCATCAACTACCGTACGTTCAAACCTGAGCGTGACGGCCTTTTCTGCGCCCGTATCTTTGGGCCGGTAAAAGATTACGAGTGCCTGTGCGGTAAGTACAAGCGCCTGAAACACCGCGGTGTGATCTGTGAGAAGTGCGGCGTAGAAGTGACCCAGACCAAAGTGCGCCGTGAGCGTATGGGCCACATCGAGCTGGCCTCTCCGACTGCTCACATCTGGTTCCTGAAATCGCTGCCGTCCCGTATCGGCCTGCTGCTCGATATGCCGTTGCGCGATATCGAACGCGTGCTGTACTTCGAATCCTATGTGGTTATCGAAGGCGGTATGACCAACCTGGAACGCCAGCAGATCCTGACTGAAGAACAGTATCTGGATGCGCTGGAAGAGTTCGGTGACGAATTCGACGCGAAAATGGGCGCCGAAGCGATCCAGGCCCTGCTGAAGAGCATGGATCTGGAGCAAGAATGTGAAACGCTGCGCGAAGAGCTGAACGAAACCAACTCCGAAACCAAGCGTAAGAAGCTGACCAAGCGTATCAAACTGCTGGAAGCGTTCGTACAGTCCGGCAACAAGCCGGAGTGGATGATCCTGACCGTTCTGCCGGTTCTGCCGCCAGATCTGCGTCCGCTGGTTCCGCTGGATGGCGGTCGTTTCGCAACGTCGGATCTGAACGATCTGTACCGCCGCGTGATCAACCGTAACAACCGTCTGAAACGTCTGCTGGATCTGGCTGCGCCGGACATCATCGTACGCAACGAAAAACGTATGCTGCAGGAAGCGGTTGACGCCCTGCTGGATAACGGTCGTCGCGGTCGTGCGATCACCGGTTCTAACAAGCGTCCTCTGAAATCTTTGGCCGACATGATCAAAGGTAAGCAGGGTCGTTTCCGTCAGAACCTGCTCGGTAAGCGTGTTGACTACTCCGGTCGTTCTGTTATCACCGTAGGTCCATACCTGCGTCTGCATCAGTGCGGCCTGCCGAAGAAAATGGCGCTGGAGCTGTTCAAACCATTCATTTACGGCAAGCTGGAACTGCGTGGCCTCGCCACCACCATCAAAGCCGCGAAGAAAATGGTTGAGCGCGAAGAAGCTGTCGTTTGGGATATCCTGGACGAAGTGATCCGCGAACACCCGGTACTGTTGAACCGTGCGCCGACGCTGCACCGTCTGGGTATCCAGGCATTCGAACCGGTACTGATCGAAGGTAAAGCTATCCAGCTGCACCCGCTGGTTTGTGCGGCGTATAACGCCGACTTCGATGGTGACCAGATGGCTGTTCACGTACCGCTGACGCTGGAAGCCCAGCTCGAAGCGCGTGCGCTGATGATGTCTACCAACAACATCCTGTCTCCGGCGAACGGCGAACCTATCATCGTTCCGTCTCAGGACGTTGTACTGGGTCTGTACTACATGACCCGTGACAGTGTTAACGCCAAAGGCGAAGGCATGGTGCTGACTGGCCCGAAAGAAGCTGAGCGTATTTATCGCGCTGGCCTGGCCTCTTTGCATGCGCGCGTCAAAGTGCGTATCACTGAATACGAAAAAGATGCTAACGGCGAATTCGTTGCGAAAACCAGCCTGAAAGACACGACTATTGGCCGTGCCATTCTGTGGATGATCGTACCGAAAGGTCTGCCTTTCTCCATCGTCAACCAGGCGCTGGGTAAGAAAGCGATCTCCAAAATGCTGAACACCTGCTACCGTATTCTGGGCCTGAAACCGACCGTAATTTTTGCGGACCAGACGATGTATACCGGCTTTGCGTATGCAGCGCGTTCAGGTGCATCCGTTGGTATCGATGACATGGTCATCCCGGACAAAAAATACGAGATCATCTCTGAGGCGGAAGCCGAAGTTGCTGAGATTCAGGAACAGTTCCAGTCTGGTCTGGTGACCGCGGGCGAACGCTATAACAAAGTGATCGATATCTGGGCTGCGGCGAACGATCGTGTATCCAAAGCGATGATGGATAACCTGCAAACCGAAACCGTGATTAACCGTGACGGTCAGGAAGAACAGCAGGTTTCCTTCAACAGCATCTACATGATGGCCGACTCCGGTGCGCGTGGTTCTGCTGCTCAGATTCGTCAGTTGGCGGGTATGCGTGGTCTGATGGCGAAGCCGGATGGCTCCATCATCGAAACGCCAATCACCGCGAACTTCCGTGAAGGTCTGAACGTACTCCAGTACTTCATCTCCACGCACGGTGCGCGTAAAGGTCTGGCGGATACCGCGCTGAAAACGGCGAACTCCGGTTATCTGACCCGTCGTCTGGTTGACGTGGCGCAGGATCTGGTGGTAACCGAAGACGACTGTGGTACGCACGAAGGTATCCTGATGACGCCGGTTATCGAGGGTGGCGACGTTAAAGAACCGCTGCGCGATCGCGTACTGGGTCGTGTTACCGCTGAAGACGTACTGAAGCCGGGTACTGCCGACATTCTGGTTCCGCGCAACACGCTGCTGCACGAACAGTGGTGTGACCTGCTGGAAGAGAACTCTGTCGATGCCGTGAAAGTGCGTTCCGTCGTATCCTGCGACACCGACTTTGGTGTCTGTGCGCACTGCTACGGTCGTGACCTGGCGCGTGGCCACATCATCAACAAAGGTGAGGCTATCGGCGTTATCGCGGCACAGTCCATCGGTGAACCGGGTACACAGCTGACGATGCGTACGTTCCACATCGGTGGTGCGGCATCTCGTGCGGCTGCGGAATCCAGCATCCAGGTGAAAAACAAAGGTAGTATCAAGCTCAGCAACGCGAAGTCGGTTGTGAACTCCAGCGGTAAACTGGTTATCACCTCCCGTAACACCGAGCTGAAGCTGATCGACGAATTCGGTCGTACCAAAGAGAGCTATAAAGTGCCTTACGGCGCGGTTATGGCGAAAGGTGATGGCGAGCAGGTTGCCGGCGGTGAAACCGTTGCAAACTGGGATCCGCACACCATGCCGGTTATCACCGAAGTAAGTGGTTTCATCCGCTTTACTGACATGATTGACGGCCAGACCATTACGCGTCAAACCGACGAACTGACCGGTCTGTCTTCTCTGGTGGTTCTGGATTCTGCTGAACGTACTACCGGCGGTAAAGATCTGCGTCCTGCACTGAAAATCGTTGATGCTCAGGGTAACGACGTGCTGATCCCGGGTACCGATATGCCTGCGCAGTACTTCCTGCCGGGTAAAGCGATTGTACAGCTGGAAGATGGCGTACAGATCAGCTCTGGTGACACCCTGGCGCGTATTCCGCAGGAATCCGGCGGTACCAAGGATATCACCGGTGGTCTGCCGCGCGTTGCGGACCTGTTCGAAGCCCGTCGTCCGAAAGAGCCGGCAATCCTGGCTGAAATCAGCGGTATTATTTCCTTCGGTAAAGAGACCAAAGGGAAACGTCGTCTGGTTATCACCCCGGTAGACGGTAGCGAGCCATACGAAGAGATGATTCCGAAATGGCGTCAGCTCAACGTGTTCGAAGGTGAACGCGTAGAACGTGGTGACGTGGTTTCCGACGGTCCGGAAGCGCCGCACGACATCCTGCGTCTGCGTGGTGTGCATGCTGTGACCCGTTACATTGTTAACGAAGTCCAGGACGTATACCGTCTGCAGGGCGTTAAGATTAACGATAAGCACATCGAAGTTATCGTTCGTCAGATGCTGCGTAAAGCCACCATCGAAAACGCGGGCAGCTCCGACTTCCTGGAAGGCGAGCAGGTTGAATACTCCCGCGTCAAGATCGCGAACCGCGAACTGGAAGCGAACGGCAAAGTGGGCGCAACGTACTCCCGCGATCTGCTGGGTATCACCAAAGCGTCTCTGGCTACCGAATCGTTCATTTCTGCCGCATCGTTCCAGGAAACCACGCGTGTCCTGACCGAAGCAGCCGTTGCGGGTAAACGCGACGAACTGCGTGGCCTGAAAGAGAACGTTATCGTGGGTCGTCTGATCCCGGCAGGTACCGGTTACGCGTACCACCAGGATCGTATGCGTCGTCGCGCAGCGGGCGAACTGCCAGCTGCACCGCAGGTGACTGCCGAAGATGCATCCGCGAGCCTTGCAGAACTGCTGAACGCAGGTCTGGGCGGTTCCGACAACGAATAATCGTTGATGCCTTTAACAAAAAACCCGCTTCGGCGGGTTTTTTTATACTTTTTTTCAGCCCGGTAAGCGTCTCGCCACCGCGTTTTTATTCGTTCGAAAGCGGTAGCCGACGATAAAGCTCAATCATATCGCCCGCCAGATCCTGGATGACCATCGCGTTCATCAGGTGATCCTGCGAGTGGACGGTAATCAGGTTAACCGGCAACTTTCCTGTACCTTCATCGAGCCCAATAAGCTGCGTCTGGATGGTGTGCGCATGCTTCACATACTCGCGCGACTCTTTCATCGCTTTTTCGGCTTCGTCAAAATCACCTTTGCGAGCCATCTGCAACGCTGTCAGGGCAGCACTGCGCGCCGCACCCGCGTTGACCAGCAGTTCCATGATTGTCGTTTCTAAGTCTTCCATTATGACTCCAGCAGTTTGAGCGCTTTTTCCAGTACGGCATCGCCTTTCATCATGCCGTAATCCATCATGTCGATCACCGCGACCTTCTTGCCCAGCGGATCGGCCTGCGCCTGCAGCTTTGCCTGCTCGTATTTCACCTGCGGGCCCAGCAGAACAATATCCGCCGTAGCGATATTTTCCTTGAACTCGGCGACGGGCACTGCCTTGATAGTGACTTCAACGCCTTTCTTCTGAGCGGCATCTTTCATCCGTTGTACCAGCATGCTGGTGGACATCCCGGCGGCACAGCATAAAACGATGTTCTTCATAGTTGGCTCTCACGGTTCCGTTGATACTTCATCTTTAGTCCCGCTGCAGGCAGAGAACAACCGGCTCACGTTGAATGTGTGTAAAGCATCACAAAGAAACCGCACAAAAAATGAAACCGGTTACGGTTTTTCTTAATTCGTAAAAAAGCCCGTCGTGACGGGCTTTGCAGGGTGGGGCCGAAATCAGCCGTTGGTGGTGATGATGCGATTCTTGCCTTCCTGTTTCGCTTTATACAAGGCTTCATCTACCCGCATCACCAACTGTTCCTGGCTTTCCAGATTCCATTCACCCAGTCCGGCGCTGAAGGTGACATGTAACCCTTCCTCACGCCAGGTTCGCCGGGCGATCTGTTCACGCCAGCGTTCCAGCAACGGAAGCGCATTGTTTAACTGCTCACCCGAAAACAGTACGGCAAATTCTTCACCGCCATAGCGGTACAAGGACACCGCCTCGGGTTGCAGGATCTGAATGCCTTCACGCGCGACGTTGCGTAAAACAATGTCTCCGTTCAGGTGGCCCCATGTGTCATTGATGGATTTAAAGTTATCAATATCTACCAGCGCCAGGGCAAACGGTTGGTGATCGTTCATCAGCGCGGCAATGTCGTTATCAAACGCGCGCCGGTTTTTACAGCCGGTCAGGGCGTCAATCGTCGCCTGACGCACGTAAATCAACTCGCGTTCTTTGTTGGATTCAATGGCCTTACTGAGCATCGCTTCAAGACGCGGCGCGCGGTTAACATCGCCGGTTTTGATCGCATTGATAATGTTCATCAGTACCGTACGCGAAGCGTGACGCAAATAAAGGCCGAACAATGCAATCATGATGGCGGCGAGGGCAAAGCCCCAGGCGACAATATTGGTCTCATGGCGCGTCAGATCCAACAGCGTGGGATTCGACACCCGATAAATCACAAACCAGTCCGGATTGGTAAATGAATAGTAGTAGTACCAGGTTTGGCTGTCCGGATCGTACAGGTTCCCTTCGCCGCTGGTCATCTTATTCATGATGTCTTTACTGACGTACTGCTTGAACAACGCGCCCGTATCCGGATGAAGCACCACCTGCCCGTCTCGATCGACTACGAAAAATTCACCCTGTACAGGGGCAACCATCTGACGCAGGGTATACCCCATCGAGGTCAGATCGAGGTGAAATGCGATACTGCCTTTCAGTTTGCCCTCCGGCGAGATTATGGGTTTGTAGATCGTCACCGTCGGATTGCGGGTGAAGTGGTCAAGGTAGGGTGAGGTGTAGCGACTAAAGGTGCTGGCCTCGGCTTGATCCATAAACCACGGGCGCGTTTTGGCGTCAAAAGACCGACTGCGTTCGTTGTTCAGCACCTGCGGTGCGCGCAGATAATGACCCTCAATATCAGCCAGCGAGACGGAAGAGACGGAAGGCATCAGCGTTTGTAACTGCATCAGCGTCTTCAGGCCGTTGTCCGGGTCGAGGTTCACCGTTTCATTCAAATGATCATTGCGGGAAAAAAAGGTCGCCGCGCGGCCCAGAATATAATCATTTTCACGCAACAGCGATTCGGTATAGTTCACCGCGAGGTTATGGGTAAAGTTACGGTTGATGTTATGGTAATCCTCAAGGAAATCATTCCGTTGAGTAAACGTAATAAAGATGGCGATCAGCACAAAGCTCAGCAAGATCCCCGTAAAGCTCACCAGTATGGGTGTGGTAAAAGAGAGTTTTCTGTTATGACGTGCCATTACTGTTACTTGTTCCAGAAGGTAAAAATCCTGAAGATAAGTGCGCCGTGAAACGCGCAAAGTGGCTTTGCATATCAGGAAAGGATGCCTGTAATTATAATCCCGACAATATGACTCGCGGTGATTTATCTTAAATATTACGCCGTCTTGTTGCCACTTTTCGCTGAAACTGGGATTTAACCTCGCCGATAGCAGTGAGGGCAGGGCGAAACGAGGAAGAAGCTTTTCGCCCTGGACAGCACTGCTGACGGACGTACCTTAAAAAAGCGGGAGGCTGACAGCAACCGCCCGTTTTCTGTTCTCCGTAGCGGCCCGGAGAATAATTACCGGTTTACATTATCGTTCATGATCTTTGCGAGACGCGCCCAAGGTATGGGTCCCAGTCCTTCCACACCGGCTGTAACCCCCGGGCGCTAAGCGCGTCGGCGACAGCGGCAGGACGCCGGTTATCATGGGGGACGAACTGCTCCAGTTCAGGATGGTTGTCGGCATAGCCGCCCGGCTGCGTTTTCGAGAAGGCGCTGACGTTATTGATGGCCAGCGGAATAACGTGGTCCCGAAACCACGGCGACTCCCGCGTGGACAGCGACAGCTCAATCTCCGGCGCGAACAGACGAAAGGCGCAAATGGTCTGCACCAGTTGACGTTCATCCATGAGCGATGCTGGCGCTATACCCCCCGTGCACGGACGCAGGCGCGGGAAAGAGACAGAATACCGGCTCTGCCAGTAGTGTTGCTGCAACCAGAGTAGATGTTCAGCCATCATGTAGCAATCGACCCGCCAACTGTCCGAAAGGCCAATCAGCGCGCCAAGGCCAATTTTATCGATCCCGGCGCGCCCCAGACGATCCGGCGTTTCGAGCCGCCAGATAAAGTCCTGCTTCTTGCCCCGGAGATGGTGTTGCGCATACTGCGCCTCATGCCAGGTTTCCTGATACACCATCACGCCGTCAAGTCCCAGCGTTTTTAGTTCGGCGTACTCCGCTTCCGATAATGGCTGCACCTCCATCTGCAACGATGAAAACCGACGACGAATAGCGGGAAGGTGGCGTCGAAAATAGTCCATTCCCACCTTAGCCTGATGTTCACCGGTCACCAGCAGCAGATGCTCAAACCCCAGTTCGCGAATGGCGTCGCACTCCCGCGCAATCTCTGCCTCATCCAGCGTCTTGCGCTTGATGCGGTTGCTCATTGAAAAACCACAGTAAGTACAGTCGTTTGCACACAAATTAGAGAGATACAGCGGAACGTAAAAGCTTACCGTGTTGCCGAAGCGCTGGCGGGTAAGCTTCTGCGCCCGCTGCGCCAGCGGTTCCAGATACGCGCTGGCCGCAGGCGACAGCAACGCCATCATATCGTCACGGCTGAGTACGTGAGCGTTAAGCGCCCGTTCCACGTCAGCGGACGTTTTGCTGTTGATGCGCAGGCGAATATCATCCCAGTCCAGCTGTCGCCAGCGCTCAGTGAACGTTTTCATACTGACGCCTCCAGAAAGCCCGTCAGCGGGCTGGTGGCGCTGGCGTTGGCGCGACGAGAGCCGGGCACCGCCTGGCGTGCCAGTAACCCGGCTTCGACCGCCAGGCGGAAGGCGCTCGCCATGGTGACCGGATCGTCAGCCACCGCGATGGCCGTATTAACCAGCACGGCATCCGCCCCCATTTCCAGAGCCTGCGCCGCGTGGCTGGGGATGCCAATGCCAGCGTCCACCACCACCGGAACAGTCGCCTGTTGGATGATGATCTCCAGCATCGCGCGCGTTTCCAGCCCCTGATTAGAGCCAATTGGCGCGCCTAACGGCATCACCGCCGCGCAGCCTGCTTCTTCCAGCCGTTTGCACAACACCGGGTCAGCGCCGCAGTAGGGCAATACTACGAATCCCTGTTTCACCAGCGCGTCGGCGGCTTTCACTGTTTCGATGGGATCCGGCAGCAGCCAGCGAGCATCAGGATGGATTTCGAGCTTCAGCCAGTTTGTCCCGAGCGCTTCGCGCGCCAGCTGTGCGGCAAAAATGGCTTCTTCAGCCGTTTTCGCGCCGGAGGTGTTAGGTAACAGCGTCATACCTGCCTCGATCAGCGGCGCGAGTATCGCGTCATTTGGCTTATGCAAATCTACCCGCTTCATCGCCAGCGTCACCAACTGACTGCCTGAGGCGCGGATGGCGTCAATCATCAACTGCGGCGAGGCAAATTTCCCCGTGCCGGTAAACAGATGTGAATCAAAGGTTTTATCTGCGATACGTAACATCTCAACCCCCTGCGATAACCTGAAAAAGCAGGATCTGGTCGCCTTCCTGCACGATTTGGCGTTCCCACTGCTCGCGCGGCAGGATCTGTTGATTGAGCGCCAGCGCGGTGCCGGGCTTAAGCTGATTGAGCTGCGTCAGCAGGTCTGACACCGACAGCTCGCTCGCACACTGTATTGGCTCATCATTAAACACGATTTGCATGTTGCCCTCCGCAGACCGGACAGTTGCTGGCGCGCCGTAACGCCAGGCTGCGCCACTGGCTGGTTTTGCCGTCAAACAGGCGCATTTCGCCGGTGGGCGCTTCCACACCGCTAAGCCATTTGATCGCCTCCAGCGCCTGTAATGCGCCCATCACCCCAACCACCGGGCCAACCACGCCTGCGGTACGACAGTTGCGCTCTGGCTCATCGTCGTCCGGCCACAGGCAGCGGTAACAGCCCTGCGTCCAGGGCGGCGTCAGTACCATGAGCTGTCCGCCGAACCCAACGGCGCTGGCGGTAATCAGCGGTGTATCAAGCGCCACGCAGGCAGCGTTAATCGCCTGACGCGTCGCCATATTATCGGTGCAGTCGAGCACCACATCCGCCTGCGCCACCGCCTGCCTGAGGGCGTCACCGGACAGGCGTTGCGGTAACGCGATCAACTCGATATCCGGATTGAGACGCGCCAGACGCTGCCGCGCGATCTGCGATTTGGGGTGCGCGATATCATCAGCAGTGAACAGTATTTGTCGTTGCAGGTTGCTGATGTGCACCTCGTCGTCGTCGGCCAGCACCAGCGTGCCGATGCCTGCGCCAGCCAGATAAAGCGCGGCAGGCGAACCTAAACCGCCCAGGCCGACAATCAGCACATGGCTGTCGAGTAGCCTTTGCTGCCCTTCTACAGCAATCTCGCCAAGCAGAATTTGACGGCTGTAGCGCATAAAATCACGATCGTTCATCACCCACTCCTGCTAATTCGAGTAACTGCGCGGTAGCGACGCGCCAGTCTTCGGCCTGAGTGATCGCACTGACCACCGCAATGCTACCGACACCGGTTTCCAGCACGGCAGGGGCGCGTTCAAGGCTGATCCCGCCGATGGCGACGGTGGGATAATCGGCAAGGCGCTTAATGTGCGCCGTCAACTGCGTCAACCCCTGCGGCGCCGAAGGCATCTGTTTGGTTTGCGTCGGGAAAACGTGGCCAAGGGCGATATAGGAGGGGCGAGCGGCGAGCGCCACGTCGATCTCCATATCGTCATGAGTGGAAACGCCAAGTCGCAAGCCGGCTTCGCGGATGGCATGCAAATCGGTGGTTTCCAGATCTTCCTGGCCCAGATGTACGCCGTAGGCATTGTGCTTGATCGCCAGCCGCCAGTAGTCGTTGATAAACAGGCGGGCATCGTAGCGACGCCCGAGCGCAATGGCGGCGGCCACGTCAGCCTCTACCTCTTCATCGCGTTTATCCTTGATGCGTAGCTGGAGGGTACGTACGCCCGCCTCCAGCAGGCGTTCGATCCACGCGACGCTGTCGACAACCGGATACAGCCCCAGACGAAAAGGGACGGAAGGAAAATCGGTCTGATACATCACGCTTCCTCCTTACGCAGATAAATTTCGCCGCCCCTGGCGCGGAAATTCTCCGACATATCCGCCATCCCCACTTCAATGGTCTGCGCGGCGGCGTAGTCACGCACCTCCTGGCTGATTTTCATTGAGCAGAATTTGGGCCCGCACATGGAGCAGAAGTGAGCCACTTTGCCTGATTCCTGCGGCAGGGTTTCGTCGTGATAGGCGCGAGCGGTAAACGGGTCCAGCGCCAGGTTGAACTGGTCTTCCCAGCGGAATTCAAAGCGCGCTTTCGACATCGCGTTGTCGCGGATCTGCGCGCCCGGGTGGCCTTTCGCCAGATCCGCGGCGTGGGCGGCAATTTTGTAAGTGATCAGCCCCTGTTTCACGTCCTCTTTGTTTGGCAAACCGAGGTGTTCTTTCGGCGTCACATAGCAGAGCATGGCGCAGCCAAACCAGCCGATCATCGCCGCGCCAATGCCGGAGGTAAAGTGGTCATATCCCGGTGCAATATCCGTGGTTAACGGCCCCAGGGTGTAGAACGGCGCTTCGTGGCAGTGTTCCAGCTCCTCGGTCATGTTGCGACGGATCATCTGCATCGGCACATGTCCTGGCCCCTCGATCATCACCTGTACGTCGTATTCCCAGGCGATTTTTGTCAGCTCGCCCAGGGTGTGCAGTTCAGCGAATTGCGCTTCGTCGTTGGCATCCTGAATGGAACCGGGGCGCAGGCCGTCTCCCAGCGAGAGCGAAACGTCGTAAGCGGCGCAGATTTCGCAGATCTCGCGGAAACGCGTATAGAGGAAGTTTTCCTGATGATGGGACAAACACCACTTCGCCATGATCGACCCACCGCGCGAGACGATGCCGGTCAGGCGTTTCGCCGTCATTGGCACGTAACGCAGCAACACGCCGGCGTGAATAGTGAAGTAGTCCACGCCCTGTTCCGCCTGTTCCAGCAATGTGTCGCGAAAGGCTTCCCAGGTGAGATCTTCAGCGATCCCATTAACTTTCTCCAGCGCCTGATAGATCGGGACAGTGCCGATCGGCACCGGGCTATTACGCAGGATCCATTCGCGGGTTTCGTGAATATAGCGGCCAGTGGAAAGGTCCATCACCGTGTCTGCGCCCCAGCGGGTTGACCATACCAGCTTTTCCACCTCTTCTTCGATGGAGGAAGTGACCGCCGAGTTGCCGATGTTAGCGTTGACCTTCACCAGGAAATTGCGGCCAATGATCATTGGCTCGGATTCCGGGTGGTTGATGTTGGCGGGAATAATCGCGCGGCCCGCAGCCACTTCGTCACGCACAAACTCCGGCGTGATGTTCTCCGGCAGGCGTGCGCCAAAGCCCTCGCCCGGATGCTGATGGCGCAGGACTTCGCTGCGGATGCGCTCACGGCCCATGTTTTCACGAATGGCGATAAATTCCATCTCTGGCGTGACGATCCCCTGGCGGGCGTAATGTAGCTGTGTGACACGGCGACCCGCTTTGGCGCGTTTTGGCGTCAGCAGGCCGGTAAAGCGCAGCGCATCCAGACCGTCGTCGGCCAGGCGAGCTTTGGTATAGGCAGAGCTGCGATCGCTGAGCGCTTCACTGTCCTCACGCGCGTCAATCCACGGTTGGCGCAGTTTCGTCAGACCCTGCTGCACGTTGATGGCAATTTCCGGGTCGCCATAGGGGCCGGAGGTATCGTACACCGGTACGGCTTCATTAGCTTCGAACTGAGGAGCCTCTTTGCTGCCGCCGATAAGCGTCGGGCTAAGCTGGATCTCCCGCATCGGGACGCGGATATCCGGCTGTGAACCGGTAATGTAGATCCGCTTCGAATTGGGGAAAGCGGTGCCTTCCAGCGTATCAATAAAATGCTGGGCCTGGGCGCGCTGTTCGCGACGGGTTAACTGAGTGGTAGACATAGCTCATTCCATAAAAAAATTAAGGACGTGGCTTGTCAGACGACGGATGGAGTAATGGATGTGCGCCGCCCTTGCGGGCAGGTGCATGATGCAGAATTACTCTTGTTCCCTTCGCAGGTCTTAACCTGATCAGGTTCCGCGGATCCCGAATTAACGGTCTCAGCCTTTTCCACTTCATTCTTTGCGTTACCTTCTGGCATCGCGGATACGTTGTGGAAATCAGGCACTCCGACAAGATGACATCCCCTCCGGAGAGGGGGACGTTTTTAACCTACTCGTTAATTGCGCAGAACTCAAGCAGGTCGTTTAATTCTGGCGTGGTCATGCATGGCGTCAAATACCAGCATAATCAGCTTATCTTCGAGAACAAAGCGTGCTTCCAGCGCTTCGCCGATATCCGACAGCGCCTGTTGAAATTCATAGCAATTGTCATGATCGATGGCGGTCTCGAGAGTGGAATCATAGTAGTTCATGATCTGCTGGGTATTGGCTTCCAGCTGTGGCCAGATTTTGGTCGCGTTTAAAAGCTGACCGTTCCCTTCCAATTTATGCAGAATACGTTCATAAATACTGAAGTGTCCGGCGGAAAGGTAATCGACCAGGCTCTGACAAAAATCATCCAGCGCTTTTTCATTCAACCGCATGTACGATTCTTTGCCAGGCTTAATGCCAACCAGATTGTAGTAAGCCACGAGCAGATGCTTACGTACATGTAGCCAGCGATCAACCAGTTTATTACTTCCACCGACGCGTTCCGTCAGGTTTTCCAGCTGGTTTAACATGATTGACTCCGCAAGTGTAGAGTTAAAACTGCTTACCCAGAAATGTAAAAATAATGTTATCAACATGCCAGTGACGCAAAGGTAGTGCAAGAGCTATGGATCGTATTATTGAAAAATGGGATCACGGCTGGTGGATCGTCAGTCATGAACAAAAATTATGGTTGCCCCATGGGGAATTGCCACACGGCGACGCGGCAAATTTCGATCTTGTGGGACAGCGCGCATTACACATTGGCGAATGGGAAGGTGAGTCTGTCTGGTTGATACAGCAGCAGCGTCGTCACGATATGGGGTCAGTCCGCCAGGTTATCGATCAGGATGTCGGCTTGTTTCAACTGGCGGGGCGGGGCGTGCAACTGGCGGAGTTCTTCCGCTCGCACAAATTCTGCGGCTACTGCGGTCACCCTATGCACCCGAGTAAAACCGAATGGGCAATGCTGTGTCGCCACTGCCGTGAACGCTACTATCCACAAATCGCCCCCTGTATTATTGTCGCCATTCGTCGTGATGACACCCTTCTGCTCGCCCAACATACCCGCCATCGCAATGGCATTCATACCGTGCTCGCCGGGTTCGTGGAGGTTGGCGAAACGCTGGAACAGGCTGTCGCGCGCGAAGTGATGGAAGAGAGCGGGATTACCGTGAAAAATCTGCGCTACGTGACCTCGCAGCCGTGGCCGTTCCCGATGTCGTTGATGACCGCGTTTATGGCGGAATACGACAGCGGCGAGATTGTCATCGATCCAAAAGAGTTGCTGGAAGCGGACTGGTATCGCTACGACGATTTACCGCTTTTACCGCCGCCAGGCACCGTCGCGCGCCGTCTGATCGAAGATACGGTGGCAATATGTCGGGCTGAATATGAATGACATGGTAAACTGACGGACTGACGCAATAAGGAACTGCAAAATGACCGAACTGAAAAACGATCGTTATCTGCGTGCGCTGCTGCGCCAGCCCGTTGATGTCACCCCGGTATGGATGATGCGCCAGGCTGGCCGTTATTTACCGGAGTATAAAGCGACCCGCGCCCAGGCAGGCGATTTTATGTCCCTGTGCAAAAACGCCGAGCTGGCCTGCGAAGTCACGCTCCAGCCGCTGCGCCGTTATCCGCTGGATGCGGCGATCCTCTTTTCGGACATTCTGACCATTCCGGATGCGATGGGGCTGGGCCTTTACTTTGAAGCCGGAGAAGGCCCACGTTTTACTTCGCCGGTCGCCTGTAAGGCTGACGTCGACAAACTCCCCATTCCCGATCCGGAAGACGAGCTGGGCTACGTGATGAACGCCGTGCGTACGATTCGCCGTGAACTGAAAGGCGAGGTCCCGCTCATCGGCTTCTCCGGTAGCCCGTGGACGCTGGCGACCTACATGGTGGAAGGCGGCAGCAGCAAGGCTTTCACCGTGATCAAGAAGATGATGTACGCCGACCCGCATACCCTGCACGCGCTGCTCGATAAGCTGGCGAAAAGCGTCACGCTGTATCTCAACGCGCAAATCAAAGCGGGCGCCCAGTCGGTGATGATTTTCGATACCTGGGGCGGCGTGCTGACCGGACGCGACTATCAGCAGTTCTCACTGTACTACATGCACAAAATTGTCGATGGCCTGCTGCGAGAAAATGACGGTCGCCGCGTGCCGGTCACACTATTCACCAAAGGCGGCGGACAGTGGCTGGAAGCGATGGCGGAAACCGGCTGTGACGCGCTGGGACTGGACTGGACCACCGATATTGCCGACGCGCGTCGCCGCGTCGGGCATAAGGTCGCCCTGCAAGGCAACATGGACCCGTCGATGCTTTATGCGCCGCCTGCCCGCATCGAAGAGGAAGTGGCGTCTATACTTTCTGGTTTCGGCCAGGGCGAAGGCCACGTCTTTAACCTCGGCCACGGCATCCATCAGGATGTGCCGCCGGAACACGCTGGCGCATTTGTGGAGGCCGTACACCGACTGTCCGCGCAATACCACCGCTAAGGAGAAACCATGGATCTCGCGTCGCTACGCGCTCAACAACTTGACCTTGCTTCATCCGTGATCCGCGAGGATCGGCTCGATAACGATCCGCCGGATCTGATCGCTGGGGCAGACGTCGGGTTTGAGCAGGGGGGAGAGGTGACGCGAGCAGCAATGGTTTTGCTGAAATACCCTTCTCTTGAGCTGGTCGAATACAAGGTGGCGCGTATCGCCACCACCATGCCTTATATCCCCGGCTTCCTCTCGTTTCGTGAATACCCCGCGCTGTTCGCGGCGTGGGAACAACTCTCACAAAAACCCGATCTGCTGTTTGTCGACGGTCACGGTGTTTCACACCCGCGCCGTCTCGGCGTCGCCAGCCATTTTGGGCTGCTGGTGGACGTGCCCACTATTGGCGTGGCGAAAAAACGCCTGTGCGGCAAGTTTGAACCGCTCTCCGCGGAGCCTGGCGCACTGGCACCGCTGATGGACAAAGGCGAGCAACTGGCCTGGGTGTGGCGCAGCAAAGCGCGGTGTAATCCGCTGTTTATCGCGACAGGGCATCGCGTCGGGCTGGACAGCGCGCTGGCGTGGGTGCAACGCTGCATGAAAGGCTATCGTCTGCCGGAGCCGACTCGCTGGGCGGATGCCGTTGCGTCAGGGCGTCCGGCCTTCACGCGATGGCAGGAAATTCAGCCCTGATTAATGTACACTGCGGCTAATTTCCGTTTCGAGAATTCATCATGTTACAAAACCCGATTCATCTGCGTCTGGAACGCCTGGAAAGCTGGCAGCACGTTACGTTTATGGCCTGCCTGTGCGAGCGCATGTATCCGAACTACGCCATGTTCTGCAAACAGACGGACTTTGGCGACGGTCAGGTGTATCGCCGTATCCTCGACCTCATCTGGGAAACGCTGACGGTGAAAGACGCGAAAGTGAATTTCGACAGCCAACTGGAGAAATTCGAAGAGGCGATTCCGGTCGCGGACGACTATGACCTGTATGGCGTTTATCCGGCGATAGACGCCTGTGTGGCGTTGAGCGAACTGGTACATTCTCGTTTGAGCGGAGAAACGCTTGAACATGCCATTGAAGTCAGTAAGACATCCATTACCACGGTAGCGATGCTGGAAATGACTCAGGCGGGTCGCGAAATGACCGATGAGGAGCTGAAAGAGAACCCTGCGGTTGAGCAGGAATGGGATATTCAGTGGGAAATATTCCGACTTTTAGCCGACTGCGAAGAACGCGACATTGAACTGATAAAAGGGCTCAGAGCAGACCTGCGTGAGGCTGGCGAGAGCAATATCGGTATAAATTTTCAGCAATAAGACACGAAAACGTGATTTAACGTCTGAATTGTCGTGCCTGAAGGCTTCCCTTCCGCCCCCCGTCTGGTCTACATTTGGAGGGCGAAAAAAAGTGGCTATCGGTGCGTGTATGCAGGAGAGTGCTTTTCTGGCATTTCCGTCGCACTCGATGCTTAGCAAGCGATAAACACATTGTAAGGATAACTTATGAACAAGACTCAACTGATTGATGTAATTGCAGACAAAGCAGAACTGTCCAAAACCCAGGCTAAAGCTGCTCTGGAATCTACTCTGGCTGCCATTACTGAGTCTCTGAAAGAAGGCGATGCTGTACAACTGGTTGGTTTCGGTACCTTCAAAGTGAACCACCGTGCTGAGCGTACTGGCCGCAACCCGCAGACCGGTAAAGAAATCAAAATCGCCGCTGCTAACGTACCGGCATTTGTTTCTGGTAAGGCACTGAAAGACGCTGTTAAGTAAGACCGCGTGGCTGTGAACAGTTTTAACGAAGGGGCGGTGTCGCCCCTTTTGTCTGTCTGGCGTCGTACGCTGGCGCTGGCGGGCGTGCTGTTGCTGACGGCCTGCAGTCATAACGCTTCTCCACCGCCCTTTACCGCCAGCGGATTCGCTGACGATCAGGGCGCCGTGCGTATCTGGCGTAAAGATGAAGCAGACGGCGTGCATCTGCTTTCGGTGTTTAGCCCGTGGCGTAACGGCAGTACTACCACCAGCGAGTACCGCTGGCAGGGAGAAACCCTCTCTCTGATTGAACTCAATATTTACAGCAAACCGCCGGAGCATATCCGCGTGCGGTTTGACGATCGCGGTGAGCTGAGCTTTATGCAGCGTGAAGTCGACGGACATAAGCAGCAGCTTTCTAACGATCAAATCGCCTTATACCGCTATCGCGCGGGGCAGATTCGCCAGACCAGCGACGCACTGCGCCTGGGGCGCGTGGTGTTGCGACAGGGACGCTGGCATGCCGCTGAGCGTACGGTGACCACCTGTGAAGGCGAAACACTGAAACCCGATCTGGAGCCATGGGCAATGAATCATATCGAGCGCCGCCAGCGCCACTCGTCAATGGACGTAAGCGTGGCGTGGCTGGAAGCGCCCGAAGGTTCACAACTGTTGCTGGTGGCAAACTCTGACTTCTGTCGCTGGCAGCCGACCGAGAAGACGTTCTGACGCAAGTCGGCGTGCGCTTTACCAGTGCCCCATCCCCATATGACCGCCACGTCCTCCGCAGCCGCCGTAGCCCATACCCGCGCCCTGCAGTACGCCTGCTTCCGCCATCTCCACATCGCGTTTCACCCGCAGATCGTCCAGCGACTGGCGTAACGACGTCATCTCTTTCGCGACGGCGTTGATCTTTGCGCTGTCCGGGGGATTGGTGGAGAGCAGCGCGTTATACTCATAACGTTTAGACATGAGCTGTTGGCGCAGTGTGTTGGCCTGGTTGTAGTACGTATTATGGATTTTTTGTGCGGCGACTTGCTGTTCCGCAGTGAGCGGAGCGGTGTTTTGCTGCCACATACCGTCGCCATAACCCCAGTGATGCCGTGCCAGCGCCGGGCTGGCGCCCAAAACCATCAGCGAAAGCGCAATCATCGCCAGGCCTGCTTTGTTATTCCGTTTCATCATTTATCCTCCTGTTGGTCATCTCACTCACCTTATTGCATCTTCCGTGCCAGCGGACTGAGCCCCGGAAATGGCGGCCTGAGTCAGCGCGCTCACGAAAAAGCGAGTAAAAATGACCCGCCGGAATAACCCCGCGCGTCATTTTTACTCGTTTCGGGCCGGGGTTGAGTGCCTGAACAGGGATATGCGCGGTAAAAAGTGGCATGATTTCTGCTGAATCGGGAGAGATTAATAACGGGTGAAAGCGAAGGGGATTATGCGACACCACAAGGATACGGTTACGAAATGGCTCAGCGGCATACTGCCCGTCGCCATTCTGATTCTGGTCGGGCTATTCGCCGCCGCAGTGATCCGTGATTATGGCCGGGAAAGTGACTCTGCACGTCAGACGCTACTGGAAAAAGGCGGCGTGCTGATTCGCGCGCTGGAGTCGGGCACGCGCGTCGGGATGGGGATGCGCATGCATCACGCCCAGCAGCAGACCCTGTTGGAAGAGATGGCGGGGCAGCCTGGCGTGCTTTGGTTTGCGGTCACGGATGCGCAGGGAAATATCCTGATGCACAGCGATCCTGCGCGGGTGGGCGGAACCCTTTACGCGGCAGATGAGATACAGCGTTTGCATCCCGGTGAGGACGCGCGCTGGCGCTCTGTTGACGCCGTGGATGAACAGGGGAAAACCGTTCCCGCACTGGAGATTTACCGCCAGTTCCAGCCACTACATTCGCCGGGTCGACACGGCATGGGCGCCATGCCGCGTTGCGAGGGGCGCAATGCCGGAATATCTTCCACGCCGCAGACGATTTTCATCGCCTTTGACGCCAGTGAGTTAGCCACCACCCAGGCGCGTGAGTGGCGCAATATGCTGATCATGCTTTTCGCCTTAACGACAGTGCTGTTGGCGACGTTATTGGCCTTTTTCTGGTACCGGCGATATCTCCGTTCGCGACAACTGCTTCAGGACGAAATGAACCGGCAGGAAAAACTGCTGGCGCTTGGGCATCTGGCGGCGGGGGTGGCGCATGAAATCCGCAATCCGCTGTCATCCATTAAAGGGCTGGCGCGGTATTTTGCCGAGCGCGCCCCGGCGGGCGGTGAAGCGCACGCGCTGGCGCAGGTGATGGCGAAAGAGGCCGACCGGTTAAACCGGGTCGTCAGCGAGCTACTTGAGCTGGTGAAGCCCGCTCATTTGACGCTCCAGTCGGTAGATCTCAATACGGTCATTACCCATTCGCTGCAGTTGGTGAGCCAGGACGCGCAGAGTCGGGCGATTGAATTGCGGTTTACGCCCAATGAGGCCCTGCCGCTTATCCAGGCCGATCCGGACAGGTTGACGCAGGTGTTGTTAAACCTTTACCTGAACGCGATACACGCCATCGACAGGCAAGGTACGATTAACGTCGATATAAGCATGAGCGGTGCCGATCGCGTTAAGATTGTCGTTGCAGACAGCGGGAAGGGGATTGCGCCGGAACAGCTGGAGACGATTTTTACCCCTTACTACACCACAAAAGCCGAAGGCACCGGGCTGGGCCTGGCGGTAGTGCAAAACATCATTGAACAGCATGGTGGGACGATCAAGGCAGAAAGCCCGGCGGGCAAAGGCGCTATCTTTACCCTCTGGCTGCCGGTAAAAGCAAAACAGAAGGAAGTACAAGGATGACGGGCGAAACGATCGACATTCTGGTGGTAGATGATGATGTCAGCCACTGCACGATATTACAGGCGCTGCTTCGCGGCTGGGGCTATAACGTCGCGCTGGCATACAGCGGGCGGGCGGCGCTGGAGAAGATACGCGAGCATGTCTTTGACCTGGTATTGTGCGATGTGCGCATGGCGGAACTGGATGGTATTGAGACGCTCAAAGAGATTAAAGCGCTTAACCCGGCAATTCCGGTACTGATCATGACAGCGTTTTCCAGCGTCGAGACGGCGGTGGAAGCGTTAAAAACCGGGGCGCTGGATTACCTGATCAAACCGCTGGATTTTGACCGCCTACAGGAGACGCTGGAGAAATCGCTGGCCCATGCGCAGGAGGCGCCGGGCGATCTGCCGTCCGTTTCCGCCAGCCAGTTCGGTATGGTGGGAAAAAGCCCGGCGATGCAGCAGCTGTTGAGCGAAATCGCAATGGTTGCCCCATCCGACGCGACGGTGCTGATTCATGGTGACTCCGGTACCGGCAAAGAGCTGGTCGCGCGCGCGCTCCATGCCAGCAGCGCGCGCAGCGACAAGCCGCTGGTCACGCTGAACTGTGCGGCGCTCAATGAGTCCCTGCTGGAATCCGAACTGTTCGGGCATGAAAAGGGGGCGTTTACCGGCGCCGACAAGCGTCGCGAGGGCCGCTTTGTCGAAGCCGACGGCGGTACACTGTTTCTGGATGAGATCGGCGATATCTCGCCCATGATGCAGGTGCGTCTGCTGCGGGCAATCCAGGAGCGTGAAGTGCAGCGGGTAGGCAGCAACCAGACGCTCACGGTTGACGTACGTCTGATCGCCGCCACCCATCGGGATCTGGCGCAGGAAGTCAGCGCCGGGCGCTTTCGTCAGGATCTCTACTACCGGCTGAACGTGGTAACCATCGAAATGCCGTCCCTGCGTCAGCGTCGGGAAGACATTCCGCTGTTAGCCGAACATTTTCTTCAGCGTTTTGCGGCACGTAACCGCAAAGCGGTGAAAGGCTTTACGCCACAGGCGATGGATCTGCTGATTCATTACGCCTGGCCGGGGAATATCCGCGAACTGGAAAACGCCATTGAGCGTGCCGTGGTGTTGCTGACGGGAGAGTACATTTCAGAACGTGAATTGCCGCTGACGATTGCGGGACAGCCGATCCCGCTTGTGCAGGAGCAAACCATTCAGCCGCTGGTGGAGGTTGAAAAAGAGGTGATTCTGGCGGCGCTTGAAAAAACGGGCGGCAACAAAACGGAAGCCGCCCGTCAGTTAGGGATTACGCGTAAAACGCTGCTTGCAAAACTGTCGCGTTAGTTTTGCTCGCGTTCAATGGCGCGCCAGCCGATGTCGTGACGGCAGAAGCAGTCGTCCCAGCGGATGTCGGTCATTAAGGCATACGCCCGTTTCTGGGCTTCGGCAACGGTGTCACCGAGTGCGGTTACGCACAGAACGCGACCACCGCTGGTGACGACCTGCTCGTCATCAGCCAGTTTTGTACCGGCGTGGAAGACTTTACCGTCCGCCACGTCTTCCAGCGGCAGGCCGTGGATCACATCGCCGTTGCGGTAGTCACCCGGGTATCCGCCCGCGGCCATCACCACGCCCAGTGAAGCGCGCTTATCCCATTCGGATTTTTGTGCGTCCAGTTTGCCTTCGCAGGCCGCCAGACACAGTTCAACCAGATCGGACTTCATGCGCAGCATGATAGGCTGGGTTTCCGGATCGCCAAAGCGGCAGTTGAATTCAATGACCTTCGGGTTACCCTGCTTGTCGATCATCAGCCCCGCATACAAGAAACCGGTATACGTATTGCCTTCCGCCGCCATCCCTTTTACGGTTGGCCAGATAATGCGTTCCATGGTGCGCTGATGAACGTCGTCGGTAACCACTGGCGCGGGCGAGTAGGCACCCATTCCGCCAGTGTTCAGGCCGGTATCGCCATCGCCCACGCGCTTATGATCCTGACTGGTTGCCATCGGCAGTACATGCTCGCCGTCCACCATCACGATAAAGCTGGCTTCTTCCCCGTCGAGAAATTCCTCGATCACTATGCGGTGACCCGCGTCGCCAAAAGCGTTGCCTGCCAGCATATCCTGAACCGCGGCTTCCGCCTCTTCGAGCGTCATCGCGACAATCACGCCTTTCCCGGCGGCCAGACCGTCGGCCTTGATGACAATTGGCGCGCCTTTTTCACGTAAGTAAGCCAGAGCAGGCTCCACGTCGGTGAAGTTCTGATATTCCGCCGTCGGGATGTGATGACGAGCGAGAAAATCTTTGGTGAAGGCTTTGGAGCCTTCGAGCTGCGCGGCGCCTTCGGTTGGCCCGAAGATTTTCAGACCCGCGGCGCGGAAGGTATCCACCACCCCCATCACTAACGGCGCTTCCGGCCCGACGATGGTGAGATCGATCTTCTCGCTTTGGGCGAAATTCAGCAGCGCCGGAATATCGGTAGCGCTGATTGCCACATTCTGCAGCGTGGGTTCCAGCGCGGTACCGGCGTTACCCGGCGCAACATAGACGGTTTCGACTTTTGGCGACTGAGCGGCTTTCCACGCCAGCGCGTGCTCGCGCCCGCCGTTGCCAATCACTAATACTTTCATCTGTTGCTCCATTAATGGCGGAAGTGGCGCATGTCGGTGAAGATCATCGCGATACCGTGCTCGTCGGCGGCGGCAATCACTTCATCATCGCGGATAGAACCGCCAGGCTGGATCACGCAGCTCACGCCCACGGCGGCAGCGGCGTCAATACCATCGCGGAACGGGAAGAAGGCGTCAGAAGCCATTGCAGAACCTTTGACTTCCAGACCTTCATCGCCTGCCTTAATCCCGGCGATTTTCGCGGAATAAACGCGGCTCATCTGGCCTGCGCCAATGCCGATAGTCATATTCTCTTTCGCATAAACAATGGCGTTAGACTTCACGAATTTCGCCACTTTCCAGCAGAACAGCGCGTCACGCAGTTCCTGCTCACTCGGCTGACGTCTGGTCACCACGCGCAGGTCGGCTTCCGTTACCATACCCAGATCGCGATCCTGAACCAGCAGACCGCCGTTTACGCGTTTGAAGTCCAGACCCGGCACGCGTTCTGCCCACTGGCCGCAAACCAGCACGCGCACGTTCTGTTTGGCAGAAGTGATTTTCAGCGCTTCTTCAGAGGCAGATGGCGCGATGATCACTTCAACAAACTGGCGGGAGATGATGGCCTGAGCAGTTTCGGCATCCAGCTCGCGGTTGAAGGCGATAATACCGCCGAACGCGGAGGTCGGATCGGTTTTATAGGCGCGATCGTAAGCGTCCAGAATAGAGGTGCTTACGGCAACGCCGCATGGGTTGGCGTGCTTGACGATAACGCAGGCCGGCTCGCTGAATTCTTTCACACATTCCAGCGCAGCGTCGGTGTCGGCAATATTGTTATAAGAGAGCGCTTTGCCCTGAACCTGCTGAGCGGTGGCGACCGACGCCTCTTTTATCTCTTCTTCTATATAGAAGGCGGCCTGCTGGTGGCTGTTCTCACCGTAACGCATATCCTGTTTTTTAATAAAGTTCAGGTTCAGGGTACGCGGGAAACGACCGGCGGCGTCTTTACTTTCGCCGTGGTAGGCCGGAACCATACTACCAAAGTAGTTGGCAATCATGCTGTCGTACGCGGCGGTGTGTTCGAAGGCTTTGATGGCGAGGTCGAAACGCGTCTTCAGGGTCAGTGACCCTTCGTTGGCATCCATTTCGTTAATGATGGCGTTGTAGTCGCTGCTCTTTACCACAATGGCGACATCTTTATGATTCTTGGCGGCGGAGCGCACCATGGTCGGACCACCAATATCAATGTTTTCAACCGCGTCTTCCAGCGAGCAGCCTTCACGGGCTACGGTCTGGGCGAACGGATACAGGTTCACCACAACCATATCAATAGGCGCGATACCGTGTTGTTCCATAATGCCATCATCCTGACCGCGACGGCCAAGAATGCCGCCGTGGACTTTCGGATGCAGGGTCTTCACGCGTCCATCCATCATTTCCGGGAAACCGGTGTAATCGGAAACTTCGGTCACCGGCAGACCTTTATCTGCTAACAGACGGGCAGTGCCCCCTGTCGACAGCAGCTCCACACCACGTGCGGAAAGTGCCTGGGCGAATTCGATGATACCGGCCTTGTCAGAAACACTGAGCAGAGCGCGGCGGACTGGACGACGTTGTTGCATGGTAAATCCCCTGGATTTGACTATTACAGAGAGCGTTAGCTGAATCTTTCTCGAAAAACTTAGCTAACGCCCCTTATGGGGCATCCTTGTTTTGCGGGGGCATTGTAACGAAAACGTTTGCGCAACGCTCGCGAATTTTTCTTTTTCGATTTCGACATCGCTTTTCCCATTGTTGAAGCTCCTTTATTGCAGGAACGATCTACGCAAAGATCGCCATCTTTGTGGATAACTCTGTGTGTAAAAGGGTATAAGGCGGGGTTTTGCTGGGGAATGCAGCAGTCAGACATTTTTCTGCAATTTTTCTATTGCGGATGCTCGGGAACTCCCTATAATGCGCCTCCATCGACACGGCGGATGTGAATCACTTCACACAAACAGCCGGTCCGGTTGAAGAGAAAAATCCTGAAATTCAGGGTTGACTCTGAAA
>NZ_JAOWIB010000094.1:0-252879 GCF_030332325.1 Citrobacter sp. Cs237 | reverse complement strand
TGAATCGCCACGGGTTTAACAGACACCCCAGAGTCATTTAAGATGACTTAAAGAGAGGTGCCCATGAGCGGTAAGCGTTATCCTGAAGAGTTTAAAATTGAAGCAGTCAAACAGGTTGTTGATCGTGGTCATTCTGTTTCCAGCGTTGCAACTCGTCTCGATATCACCACCCACAGCCTTTACGCCTGGATAAAGAAGTACGGTCCGGATTCTTCCACTAATAATGAACAGTCAGATGCTCAGGCCGAGATCCGCCGACTCCAGAAGGAGTTAAAGCGGGTTACTGACGAACGGGATATATTAAAAAAAGCCGCGGCGTACTTCGCAAAGCTGTCCGACTGAGGTACGCCTTTATCCGTGACAACAATCGTTGCTGGCCTGTCCGCCTGCTCTGCCAGGTGCTGGATGTGCATCCGAGTGGGTTTTACGCCTGGCTTAAGCAGCCACATTCACGACGGTATCATGCTGACCTGAAGCTGACGGGACATATTAAGCAGTTCTGGCTGGAGTCGGGCTGTGTTTATGGCTATCGCAAGATCTATCTCGATCTGCGGGATTCCGGGCAACAATGCGGTGTAAACAAAGTCTGGCGGTTGATGCAACGTGTGGGGATAAAGGCTCAGGTCGGATACCGAAGTCCACGGGCGCGTAAAGGTGAAGCCAGTATTGTGACGCCCAACAAGCTCCAGCGGCAGTTCAACCCGGAAGCACCGGATGAACGTTGGGTTACGGACATAACCTACATCCGAACCCACGAAGGCTGGTTGTATCTGGCCGTGGTGGTTGACCTGTTCTCCCGAAAAGTTATCGGCTGGTCAATGCAACCCCGAATGACAAAAGAGATTGTCCTGAACGCATTACTTATGGCGGTGTGGAGGCGTAATCCTCAAAAGCAGGTACTGGTTCACTCTGATCAGGGCAGTCAGTACACGAGCCATGAGTGGCAGTCGTTCCTGAAATCACACGGTCTGGAAGGCAGCATGAGCCGTCGCGGAAACTGCCACGACAATGCGGTTGCGGAAAGCTTTTTCCAGCTACTGAAGCGCGAACGGATTAAGAAAAAGATCTACGGAACTAGAGACGAAGCCAGAAGCGATATTTTTGATTACATCGAAATGTTTTATAACAGTAAGCGTCGGCATGGTTCGAGCGAGCAGATGCCACCAGTTGAATATGAAAACCTATATTATCAACGACTCAGAAGTGTCTAGGTTATCCGTGGCGATTCAGTGAGGAGTACTCATATTGGTTTGAGGAGTCCCTCCTAATTCCTGCATCTGCGAATGTTGAAATGCCGAACCCAGACATGCCGGATGACTGCAAGGCCGACTATATGGAAGCCAGAAGCATTGTCAACCTGTCTCCTAAAGGAGCCGCAGCGCTTCTCCGTCTGTGCCTTCAGAAACTGATGGTCCACTTAGGTGAACCAGGGAAAAACATTAACGATGACATTAAGTCTCTCGTGGAGAAAGGCTTACCTCCTCGCATTCAGCAAGCAGCGGACATCTGTCGTATTGTTGGCAATCAAGCGGTCCACCCCGGAGAGATTAGTCTTGATGATGACCCACAGTTAACGCACGGTCTCTTTAAACTCTTGAATATCATTGTCGATGACCGAATCACAAGACCAAAAGAAATCGAAGCGATGTTCCAAAGTATGCCTGAGGGGCCGCGTCAGGGCATCGAAAAGCGGGACAAAAAGAGCGCATAAGATAGTAACGACTCACTATGGGATAGCTCGTGTTCGGCAATCCTATAGTGAACTCTTATTGCTTGAATATCTGGTCGATATTTATGAATTAAAATTCACTTTTGGTGAACCTTATTTTTTCATTAATTGATTGTTTTATATATGGATTTTAATTAACCCTCATTATAGGGAGAGACACCCATAGGAACAACATAAAGTTTTCTCATTCACGAACACGCATTGATATACAGACTGCTCATATGGCTAGAGTTCTGGTTGAACCAAATGGCCTCTCGTTTTCATCCATGCGCTACTGCCCTCCCTTTGCACGTTAGCAGCACGATCGGCGAAGTTACCGACATATCGAATTAACACCCACTATAGGGAGAAGGACAACAAAAAGTTTTCCCCTTTCTCAGGCGACTCTAATTATTCATTCACAATGTGAAAACCTCGTAAACCCTCGATACATCTCTGACGTACCTGATACGTTATGACAACTTCGCGGCTGGTACATTGTGATTTCCTTTTAACTAACAGCGACCGTAGATACGACTACGACGACTAAGCGACTCAGGGGGGGGATGGGCCTGAGGAATAGCTACAGCAAAATATATGTGAGACAGACAGATACGTATTAGATATATTCTAATTCCTCTCTCTGGTCTTATTACTGGATGGGTTAAAACCTTAAGGGAAATACCTAAAGTTTTTAATTCTAGGTAAATTAAAGACACATAAAGATTAAAAACTTAAGGGAAATACTTAAAGAGGTGATGGTAATATTGGTCATTAACAATCACCAAACTCAAAGATGCCCTGTAGGTTATATCTTCTAGAATAATATTGGTCTTATGAAATAATCCATAATAAATTAAGACACAATTAAAGCCCCCCATGGGGGAAACAAACAATTGGCAATACGCTTTCGGTTCTTCTGCTGGCTCAGTCTCAGCGTCCCGACTCAATGCTAGCGCCACGTGTCTCCCCCCCGGCTAGCTCAGCTATTCACGTCGTGCCACCGCAAGTGCACATCATTATTTTAACCTCAAAGCCATTCTGTCTGCATCCTGTTGTCCTGCTGGTCTCCCTATTTCGTGGGGCTTTGAGTTGGTCGGAGGGGGCGGCTTCAGGGTGCAGACAAAAAGGAATCACGAAATTATGAACAATCAATCAATCAAGTTACCGAGCAATTCCATTATTAACCTTGACCAGCTTATCTCGATGACCTCAGTTGAAATTGCTGAGATGACAGGCAAGGAGCACCGAAATGTCCTGCGTGATATTCGTAATATGGTCGAAGAGCTTAATGGCCCCAATTCTGGGGAGTGCTCAAAGTTGAGCAGTCATGAAGGGATAAGTGAAGATGTTTATTTAAACGGTCAAGGGAAACAGCAGCCGTTATATAGGCTCGACCGAAAGCATACCTTTATATTGGTCGCTGGTTATTCTGCCCATCTCCGCGCCAAGTGTTACGACCATATTCAGACGCTAGAACGTCAAGTCCTCCAACTTGAAGACCAGAAGAAGCAAGCAGCCATTCAGTCCGCTAACCGTCGAGGCGTGACATGGGGTGATTACTGCAAGACGCATGGTCTGCCAGCACAGAAACTGATGACCATCCTTAAGAAAGAGTGCAAGTTGTTTCGAGTAAATCCGGTCAGTGGTGAGTGGTCAGTAAAGCCTACCTTTGCGGAATACTTTCGGATTATCAAACCTACTGACCGTCGATTCAACCCGAACGGTATCAACATTCGGTTTAACGCCAAGGGGCTGGAGTTCTTCAGTCAACCTGAAAATGTGCTCAAGATGCGCGGAAAAGTAATCGCCATTCACGGTAATGATACTGACAAACAGCGATACCTACAGGCAGTAGCAAAGATGGGAGGCCCTAATTATGAACAAGCTTGACTCCTCGGATACATGAAAGCTGTAAAGTCCTCCGCTTAATGACAGTGGATACCAAAACGCTGATCATTGCTCTGGGTCAGCCTGTCGAAGCAACCCGCCCGTATTACTCCAAGGTTACTTTCTGTTTTGAGCGGGCATAAGTCGGATGTGCTATGTCTCGTGGTAACTAAAACATGTTTGAACTCTGTCGGTAGTAATCATAGATTTCAACGATCAATGTTTTGGTAATGATCGAAACAAACGATCAGAGCGATGACCGTAATCGCGTTATCCTTAGAATTAGCTATTGTCTTCTGAGGAAATAAATTTGTTTGGGATTTTTAAGAGAAAGGTAAAAACGGAAAGACGCTACGATGTGACACCTATCCATTCCGAACTAGTCGTGATGTCTGCGGGTCTAATAAGCAAACAAACCGAGATGTTTAATGCAATGACGGATGAGGAAAAGAGGGAGGAAGTAGGTCGCCCGTATTTATCTGCGGGATACATTTCACCTTGGGTTATTGGGTATATAGCAGGGTGTTTGGATGCAGTCACTCAAACTGAAGCTAACAGGATGAAATATACGTCCGAAATGCTGGGGATACTTTTTTCAGTCATTTTTGGTGATGATAAGTCTCAGGAAGCAATGATAACTTATATATCGTGTAACGAAGCCAGTTCGCCAGACCATGCCTTTCATGTTACGTATGAAATTTATATGAGTGGTCTTGTGAAAGCCTTTAATGAGGTATGCGAGAAGAAGCCGGTAGTTGGGCTTCTCAACTATTTATTGCAGGATGAATAATATCCTCGATCCCACTCCGCGTGAATCACATAAAAGCCCCCATAGAGGTAACGCTCTTGGGGTTCATTTTTTTTGTTATAATATAACATATCAACTAAGCATAGACGCCAGTAGTACTATTAGTATCATTATTAGAAGCATCTAGTGGGGCTCAGAGCGCCTTATAGCAATACCTACAGCTACCAATGGGCACATCTTTTGAAAATTACCACAAAAATCTGAGCGGTTATCCAATAAATTAAGCCCACCTTAGGACCCCCATACGCCCACCTTGTTACCCGTGGGCGGTCATGCCTTGGCGCACTGAGTATCTTTTGATGAGTATCTTTTGATGAGTCTCTTTTAAGTACACGCCAGTGAGACTAGTCGGACAGTACCGTATTGAGTATCAAAACGTGGTTGTCATAAGTCTAATGATACTGTATCTTTAGTGTCAGTTAAATGATACTTCGGACAGGGAGAGACATAATGGGCAAGACTTTTGGTTACATCCGAGTGAGCAGCAAGGACCAGAATGAAGCACGTCAGGTGGAAGCGCTTAAGGGTCTTTGCGATGACCTGATGATTGACAAGGTATCTGGCAAGGATGCTGACCGTCCAGCACTACAGGAGCTACTCAAGGTGGTTCGTCGTGGTGATGTCGTGGTAGTCAAGAGTGTGGACCGATTAGCCCGTAACACAAAGGACCTTCTGACTATCCTTGAGACCCTTGTTGACGCTGGCGTTACGGTTCGCTTTATTGATAACCAGATGGTCTTTGATGATACGCCCACCAGCCGCTTTATGATTACCATGTTGGGGGCTGTAGGTGAGCTTGAGCGTTCGTTCATCAGGCAGCGTCAGAGTGAAGGTGTGGCGATAGCTAAGGCTGAGGGCAAGTTTAAGGGCCGTCAAAAGGATGACCAGTTAAGGACTGAGGTGGTGAAGCTGTTGGGCCGTGGAGACTTGAGCGCTGACCAGATTGCTAAACTTGCTGGATGTGGGAGAGCTACAGTGTTCAGAATTAAGAAGGAGTTAAGTAATGAGGTTGCTAAGTAAATCTCACTATCTCCCTTGGTCAATCTGTTAAGTCGTCTATCAGTTGTTAACTCAACGTCAGAACTTATTGACCATAGGGGTCTATTAGCTGTAACTTCCTATGTAACCCGAGGAACTCTTCGGTGCTTTAGAATCAAATGGTTAACGATTGGAATTACTGTCAGTTCGATTCCCTTCGCCCGCTCCAGCCTCAAGCCTTCTGAAGTCTGACCAACTCAATTTTCCCTTTATAAATCAGCAGTTATAGCATTCTATTAGTCTATTGGACTCAATTGTACTCCTGTTGTCGTCGTCATTGCTTAACCAGACACTGACAGGATGGCAACTGACCACGACTGGCATTCTAAAATGCTTTACAAGTAAGATACTTCATGCATGCTTGCAAAGCGCTGACCTTCATGGGAAAACATATCTGCCCGTTTATCTCTATCATCCGAAAAATTCCGGCAACATCAAATTAGTCAAAGCCCTGATCGATTTTCTGATCGCCACAACAGCGTGATAAAAACCAGCAACTCACTGTTAAGTACAGTGCTGTGAATGTAGTAGACGTTTAGGGTCCCCTGTGGGATTCATTAATTTTGTTCATTACTGATATCACAATTGCACTATTGTACGGAGAAAGTCGTTGTTGTTACCGTTATGTACGTTTTGACAAATACTCTTCGCATCGCTTGCTGGTTAATTGCACGCGCTAATCGGGGGATTTTCTTATTCCAGAATTGAAAAAGAACATGAGGTATTAATGAAAACGATTGGTTATGCAGCGCACGCTGCCGACGCGAAACTGGTTCCTTATCATTTTGAGCGTCGGGATTTACGTGAAAACGATGTCGCTATTGAAATTCTTTACTGCGGCGTCTGTCACTCAGACTTGCATACGGTCAATGGAGACTGGGGTCCGCAGCCTTATCCTTTGATCCCGGGCCACGAAATTGTGGGTGTCGTCACGTCCGTGGGGCAGAATGTCAAAAAATATCATCCAGGCGATCATGTCGCCGTTGGCTGCATGGTGGATAGCTGTCTGCACTGCGATCAGTGTGAGCATGGCGAAGAGCAATTCTGTCGTAACGGGATGACGCCTACCTATGGCGCACCGGATCGCTTGAGCGGCGAAATCACTCAGGGCGGATACGCCAAACATATTGTCGTACGCGAAGAGTTTGTCCTGCGCGTGCCGGAAAATATGGATCTGGCAAAGACCGCGCCGATCCTTTGTGCTGGTATCACAACCTTCTCTCCGTTGCGTACCTGGAATGTGGGCTCGGGAAGTCGCGTTGGCGTGATCGGATTAGGTGGCCTGGGCCATATGGCGGTTAAGCTGGCCGTGGCGATGGGGGCCGAGGTGACCGTCATCAGCCGCAATCAGAACAAAGAGGAAGAGGCAAGGGCGCTGGGTGCGAAAGGCATTTTACCTTCTTCCGATCCGCAGGCATTGCAGGATTCAGCCTGTGCATTCGATTTAATTATTGATACAGCGCCCGTCAAGCATGACCTGAATATCTATACCCCGTTATTGGATATTGATGGCTCGTTAGTCATTGTCGGCCAGGTTGGTCTGATGGATGAACCGCTCACGGTTCCTCTGATCATGGGACGCCGTCGCGTTGCAGGTTCGCTGATCGGCGGCATTGCGGAAACCCAGGAAGTCCTGGATTTCTGCGCGAAGCACGATGTCTATCCTGAGTGCGAAATGATAAATATCGATCAGATCAACGATGCTTTCGCTCGCCTTGCACAGGGAGACATGGCCCACCGCTTCGTCATTGATATGGCCTCGCTGAGCGCAGAATAAACGAAAATACGCAGGCGGTAGCGCGCGTTGGCTACCGCTTTCACAACGCCTCTGCGTCTTTTTTAAAAACAGTCGCAATTGATGTCGTCCGAGTGGCTCCTCATGTTTATTTATTCAAAAAACCAACGTGTATTTTCCAGATTTTCAGGATGGGGCATATTGGGTCTGATATTCATGTTTTCGGCTACGGCGAGCGCGCGGAATACAGAGGAAAATGTAATGAAGATAAATATCATACTTAACGATAAAACCCTTACCGCGACCCTGAATAACTCTCCTGCGAGCCGAGAATTTGCGGCCTTATTACCGCTTACGTTGCAACTGAAAGATTATGCCGGGGAGGAGAAAATAAGTGACTTACCTTCCCGGTTGACCACCGAAGGTTCACCCGAAGGAACGTCAGCAAAAAAAGGCGATATAACCCTTTATGCGCCCTGGGGAAATCTGGCTATTTTTTATAAATCCCATAGCTATGTGTCTGGCTTAATGAAACTTGGGCAATTAGATGAGCCAGATGCATTGCCCGTCCACCCTGATGCCTACAGCGCCAGATTTGAACTGTTGACGGAATAATCGTCACTCGGCGGGAGAAAATGAATGATAAGCAGGATATTTCTGGCGATTCTTTCTCTGTTATTGATGAGCGGATGCGTTTCCCAAACCACGCAAAACAGGAGTTTGAAAATGACACAAAAAGATACACATGGCGCCGTTGCTGAAGTCGCACCCGCTATGGCTGCGTATGCTGAACGATTTATTGAAAAAGATCTCTGGAATCGTCCGGAGTTGTCACGTCGCGACCGCAGCCTGGTCACGATTGCAGCACTCATCAGCCGGAATGATACGGCTGAGCTTCCGCACTACCTTAACGTGGCGCTGGATAGCGGCGTGAAGCCCGCTGAAATCTCCGAGGTTATTACCCATCTGGCATTTTATGCTGGCTGGCCAAACGCCACCTCTGCGGCGCTGGTTGCCCGCAACGTCTTTGCGCACCGCCATATCGATACGGCATCCTTGCCAGGGGATAAAGTGGATTTCCTGCCTCTGGATAAAGCGTCGGAAAACCAACGTGCCACGATGGTTGAGTCAAACTTTGGCAAGGTATCACCGGGGGTCGTGAAATACACCACGGATGCACTATTCCTTGACCTGTGGCTGCGGCCGGGTCTGGCACCACGGGACCGAAGCCTGGTAACGGTTAGTGCACTGGTTACCGCCGGGCAAGTGGCGCAAGTGCCGTATCATCTTAATCGGGCGATGGATAATGGTTTGACCCAGACTCAGGCCTCAGAGGTCTTGACACAGCTGGCCTTTGTGGCGGGCTGGCCAAACATTTTCTCAGCTTTACCCGTATTTAAAGAGGTATTTACAGGCAGAAACCAGGCCTGACGGCTGACGATTCGCAAAAGCCAGCACCTGAACAGGTTCTGGCTTTTTTCTTCCAGGAGTCACAGGTCGTTAATCCTGCCAGGGCCTGTTCAGGGATGTTTGTAGTGGCGCAGCGCGTCAATAACGAGCTGGAAAGCTTTCGAATGATTTCTGTTTTCCGGGTAGTAGATGTAATAACCATCCCAGTAAGGACACCAGTCTTCAAGGACGCTAATCAGTTCGCCGCGGGCGAGCTGTTTCTCTGCTATATCACGGGGAACATGTGCCAGCCCATATCCTTCTATGGCAGCCTGCAAATTCTGATAGATACGACTAAACACAAGCTGACCGCTGACCTTGACGTTCAGGCTCTTTCCTTCTTTTTCGAACTCCCAGACATACAAATTACCGTGGGTGGGAAAACGAAGATTGATGCAGTTGTGATCAATAAGATCGTTAGGATGCTGCGGGTAAGGGTGGCGGGAAAAATAGTCAGGAGAACCGACGACAGCAAAGCGCACATCCGGGCCGATACGCACGGAGATCATGCCATTAGATATTTGCTCACCGAGTCGCGTCCCTGCGTCAAAGCGGCCGGAGACAATATCCGTCAGCGCATAGTCATCAATCAGCTCCAGAGTAATATCCGGGTATTTCTTGAGTAGCGGCTCAAGCTTGGGCCAGATAACAGAGTCGATCGCATAATCTGACGTTGATATACGTACCGTACCGGCGGCTTTACTGTTGAGGTCCTTCAGTGACTGTAATCGCCCCTGGATCCCATCAATATAAGGGCAGAGGTCATCCAGCATGGATTGCCCTATATCGGTCAACGAAATACTGCGTGTGGTACGGGTCAGAAGTTTCATCCCCAGACGGGATTCGAGGGTTCGAATGGTATGGCTGAGGGCTGATTGTGAAACGCCTAAATGCGCCGCTGCTTTGGTAAAGCTCTTTTCACGTGCGACCACTATAAACGCCATTAAATCATTAAGGTTTTCCCGTGCCAACCTGTGCCCCTTACTACCAAAAGAAAGTGATGGAGTAGTGTAGCGTAATGCATAGCGAAGGGGCACTTAATGGAAAGGTAATTTACGGCGTTAAGCTGGTCGATTTCGGGGGCGTAATTTATGAAAAACGTGCATAAGTCATATCAGATTTCGCGCCTAACTCATGTCTGTCTTTTTATTCTAGAATGATTATTCAGGTATGGCAGAGGAATTCAAAAGTGGATTATTCATTATTAAACAATAACCTGAAAATGCCGATGGCAGGTTTCGGTGTTTTTCAGGTAACAGATAAAGAAGAATGTAAACAGTCAGTATTGACTGCTATTCGTACTGGCTACCGCCTTATCGATACCGCAGCAGTTTACGGTAATGAAGATGCTGTTGGTGACGCAGTGCGCGAGGCGATTGCCAAAGGGTTATGTAGCCGCGAAGAGTTATTTATTACCTCAAAACTGTGGGTACAGGACATGGCCAGTTACGATATGGCCAAAGCAGGGATTGAAGCGTCGTTAGAAAAATCAGGGCTGGAATATTTTGACCTTTATTTATTGCATCAGGCTATGCGTGATTACTTCAGTGGGTGGCGAGCGCTTGAAGATGCCTATGATGCCGGTAAGCTTAAGGCGATTGGGGTGTCCAATTTCTATGCTCATGTATTAGCAAATTTCTGCGAAACCGTCAGAATCAGGCCAATGGTGAATCAGGTTGAATTGCATCCTTACTTTGCGCAGCCTGCTGCACTTGAAACCATGAAGTATTACAACGTTCAGCCGGAAGCATGGGCACCCTTAGGCGGGGGAAGGCATAAGCCCTATGAAAATGAAATGCTGCAGCAAATTGCTGATGCTCACAAAAAAACAGTTGCTCAGGTTGTCCTGCGCTGGAATGTGCAGCGTGGTGTCACTGTTATCCCTAAATCCACCCGTCAGGAACGTATTGAAGAGAACTTTGCCATCTGGGATTTCTCATTGACTGAGAGCGAAATGGCGCAAATCAGCGCACTCGATTTAGGCTACGTCGGTGATGCCGTGAAACACTTTAATCCAGAGTTTGTGCGTGGCTGTCTTGGTGTGAAAATTCACGATCGCTAACGCTGATCTGGGTATTGAGCCTTCATTATTGAGGGCTCAATACGATTTTGTTCTATTGTAGATTTTTTTCCTTCAGTAATTGACTCACCAAATCAGCAATCTGCACATTATTTAAATCAGAGAACGGGAAATGAGTATTTCCTTTGATTCCCACTTCAGGTAGATGCGTCACCGTCACATCACCGCCATGCTTGTTCACCACGTCACGCCACTCACGAGCCATCGCCAGACGTACGCCCCAGCTGTCCTGCGCGGGCATGGCGACAGGTTTATCCGGTATGTTATCGCCGTAAATAATCAGAATCGGGATTTTGGGCTGTGCCATAAACGATTGCCGGGCCGGATTTATCCACGACGGCGGACATCGCATCAGAGATAACATCGATACCAAACGGCCCGGTATTTGGGGGCATCTGACGGAAATAGTGTTTCAGTGCTTCCTTGTTCCTGAATGACCAGCGGTTTTTCCCGACGCGCAGTTAGGGCGAGACTGGCAAGGATGTCGTCGCTGTCTCCTTTATACAGCTGGCGGTTACACAATCCTCACAGACCTGTAACACCTCATCCGACCGTATTGGCAGGCTCTGAAAGAGGTCAGGATAATAAGAATACCTGTAGTCAGACAAAAACAGGCTATGAAATGTTCAGGGGTTATTAAGTTTCACCTGAAATTATAATAAGTTACGGCTGCATGCCAGGCTTAACGCCTTTTCCTCGCCAGAGGCGTAATTAAAATTTATAACAAGAACAGTAAGACTTTATTTTTAGGATTAATCTCATCCAGGTTGCAAAATTTAACAATTCGCGTGATTCAGATCACAAATCAAGAAGTTTTTTTATGGGGTTTATTCCTAAATCGTTTGTACAGTCTGGATAAAAAAAATGAGACTTATTCTTATTTCAGTTTTTTATTCTAGGAATAATCCCTTATTAATTAGGAATTTCCTCGAATTGATTAGCGAAACATTTGTTTTTTTATGATGAAATAAATAAAAAATCTGTTTAAGCGCCGTTGAGGTTTATATAAAAAGCTGGTCTTGGGATAAACCCCCACATTAACTATCATGAATGAATTGCTTTACTTTATTTTATCCTGACATTTTGTCACTTTTTGTTATGAATGTGCATATGTGTATTGTATTGTTCATTTAATTAAGTCTTTATGCCCATTCGCCTTCAAACATAATGGTTAACATACTGAATATTTTATTTAATTTAATCTGTCTTCAGAACAGTTAACATTCAAATAACAGCAAGTAAAACCTATCAATTAACTTAATTCAATCGTTAAATTTGATTAAACAAAAATAAAAAACCTCTATTAAAATGTCGGCTAACGGATGGGAGCGAAACCAGATTTAATTATTCAGATATCTATATGGACAATGAGGTTGTAATGAAATACTGGTTTGTTTCAGATGATGCCTATTTTATTAACTCTCTCGAATGGATAGCTGAACAACGCTATCCGGATTCGATTTTTATCAACATCAATAAAGAGTGGTGCGGATTAAACCCTGCGCCTGAAGATATTGTGATAATTGCAGTGGATAATAATCATCTGCGCAGTCGCTTACTCAGATTACCCGTTCTGTTAAGAGCGAAATTATTTATTGTGGTCGATATACCGCTGACGGAGAGCAACTCCCGATACCATTTCCCCTGTCTGGTATCAAAAAAAAAGTCAGTGAGAGAGTTTGTGTATCTGCTGGATAATGTTGCATGCATTCCGCCGCGGCAATGCGTAGTGCCACTGCGTGCGCTGAATATTTTTACGCAACTGAGCTACGGAGGCTCTATAAGTGAGATAAATGCGCCACCCAAGCTGACAACGAAATCAGTTTACCGCATTAAACGCGATATGTTGCAAAAATATGGACTCAATAAATGTAATTCTGTAGGTGTTCTGATTTGCCGCGACATTTTAGAAATGTCAAAAGTTATCTGAGCGTCATTATAAACGTGAATTAAATTATTTCCTGGTCTTTATGACAGGGAAACCAGTATTGCCTGTTTTCAATGGGTATTGATAAATGTATTCAGGTAAATTCTGTGAATAACAGAAATACCCACATTTATTCCAGTGAAACGGGCGGTGGGAAAACCTGCAGGAAATGACCGGCGGGTGACTTTTATTAATAAATGGAGCTTTAAATATGAAACTGAATCGTCTGTTGCTGGCTACGCTGGTCTCCTCTGCACTGATGACTACCGGCGCGATGGCTGTAGATACCGGTACCATTACCTTTAACGGCGCCATCACCGACAGCACCTGTGATGTCAGTGTTGCAGGCGGTGGGGCAGATGGGACCGTTAACCTTCCTTCAGTATCGGCGTCTTCCATTCCGTTCTCCGGGGATGTAAACGGTACAACCGGTTTCGTCATGAGCCTGACCAATTGTTCCGGCACCTCGCTCAATACCGCCAAGGCGTTCTTCCAGGCAGGTATGACCGTGGACAGCAACACAGGGCGTCTGTTGAATACTGACCCGACCGGCGCACAGTTCGTCAGCCTGCAGTTACGCGATGGTTCCGATAACAGCGTTATCAAAGTGGGTGACCAGAGCCAGACCGGCCCATCGGCTATTGGCTACCACGATATTTCTTCCGGTGCCGCGAACCTGCCGTACCTCGTGGAATATTACGCTGAACAAGACAATGCCGTGACGCCGGGTGCGGTCACCTCGCTGGTGACTTACAACATCGATTATCAGTAATTACACGCGTTACTGACTATCTGAAATTCAGGTAAACCAATTATTGGGGGGCAATGCCCCCTTTTTATACGGAGTGTACATGTCCTTTTCTTACGCAAAATACTGGTCTGCCTGTGTGCTCCCACTGGCGGCTGCGCTGTTTTCTGTGCCGGCATACTCCGGTGTTGTCATTGACGGAACCCGGGTGATTTATCCTGCAGACTCCCGTGAAGTCACGGTCAAACTGACAAATACCGGAAAACGTCCGGTTCTTGTCCAGAGCTGGCTGGATAATGGTGATTCGAAAGCGACGCCGGACAAGATCGTCACCCCCTTTGTACTGACTCCGCCGATCAACCGCGTGGAGCCGGGAAAAGGGCAGTCGCTACGTATCAGTGCGACAAACGTCTCCGCGCTCCGACAGGACCGGGAGTCTGTCTGGTGGCTCAACGTCCTGGAAATCCCGGCAAAACCGGAAACGAAAGACACTGAGCCGGATAACTATCTGCAGCTTGCGGTTCGCTCGCGCATCAAACTTTTCTACCGGCCTGCTGCCCTAAAAAAATACAACCCTTCAGAAATGGTCAGACAGCTCGCCTGGGATCAGGGCAGCAACGGGCTGACGGTTAAGAACCCGACCCCGTTTCATTATTCCCTGAGCAGTATCACCGTCGCCGGCAAGAAAGTGGAGGCCGGGATGGTTCCGCCTCTGGAAAACAGGACATACAGCAGCATTCGCGCGGTCCCGGGCAACATCATTACTGTCACCTGGATAGACGACTACGGCGCATCCCGTGAACAGGAATACACCGTGAAGTAACACGCGTGTACCGATCAGTGCGTCAGTGGATCTAACGCCATCGACCGATCAGAACATTAATCAGATAACCAACCTGAGGCTACTATGCAGGGATTAGTATATCCAGGAAGACGGGCTTTTCTGTCGCTGGCTGTTGCCGCGTCGGTTAACCTGCCTCTGTACGCAATGGAAAAAAACACGCCTGAAGAAGTGCAGTTCGATCCATCGTTTCTTTCGATGGGAAGTGATATTCCACTGGATTTGACACGTTTCTCCCGTGGCGCGTCGGCCACGCCGGGTACATTCCGTACCCGTATTTTTGTTAACGACCAGATCCAGATGACGGAAGAGGTGACCTTCAGGGAAAGAGAAGACAAAACGGTCGAGCCCTGCCTGTCACCGGCACTGCTTGCACAGCTGCCTCTGAAGCTGCCGGAAAATGCGCTGACGACAGATTGTGTGGATCTCAGGGCCCTCATTCCTCAGGCGACACTGGTCTTTGACAGTAGCGAGCAGGCGCTCATGATCGGCGTTCCCCAGGTGTATGTTGACAGGATGCCCCGCGGCGCGGTTCCGCCGTCTGCCTGGGAAAACGGAATTCCTGCCGCACTGCTGGGGTATAACTTCAATGCCTATAACATGGATGGTTATCACACCAGTTACCGCAGCCTGTTCAGCTCGCTCAACGGTGGCGTGAACCTGGGGAGCTGGTATTTCAGGCATACCGGAAACTGGTCATGGAGCAGTATGACGGGGGGCGACTATCAGGATAACAACACCTATGTCCAGCGGGATATTCCGCAGATTAAGGGGCGGTTCCGCGCAGGCGTGACCCATACTTCAGGCCGCCTGTTCGACACCCTGCCTTTCTCCGGACTGATGCTGGAGAGCGATGACCGCATGGAGCCATCGTCACGCCGTGGCTACGCTCCGGAGGTCAGGGGGATAGCGCGAACAAACGCGAAGGTCACCATTCGGCAAAACGGGGCGGTACTGTATGAAACAACGGTCAGCCCGGGCGAGTTTGTGATTGATGACCTGTATCCGACAGGATACGGAGGCGATCTGGATGTCGTTGTACGCGAAGCTGACGGCGGCGAGCAGACCTTTAAAGTGCCTTTCTCGTCGGTATCACAGCTCCTGAGACCGGGGCTGTCACGCTATGAATTTGCCGGCGGGGAACTGAATGTCCCTTCGCTGAAAAATGATCCGATGCTGCTTCAGGGAACCTGGCAGTACGGTCTGAGCAACCGCCTTACTGTTTCCGGTGGTCTGCAGGGAAGCGAACATTATATGGCCGGCCAGTTGGGTGGGGCCTTTTCCACCCCGGCGGGGGCATTCAGCATGGATGTCACCCATGCCCGGGCAGAGCTGGGGGATCGTTCACGGGACGGCAGATCCGTAAGTGGAGAGAGTTACCGGCTGAGCTACAGCAAAAACATCACGCAGACGCAGAGTCACTTCTCCCTGGCAGCGTACCGCTTCTCGACTGAACACTACATGGATTACCTGACCGCGATGCAGACGCGGGACGTGCTGGATCGCGGATATGGTAACGATACGATACGGCGTACCAAAAGTCGTTACACGCTGATGGCGAATCAGGGGCTGGCAGACTGGGGACAGCTGTACATCAGCGCCTCCGTGCAGAATTACTGGAACGCATCAGGTACCGATAAGCAGTATCAGGTGGGCTACAACAACATGTGGAACCGGATGACGTACGGTATCAGCGCCGCACGAAGCTATGACCAGACGGGGAAAAAGCAGGACACCATCATGTTGACAGTGAGCCTGCCGTTAGGCAGTCAGCCAGGCGCACCGACCGGACGAATGAACTACACAAACAACAGTGACGGCCGCAGCGCCTGGCAGGCCGGGGTAAGCGGCAGTGCGGGCAGTGAAAACCAGATGAACTACGGCCTGTCCGCGACGACCGCGGACAGCGGAACGGGCAACAGCATGGCGGCCAACGGGCAGTACCGCACTCCGGTTACCACGTTCTCCGGCAGCCTGGGCGCAGGTAAGCACTACACCACTGCGTCGGCAGGCCTGAGCGGAACGGTAATTGGCCACAGAGAGAGTGTCACCTTCACGCCCTATCAGGGAGACACCTTTGCGCTGGTTGAAGCCAAAGGCGCGGAAGGGGCAAGGGTTAGCGGTTACTCCGGTATCTATGTTGACCGTTTTGGCTACGCGGCCGTGCCGTACCTGAACCCGTATCAGATGAATGAAGTGGCCATCGACCTTGCGGGAACTGACGCCGGCGTGGAGCTGGACAACACCGCGCAAAAGGTCGCCCCTAAGGATCTGGCGATCGTGAAACTGAGCTACAGCGCCCGTCAGGGTCGCCCCGTACTTATCACCGCGACGCACCGGGGAGAGCCGGTGCCGTTCGGCGCAGAGGCCCGCGATGAAAATAACACGGTGGTGGGCTACGTGGGTCAGGGTGGCCAGATCTACGCTCGCGTAGAGAAAGACAGCGGAACGCTGAAGGTGGCCTGGGGCCGTAACGAAGACCAGCAGTGTAACGTGCCGTACAACCTGCAGCCCGTTAACAAAAAAGCGCGCGGTACCCCCCTGCAGGAATTCCGTGCGGTGTGCGGTCGGTAAGGAATAAATAAATGAAAATGAATCTTCAAAAAAGCCTGAGCAGAAAAAAGCGAACCATACTGGCCGGTCTGGTCCTGATGAGCGGATTATGCATAAGCGAAAAGACACTGGCGGAATGCCAGTTTGTCGCAGGTATACCAACAGGTAATCCAGGTTTAAACTATGGCCCTTCAATGGATCCTTCAGCCTATCCGCTGAATATGACGTTTCCCTTTAATATATCCCGCCTGACAGGCTCTTCAGAACCCGTCGGGACGTCACTTTATAACGGATGGATTTCATTTATTACTGGTATAAATGTAGAATGTACCAACAACATTATTCCGGAGAATACTCAATATGACTGGACGTATGAAAGTGCCCCATTAGGTATCTGGACTGGCGATATAGGCATTTATAGTGGAAAAATCTACAACACGGGCATTGAAGGCATTGGTATGGTATTGCAGGTAAGTAACGGCTCGACAGAAAACGGCTGGCCGGCACAACACGCTGTACCTATTAAATTGGGAACTCTTACTGAGCCAGGCAATAACAGTCCCTCTAACGTAATGAACAACTATACTCTTTCCACAAACCTGCGATTTCACCTGATTAAAACCGGTCCAATATCGTATGGAACAATTAATGGTGCCCTGCTACCTACCGCAACTGTAAAGCTTGAAATAAGTGACGGAACCACATTATCTCAGCAGTTGGTCAGGCTTAATTTCTCTGGCATAATTAGTATTAACAAACCCACCTGCAGTGCGAGCGAGGGGGATAAAATCGTCCGCATGGGAAGCCATCAAAAGCGCAATTTTAATAATATCGGGGATGCCAGTGAATGGGTGGACAGTAGCCTGACGATGATCTGCGATGACGCATTTTATGGTCAGGGAGGAACCCTGAATAAAACCATCAGGAATACCGATACGCTGAATTTTTATGTCGACGATTACCCTGCAAATAAAGGCAATGCCGCTAACACCTGGGCGGTGCGCTTTACGTCCTCTACCGGCCTGATTGACGCCACGCAAGGAATTATTGCGCTTGATACCTCTAACGGCGATAACGCTACCGGTGTGGGTATTCAGTTATCTTCAGCTCCTGATGACGCCGGAGTGATGGACCTGAACTCCGGGTGGGGCGGCACCATTGACCTGGGCAGCAGCACGTTCCGTGTACCGGTATATGCCCGTTACATCCGTACAGGGGATATCACTGGCGGCAGTGCGAACGGTAAAGTTATTTATACCATTGACTACCAGTAATCTTATAAGCGAACTGCCGCAGGAACGAACGGCTCATTTCTGCGGCAGTCCTGACTGAGACAGTATTCATGCCGGCAATCCGCAAGAAACGTAATTATTCAGGAGGCGATCGAGACTGCCAAAAAGATTAGTGAAAAAAATGGGCTGTTTTTCATGCTCTATGGCTCTCTGGTACTCGCGTCTGAAGAAAATGTTGATATAACAGAGCAGGTCGTTGAAGAACTGAAAAACACGACGGTTGAATTTGCCCCCTTACCCCTGCTGTTTATCGCCTTACCTGACGATAAAGGAGAGAGTAAGCCGTCGACAGCAGGGCTGATTAGTATTTTATAAGATACAGTACCGGGTATGTTCCTGTCATGCCCACAGGTTCTTGGCATCATCGCAGCGGGTTCCCTTGACTATCAGATGGTACTGCTCCTGCAGCCCTGCTTTTGCTTGTTTGTCTCGTATTTAACTCAGGGCGTCGCACATGACCACGTTCCGGGTGTGATAAACCACGGTTATGAACGGTCAGCCGATGAATAATCACAGCTGACAGACAACATTAGCCAACATCTTACGGGCCCTATAACCTCCTTTAATTTATGTGAGACGTTTTCTGTCAACTGTATGGTTGCTTTCTCCCCCGCTTCCATTGAACGAAAGCTTAGCCGTCGACAGGATGCTGAAAATTCGTTTGAGGACATGGTGCGCGAGAGGTATCAGCGTCGCTATGACTGTCCTGTCGCAAAAAGATGATTTGTGATAACGATGTGTTCATGACCACTGTGCTTGTCCCGATGAATGGGCTGCTGACAACTGGTCAGTCCTAACTCATACATGAGCCGACCTGCAAGCCATCGGCTCATTCTGAAGCCAGCCCCGTTCTTCTTCACCACGAAATTAACTATGAAGACGAAACAGCTGGAAATTAATCTTCAACCTGCCTTACTGTATTGACATCGAAATTTTGAACCAAATGGATTAGGTGTAGGGTTAGGTTCCTTTATCTTTTTTTCAAACAAATAAATAAAGGAAGAGGGACATCACCGAAAACAAAGGCATTGAGATATCGTCGAACGGTGAGCCTGTTGTGTTCAAGATCAAACATGTCGAAAATCAGCCCTGAGGCTTCTGCCTCCGTCATGCTATCACTAGGATGAGCAATGGTTTTCAAATTACTTATGTAAAAATCACTTTTTTTTCTACTCAGGACCTTGAATGTTATATCCCGATTTACAAGGTGGGTATTGATAGGGGATGATTGCTTTGTCGATATCGATGTGCCGAAAATACTGATCACACTTTCAGTACCTTGTCGTATCACCACACTGATAGTTCCATTAAAAAGATACTCATGTTCATCAGGTGAATTCATTTGTAAGGTACCAGTGCAGTTGATATTTCCACTTTTAGTCATGTTGCTGATTGTAACAAGTATAATGGATAGTATCACAAAGAAAAAGATGGTGAAAAATTTATATTTTTTATTCATGATTAAATACACTCTTACAGCTGGATAGCTTGTTCTTTTTGCCCGCCTGATAACTACATCTGCTGATGAATTGTCGTCCTACCTCATCAAAAATCAGGCTATCCTCCTGTTGGAAGATATAAAAACTCCCCGTAAGACACGGTAGTTTTGATCTGGCCATGTTCTCAGTTAAGGTGACTCTCTTGGGCAGGAGTTCATATGAACTTTTGTAAAACATATATATCGGGCAGCTGTCAATCATACCGGCAAGGTAGACTCTGGCTACTTTCATCTCATTTTTGTTTAGCGAAATATAATAACAAATAAGACATAGCATAATTAATGACAAAGCATTAAAACCATGAAGCCATACTAACTTTTTACTTTTATTTGTTAAACCACTCGTTCTTTCCCCTTCATTTTTAAGATCTATATTTGAGTAAGTCATTACCTGTTCTAAGGTTTCAGGTAATAAATCTTTACTAAAAGAATCTGTATCCGTAAGCAAAAGATCTTGCTTTTCATTTTCGGATTCTATCATTCGCACTTTTACTTCTTTTTTCATCACAAATCCGGTACGAGGAATAGTAATGATGATATCTGCTGATTCACCAAGTAGCTGGAAGTTTTTTCTTATCAGAGATACATATTGTGTGAGCGTATTGTTTGATGTCTTATACCCATATTCATCCCATACACAATTCAGAATCTCTTCACGTGTCAATGTCGAACCCTGATATCTGATAAACAGCGACAGTAACCGGGAAGCTGTTGCAGGGAGAATAATGGAGTCATAACTATTACAGTTAGTTAAAGAACTTTGAACGTCATCATAAACAATATTCTCATTAATTATATAGAGCATACCCCGTCCTTATACCTCAGATCATAGCTATGGCACTTTTACCGGCATAATACCCGCATGAAATAGTGCTGTTGTTGTTTTTGGTGCAGAGTCTAGCATATTTAATTCATCTGTCACGTGAATATAAAGAGAGGTGCCATTTAAGATAAATTTAAGATAATTATAGCATTACAATATAATCTGACAGCTTCGTTATGTTTATTTCACATATAAACTACAAGTTCGTAAAAATAACTTAACTGAGGGGTTGGAATCTATAAAATAGATTTTTTAAATTGTAAATCCATATATCAACAGATTAATTCTCTAAAATTTCTATATTCTTCAATATAATATATCAAATGACGCGAGGGAAGGTTATGATTGATTCATTGCAGAGAGCCACGCTGGTACAAACGAGTGGCAAAACAAGCGAGCAGTGAAAAGGAAGAGTAGGTAACATGCAGAAAATAAAAGATACACTTGAAAATAAATGCTCTTACAATTGTGTAATGGATGTTACGCCTTTCCTTCAGCCTGTTATTAATACTTATGAAAATTGTATCGTAGGAGCTGAAATTCTCTGCAGAGTAAAAACAAAAAAAGGATACATACTGAATCAGCTGCATATTGAAGAGCTTGAGGTACCTGAGCGTGCGGATTATTACGCCAGAGAGCTTTTATTAAAAACAGCTGAAACCTTAAGGAAAAATGATGGTATTAACGAAATCCCGTCGGGTTTTGTTTTTTCTCTGAACATCACCTGTGGCCAGATCAACTCTGAAACCATCAGGAATGCTGTAATGAAATTCAGGAGTTACTTCAAAACAGATGTCGTGATCCTGTTGGAGATTGTGGAGCGGAATATCACTGATGCGACCAATGATATTCTGGATGCAATCGCATTCTATGATTCTATCGGAGTGAAGTTCGCTATTGATGATGTAGGGATGAACACTGCTGCCCTAAAATTTTTTGGGGTGAATAATGTAACAACCCTAAAGCTGGATCGTTTGGTTACACAGGTAAAAGGAAACCTGGGATTAGTTTATCGTAAACTGATTGATGGTATTGTTAAAATATCATCTATCTGTAGCGTGGATGTTGTTGCAGAAGGTGTAGAAAATCACTTTCAAAAAGAGGCGTTGAAGTCGGCTGGGATCATTTTTATGCAAGGTTACTTATTTTCCCGACCTTTACCCGTACCTGCTTTTTGTGAATTTATGAAAAATTACCGCTGACAGGTATGACTCCATGGCAGTAAAAAAAACCGTTATAATTTTATCCGATGATTATTTTTATCTTAATGGACTGGAGTTCTTATTAAAAGAGACAAAATATCTGAATGTGTACTGTCATTATATACATCACAAACAGCAGGAATTCTTTTCTGATAGCATCGTTTATGACGTCCGTACTGGAAATAGTATCATTATATTGGCAGTGGATGACTTAAACCTTATCAGGAAGTTCGCGACATATTTTAGCTCCAACGTGATTTACTCTCTGAGAACTATCGGTAAAAGAGAAATGATCCTTTATTATAAGGGAGCACTGGTAATAAACAGAAGTCTTTCGATATGGCGGATGTTAGAGATGATTAAGAGATATGGGAGGATATGCAGTATGACAAACATATCACTTACTCAGAAAGAGGAGCAGGTTATTTTTAATTATTTTAATTTAACAGGGTGTCAGTTCAACGCTTTCAGATATGAAGTCGGGGTTAAAAAAACCAGTCATTACAAACGCTCCGCATATCAAAAGATGATGGTTAATGGTGACGGTGAAGCCCATTTTGTGGTGAGCGCACTAAAACAAATTAGTGCAGGGCAGGTGTAGAAACTCATTACGTTTTATTGAAAAAATATCTGTCTGAAAAGCTGTTACGATTAATGCCGAGAGTTTTAATAACTCAACGCCTTATGTTTTTTGTAGTACCTGGTGATGTTCACCTTTTAAGTAAGTGGTTTGATAAGGATATTTTCGCATCTCCTTATTACAACTCTATCGTATATAAATATGTTCAAAGGATATAGACATGAAAAAAAGTGCTATTGCATTAACGCTGTTTGCTGTTCTGGGTGCAACTGTAAATTCTGCGAATGCTGCATCGACAGGAACCATTACCTTTAATGGTCAACTGACTGCCACTACCTGTGATGCCGTCGTTGATACACAGGGTGCAGATGCAACGGTTATTCTGCCTACCGTTGGTACCAACCAGTTGACTACTGCAGGCCAGACCGCGGGGCGTACGGGATTTAATATTGCTCTGACTAATTGCCAGGGCACTCTGCAAAACGCCTCCGCGTTCTTTGAAGCAGGTCCGACCGTGGATTTACCAAGCGGACATCTGCTGAATAAGACCGGAACGGCAACCGGTGTCAGTCTGCAGCTGCGCGATGAATCCTCTGCGAATGGAGATGTCATCGTGGCGGGTAACGGAAATCAGGCTGTCAACACTACTTATGTTGATGTTTCCTCTGGCAGTGCGAACCTGCCTTATTCGGTTGAGTACTTTGCTGATACTGCAACCACTGCCGGGACAGTTATCAGCCAGGTGGTTTACTCCATTCAGTACATGTAATTCAACGTACTTCATTAATCAGGGGAGCCCAGGCTCCCTTTCACAGAGGGTGGATTTATGCCTGTGCAACGGAAGCATAACTTTTTTTCTATTCTGACACTCAGCTCACTGTTCATGCTTTATCTGGTGTTACTTAGCGCCCCCGTAAAAGCCAGTATCGTTATTACCGGTACCCGGGTGATCTATTCTCAGGGGGAGCGCTCTGTCAGTGTGAAACTTAATAATAATGGTAAATCCCCCGTACTTATCCAGAGCTGGATCGATGATGGCGTTATGAGCAAATCACCGGATACCAGCACGGCCCCGTTTATTGTGACGCCACCTATAAACCGTGTTGATCCCGGCAAAGGTCAGACACTACAGATCAGCTTTACCGGAGAGCAACTGCCTTCGGACAAAGAGTCTGTCTTCTGGCTTAATGTGCTTGAGGTGCCTGCACGCAACAGTTCCAAAAAAGATGAGAATTTTTTACAAATTGCCTTTCGTACCCGGATAAAACTTTTTTATCGGCCGGAAGCACTGCAGGGAATATCCCTTGAAGCCCCGGATAAGCTCGAATGGAAAACCGTAGAGGGGAAATTACAGGCGACGAATAAAACGCCCTGGTATGTATCTGTTTCTGGCGTACAAGCGAATGGAAAAAAGACAGAAGGGAAAATGATAGCACCTTTTGAAGCTGAATTCTTTCCGTTGCAGGTAAGCCATGGCCAAATGATTCACTTTAACGTCGTCAATGATTATGGGGCAGTCACTGAGAAATCTGCTGCAGTTAAATAAAACGTCTGTTTGACAGGGAATATCACGTGAAAAACCATAATAAATATTTCCGCAAGAACTTACTTGCAGCAGCTATTGCTGGTTTTTGCAGTATACCGCATTCATCTGAAGCTATGGAACACACTGAAGCGCTGCCCGGGAATCTTCACACAGAAGTGTTACCTGACCCTGGGACCGGGGACGTTGAATTTATCAGTGATGTGCTGATGTTACAAAATAATCAACCCGTCGATACCAGCCGCTTTTCAAAGCGCGGTTTTCTTTTACCTGGGAAATATTATGCCACCATTCGGATAAATGGTAGTGAGATAGGGAATGAAAATATCGAGATCAAAAGCCGGGCGGATAATTCTGGTTACGTCTGTATTACGCCGGAATTACTGAAAGTCATCCCTCTGGCCTGGGAAAGAATGAATGAGACCGACACAGTGCGGCAACCCGATTCTGATGGCTGCACTGAAATCTTATCCGGCATCCCGAATGCCAGGGTCGAATTCGATGCGGGAGAGCAGGTACTGGATATTACGTTGCCGCAAAAATATGTTCATCGCTCTGCGCGTGGTTCCGTGAACCCGGAGCTCTGGGATAGCGGTATACCTGCAGCATTTCTCAGCTACGGTCTGAACGCCTGGACAAGTCAGTCCAGTCATTATGATTATAAATCGATGTTTGCCTCGCTGAATACCGGATTTAATCTTGGCGCATGGTATTTCCGTCATAATGGCTCCTATTCCTGGTTAGATGACGGAAAGAAGGATTATCAGTCTCTGAACACGTATGCTCAGCGGGATATTCCATTTATCAAAGGTCGCTTGCTTGTCGGCCAGTCTAATACCACAGGCAGGGTGTTTGACTCCCTGCCATTTTCCGGTATGCAAATTGCCAGCGATGAGCGCATGTATCCGACTTCGCAGCGGGGCTATGCGCCTGAAATCAGGGGGATGGCCAGAACGAACGCCAAAGTCACTGTACGCCAGAATAACGCCATCATTTATGAGACAACTGTCTCCCCGGGTGAATTCGTCATTAACGATCTTTATCCGACGGGGTTTGGTGGCGACCTGGCCGTGACCGTTCGGGAAGCAGATGGCAATGAAAACTTTTTTCTGGTCCCGTATACCGCGATGCCGCAGTTGATTAGACCCGGGTCGTACCGCTATTCCTTTACGGCGGGTAAATTACGCCAGCTTAACCTTAGAGATAAACCGGAGTTTTATGAGGCAACCTGGCAGCATGGCCTGTCAAATTACCTGACGGGCTATACTGGCTGGCAACAAAGCGACGGTTATTATGCCGCTCAGGCCGGTATGGCAATAGGAACCCAGGCCGGGGCGATTTCTCTGGATATCACCCAGTCGCATGCTTCTTTCTCAGGCAATCCGAACGGTCAGGAATATGGCCATAAAACGTCATCCGGACAGAGCTACCGACTCAGCTATTCAAAATTTATCCCCCGGTCGGGCACCAATCTGACGCTGGCAACCTATCGTTTTTCAACGCAGGGCTATTACGATTTGGCAACAGCCATGATGACAAAAGATATGCTGGCGCGTGGTTACGATGAACAGCGTCTGAAACGTTCCAAAAGCCGCTATACCCTGACTGCCAGCCAGTCTCTTCCAGAAGGCCTGGGACAGTTCTATGCAAGTGCGTCATTACAGAATTACTGGAACAGTAAGGATACCGATAAACAATTCCAGGTCGGTTACAGTAATAGCTGGAATTCCGTCACTTACGGATTAAATGTCAACCGGACATACACCTGGTACGGCAAAAGTGATACCAGCTGGCTTCTGTCCCTCAGCTTCCCCTTGGGTACTGCCGGAGATACACATGTTCCATCCGCGCGTCTGGAAACAGGGCGCAACAATGATGGATCCTGGTCTGAGGCGGCCTCCCTGTCCGGAAGTGCCGGCGAAGACAACCAGTACAGCTATGGGGTAACAGCCCGCAATACCAGCGGCGCAACCGGCAGCAGTCTGTATGTTAACGGGCAGTGGCGAACACCGTATACGTACCTTAATGGCAGCAGCAGCGTTGGTAATCACTATCAGAGCCAGTCATTTGGTGCGAATGGGTCCGTGCTCCTGCATTCCGGTGGCGCAACCCTCAGCCCTTACACCTCAGATACCTGGGCGTTGATTGAAGCCAGAGGAGCCAAAGGCGCCCGGGTTTCCTCTTACCCTGGTATCAGCATTGATAATGCCGGGTATGCAGCGGTGCCTTATCTGAATGCGTATGAAATGAATGAAGTGGCCATCGATCCAAAGGATGCGACGAATAATGTCGGCTTTGATAGCACGTCACGTAAGGTGGCCCCCTACGCCGGTGCTATTGTAAAGGTTAAATATAATACGCAAACAGGGGTCCCCGTACTGATTTCTGCCCGATGGAAAGGAGAACCAGTCCCCTTCGGCGCTGATGTCAGCAGTGAGAAGGGTAATTATATTGCGATCGTCGGCCAGGCCGGGCAGATATTTGTTCGTCTTGAGCCAGGGACTCATATTCTCAAACTGAAGGCCGGTAATCAGGGGGAGTGCAAAATGAAAGTCATCGTTTCCGAAGAAGATTCAGCAATTAATATGAAGAAAGAGGTCCTGGAATGTTACTGAATGCGGTAGGGTTTCTGTCACGCAGTAGCATGAGAATGCTACTCGCTATTTTATTGTTCATTACGGTGAATTACCCGTCTGTGGGCTTAGCAGCACCTGTTTGTGACGACACGAATATTGGCCACAAGGAGATAGTATTGCGTGGAGATAGTATTTCACCCGGTGTAGACCATTCTTCGTTTGTCCCAGTATATACAGGTGGTTTCCTTTCGATTACTCTAGCTAACTATTATAATTGTCACGTAACTAGTGGAGACTCTTCAAGTTATGATATGTTTGTTTTTCTTGAACCATTAAATTCATATGGTAACTCTTACTCTTTTAATTCGGGGGTGATGAGGTATTACAGTGTCGTTGCGATGAATGCTCCGGCATTTGGGGTCGGATTATCTACTGCACTTGCTTCACCGCCAGGCATGGCGGTTAATACAGTAGATAAGGTATGGTTTGACTCAAGCGCCAAAATGCAAGGCAGTTATAATGGTGGATATATTATATCATTGGTTAACGGTTCCCTCTTACAGCCAGGAGTTTTATCTGGGAGTGACCTGCCCACTTTTGGCATATACGGTATGATATTTAAGAGTGATGGTACCCCCTATGACGGAAAGAAAATAACGATGGGATCTGTATCTTTTAGCGGCTCAGTGAATATTATTCCGTTCACATGCCAGACACCTGATGTTGTCGTGCCAATGGGAAAATACAAGACGACAGATTTCACCGGTGTGGGAAGTACCAGTCAGTGGGTGGATTTTAATATTGAATTAGATAACTGCCCGGGGAATTATCCAGGATATTTTCAGGCAAAAAACCAAATGAGTGTATTGATTAATCCCGTTTATGGCAATCCGACCCCTGATTCATTCAGTCTCAAATCAGGTACTGGCAGCGCAACGGGGATAGATATGCAGGTCAGAAAGCAAAATGATAGCAGCATGATAACAATGGGAACAGGTTTTGACCCTCTGGGCCCCGTAACCGGGAATACGGGAGTGACGCAATTACGCATCCCTCTGCAGGCCAGATATATCCAATCAGGCGGGCAGGTGACTCCAGGGTTGGCGGAGTCGGCGCTGACATTCACTATCAATTATTACTAACGTAAATTTATTAACATAAGATTCGCAGTCGCTCATAGACTGGTACAACTGCTCATGGGTAAACTCTCGAAAAGGTACCGCCGGAGGTCAGTAAATTCGTGAAGTAAAAGAGGAGATGGCAAGCGGCACTGCAACAACGTGACGTTGAAAAACTTCAGTTGCGTCAAGCCTGACGGCTGTAGAAATGTTTCCTTCTCGACGTCAGGCGCGCCGTGAACTGTGCCATGGCCTTTTGAAGGCGCGCCAGCGCTTCAGCTTGTCCCGCCAACTGGCGTTTAAAACGGATATTTTTAGCGGCGAGTTCATTTTCGCGATCACAGGATGAGGCCGTTGCTGCGCCAGTCATAGGGCTGCGATTTATACAGACTGTTCTCGCGGGCTGCTGCAATACAAAGCGCTCATTGCTCCCGTTTTGTTTTTCATCTCAACGGAAAGATTGCCGCACGAACCGGTTGGCTTAAGCTGCGAATCGCAAATGGTCCAGCAGGCACGATAAACTCATGGATGATATAAACGCTGACGACGATGGAACTGGGGGGATACCGTTGCTGATGGGCATATACACGCGCTCTGGTCACATTACTGGGGTATCCGCTGCGGGCACAATGAAGGTAATAGTGTTACCGGCAATACGGGTGCTTTCAACTGCTATTGCTGTGCAAGAAAGTATCAAAGTAGCTGCAATGACTGTTTTATCGTCCCGTTTTTCAAAATCAGTTGTGCGGTCTGTATGGTAGCGAAAATGCTATGTAGAACAATACATTGCATTATACTGTTGGTTCGGATTATAAAAATAAAGAAAGTGAACGCGAAGGATAAATCTTGTGGGAGATGAAGGGCGCGGATTTGTCGCACGCAAAAAAGCGCACGCTTGCGGAATAACGTGCGCCTTGTATTGGGTCTGACAACGGAGGAGCGGCAGAATATCAACTTACCTGCCTGCACCTGCTCCGGGAGTCGGTACGGTCATCGCTTACTTGCGAAGAAAAGCCAAAATATCAGCATTAATGACATCCGCATGGGTGGTGTGCATCCCGTGTGGATAGCCCGGATAAATACGCAGTTCACTGTTGCTCAACAATTTATCCTGCATAAGTGCGGCGGTCTTATAGGGCACAACCTGGTCGTCATCGCCCTGCATCACCAGTACCGGAAGCGTGATGGCTTTGAGGTCTTCCGTTTGGTCTGTTTCAGAGAATGCCTTGATGCCTTCGTAATGGGCTTTTGCGCTTCCCATCATGCCCTGGCGCCACCAGTTCTGAATAGTGCCCTGGGAAATGTCAGCCCCTTCACGGTTGAAGCCGTAAAAAGGACCGGAGGCCACATCAAGATAGAACTGAGCACGATTCGCGGCCAGCGCTTTACGGAATCCGTCGAATACTTCTACAGGCGTACCCTCCGGGTTCGCCGCTGTTTTTACCATTAACGGCGGTACCGCACTGATCAGCACCGCTTTCGCCACGCGTCCCTGGGGTTGTCCGAAGCGCGCGACATAGCGGGCAACCTGCCCGCCGCCGGTTGAGTGACCGATATGAATCGCATTTTTCAGATCCAGATGTTCAACAACGGCATTAACATCAGCAGCATAATGATCCATATCATGCCCTTCACTGACCTGATCTGATCGACCATGACCGCGACGGTCAATGGCAATGACGCGGTAACCTTGTCCCAGGAAGAACAACATCTGATTATCCCAGTCATCGGCGCTAAGCGGCCAACCGTGATGAAACACGATGGGCTGGGCTGTTTTATCTCCCCAATCTTTATAAAAGATCTTTACACTGTCGTCTGTCGTTACAAATGCCATGAGGTCACTCCTGTAGTGATATTCCACAAGATTATAGGACACAGCCCATAATCCGACAGGCAGGCTTTATCGATTCACCGTCTGTCTCTAACGGGGAAAACGCTACGCCCCCATCGCCAGGCTGTACAATAGGAGATGTCAATAGAACGGATAAGCGACACCGTGCAGTAACCCCTGGTGTTTTGCGTGATAATAACGGGTAACTGTCTGTTTACTCAGTAAGATAACGGCGAGAGTCGGCATTCAGCTTATGACGGTGATTGCCGCGCAGAGGCATACGGTTACGAAAAGAAAGCTTGTGGAGAGGAGAGAAACGGAGAGCCTGTGGCGTTTATTTTTGCTAAAGCAACAGAAAATATTACCCCTTGAAAATACAAGGGGCAACAGATTAATTATAGTTATTTGATATTTTTCGTACTTTATTGGTTTTTTATACGCTAAGTGCTTCTAACATTCTGTACCCGGGACGCTAAATGTAAGATAATCCCGTGTGGATTTATCCCTGGTGTTGCGTTGGTCTTTGACCCCCTGACCAGTTAGCATTGCGAGTGCTGTTGGTCAGGTATTTTTTAAGTATAAGGAAGACCCGACATAAAAAAAAGCTGTCCTAAAAGACAGGGGATAATAATTTCAGTGTGTGATTATCAGGAATAACTGGATGAACTCTGTTGTTGAGTTTTTTTTGCATGATTACGATGAATTGCCGCCAGGATTTGCCTCCGAACTCTACCGGCTCAGACGAAGAACATTTCGCGAGCGGCTCGACTGGAAAGTCGAATGCATTAACGGCATGGAAAAGGATCAATTTGACAACGAAAAAACGACTTACCTGCTGGGCATGCATGACGGGCAATTACTTTGCGGCGCGCGATTTATCGATGCGACCCAGCCGACAATGATCAGCGAAATATTCCATGATTACTTTGACGATATTAGTCTTCCTACCGATATTCCCTGCTGTGAAGTCAGCCGACTGTTTTTAGATAAAGAACGACGCGACAACGGAAATTTGCGCAGTATGCCCACCAGTAAGGCGCTGTTTCTGGCGATGATCGTTTACTGTATGAAGAAACAATATCGGGGAATGTATGCTGTTGCCAGCCGCGGCATGTATGCCATTTTTCGTCATGCGAACTGGAAAGTAGAGGTTATTCAGAAGGGACTTTCTGAGAAAGGGGAAACAATCTATTATATTTTTATGCCTGCCAGCGTAAGCGCCGTGGAAGACATCATTCGCAAAGACAAGAACAGCGACTGGCTTCGTGAAATGCTCCAGCAACTGCTTCGTATATAACGGGCGCCGGGGCTCAGTTGTCGAGCAATCTGAGCTCCATCCCCAGTTTTACCGCATGTCTGGCGTTGTTCACCCCGAGTTTTTTCATTGCGTTGCTCATATGGAATTTCACGGTGCGTTCCGTAATGGACAAAATAACCGACACCTCGGCGTATGTTTTTCCGGCGCTAACCCATTTAAGAATTTGCCGTTCACGTGGTGACAAGAAAACGTTCTTTTTCTGATCCACTTTACTATAGAGATTGAGCGTCTTCTGATGCAACTGAATAAGAAAGTGCATAAAATGTGAACGATTTTTTTCCATGTCCACGCCGGAATCTTCCTGGCTGATGATGGATAACACCACCAGATTATTCAGGTAGTCATGCAGTGGAAATGTCTGCCCCTGGTAGATGTTATGTTCAGAACTTTCGTTGAAAATGCGCGTCAGGTTGTATCCGCCAGACAAGATGACCTTGTTCTCCCAAAAGAAATCTTCCACACAGCGTAAAGCCCGAATAATAACAGGGTCTATAAACTGATATTTTCTTTCCAGGTAGATGTCGAACCATGCCGGATTATTATTAATTATCCGCATCTGTGAAGGGTCTTTCTTGTTCATTATCGCGTAGGCGTAGATGATACCGTTGTAGTCCTCAAAGAACTTATTCAGCTCATTCTGGATTAACGCATTGATCCTTGTATCGTTGTAATACGTATCCTTCACGTCAGTTACTGCCTCTGGGATGAATGGGTGGATAAGTATAGTCTGCTTTGTTAGCCTTCAAAAAGATAGAGAATGCATCAATATTGTTTATCTCGCCTCTTTGCCCAAGACAAAATCGCTTTGCGGTCTGCGAGGCCAGGGAATATTCCCAGTTGACATGATGGCGGTGCAGTGAAAACCACACCGCCTGTTTCAGGTTATCGGGCAATCAGAGCGAACACGCCCCAGCCAAAATATTCCCGGCTATAGGTGACATGACGCTTAGGGGCGACAGACAGTTCCGCCCGGACCTCCGGCGCGAAATCATCATGGGGGTTTTCCGCCAGCCAGCGACGCAGGGTCAGCCACTTCGCGGCTTCGTACCTGTCCCAGCCTTCCTGGTCCGCCAGCACCATTTCCACAATGTCGTACCCTCTTGCGACGAAAGAGGCGACAAGGTCGGGCAGGGTGAGGAGATCGGCCACGCTGCCCACGCCGCAGGCGACAGCCACCTCGTCCGATACAGGGTCCTTACGCCAGTAGGGTTCGCCAATGAGCATGATCCCGCCGGGCTTGAGACTTTTTGCCAGCAGGTCAATCGTCCCGGCGACACCGCCCGCGATCCAGGTGGCGCCGACACAGGCCGCCACATCGCATTTTTCGTCGGCAACGTAACCGGATGCGTCGTTATGAATAAATTTCACGCTCTCGCTGACGCCAAGTTCCGCTGCGCGCAGCTTTGCCTGTGCGGTGAAGAGTGGGCTCATGTCAATGCCGAGGCCGGTAATGCCATGATCACGCGCCCAGGTACAGAGCATCTCGCCTGAACCGCTGCCGAGATCGAGAATGTGCGTGCCCGCAGTCATACGTAATACGCGACCTAACGTGGCGTACTTTTCTGCTGTAAACGGATTATGAATGCGATGCTCGCTTTCGCTAATCGTAAAAATACGTGGGATATCCATTAGTTAATTCCTTGTATGTCATGCGTATTCCGTGAAACGTTCGCCGTCGCGTGTGCTTTTTCTGCCAGCAACGCAAAAAGTTTGTCCGCGAAGGTCTCGCTGACTGGCCAGTCGGCGCCGGCAGGTCGCTGAAGCACGTTCAAACCTGCGTCAGCAAGCAGGCTGAGGTACTCCTCATCACGCCAGGCCTTCATTTGATTACCGAAACGGGTCGTCCGACCTGTTTCTTCAATTGCCCAGAACAGGGTTGAGCTGGTCCGTGTCTCTTCATCCCAGTCATTTTCTGTCAACAGAAGATGAGGATCGGCAAGAAACAGTCCCTGCGGGCAACGCAGCCAGCTTGCAGGGGCCATGCCCTGACGTTTCACCTCGTCGAAGGTGTGTACTTCCACGAGGAGTTTTCCGCCCGGCGTAAGCCAGCGCGCGCACTGACCGATGAGCTGGGTTGCGTCTGCGGCATTAAAGACATTCAGTTCCCCAAACGTCATCATGATGAAATCGAACGATTCTTGCGGGCGATATACCCGTACATCCTGCTGAACATAATCAATCTTCAGCCCCGCGGCTTGCGCCTGTTGACGGGCCCATTCGATAGAAGCCGGCGAGAAATCCACGCCGGTACAGCTAAAGCCGCGTTCGGCCAGCAAACGGGTGTAAAAACCGGGGCCGCAACCAAGATCCAGAATGCGTGCGCCTGAGGGGAGCTGACGGGCAATCCACGCAACCTGTTGTTCAATCACCGACAGTCTGCGGCTGGCCCAGTCATGTTCCTGGGACAGATGGTTTTCCAGCATGCGCTGGCTAAAGGCGGGTTCATCCCAGGGGATTTTGCCTTCATCAGGTGAAAGTCGAATGCGTCCTGAAGCGACAATAACAGCGCTGATATTCATCATCCTCTCCTTAGCGATTATCAGGCTGGGCGCGAACGTGGTTCAGCCCGGTGGTGTTGATGCGGTAAGGCTGACCGTTGACGGACTTGATCAGCTTTTTGGTTTTGAGTTTTTTGAAGACGGCGAGAGTACAGTCGGCGAGCAACAACCCTTCGCGGCTGTAGCATTCAACAGAGGTAACGCGGCCAGAAGTATCGCGGACGTGCGTAATACGTCCACCTTTAGCGAGAACGTGTAGGGTACGTTGTTCCTGACGGGATAAATTCATACTGGAAAACCTGTTTAATCATCATGTGCAAAACGTGCAAACACACAGCGGTGTCCGCATTCGATTTCGGCGCATTGATAATCAGTCCGGCCTGAAAGGTCGGGGAGCTGATTATCAGATGATTACATTCTCCAGCATCAAAGCCTCGGGTGACGTTGAAAGGTATTTACGGAGTGAATGGTAACACAGGTTTTTTGTGCGGCTATAGCGAATCCTTTAAAGTGTGATCTCAGCGCGAAACCGCTCAGGCGTTAGCCTGTGCAAACATGTCATTCGCTCCAGGATCCCATGCGGTACCATCATGAATATTGATTGAACGCATATACCCGATGATGACCGCTTTGCTAGTCTCGGCGTATCGCTTTGCCAAAGACAGGGAGTGGCATTGGACATCTTTTTTTAACCCGCTGAAAAATATCAAATAAATATTTTTCGTACACAAAGACATGGTTCGTTCAATACGGATCCGAATTTGTACGGGTTAAAAAAGGTACATTATGAAAGTCACATGGACTGTCACTCCTGTTGGGCACCAGCGCATTGCAAAACGCTGCCCGTCATGCAACATCAAACGAGAGTTTACGCCCGCCGGGGCATTCAGAATCAATTCGCAAAAAAAGAGACTGGACGTCTGGAGTATTTATAAATGTACGCATTGCGAATGTACGTGGAATATCGCTCTGTTTTCGCGGCTCAATGTCAACAAATTAGATCCTGAGCTTTATCGCCGTTTCCTGCTCAATGATGCGGATACGGTTGAAAACTTTGCGCATAACAAAGCGATTCTTAAGCGGAACAATGCGAGGCCGTCGGGCAAACCTGATTTTCATATACAGGAGCAGTGGCCGGTCAGTATTTTCCCTCGACAATGGGTCAGCGTTTGTATCCGGATCCCCCGTGCTTTTCAGGTTAACTTGCTGGCCATCCTGAAAAAGCAGCTCATGCTGAGTTCAGCAGAAATTTATAAGCGAGTCGATTCAGGAGAGATAAATGGGGTGACGAAGAAGATGCTTAAATCAAGGAAGGGGGCATTGGCGGTTTATCACATACACATGCCTCTGGAAACGGTGTATACCCGCCGCAGAATCGATTTGACGCGTCGTTAACAGACAGAAGCTCACCTTATGACAATCGTCGCCAGGATGACCCGCGCAGCGGATAGGCTGAAAAAGAGGTGGGCTTCATTAATATCATCATGAAAAGGCGGCTATCTCCTTTCGGAGATAGCTCAGCATCCATACTGATTTACGTTGTATTGCCATGAGCTTTCCTCACGCCGTTGATAGCGAAGAAAATCGGCAAAAGGCACTGGCGGCAGGAAGTAATAGCCTTGCAGAAAATGAATGTGATTGTTGACCAGCCAGCGGTGTTGGTACTCATGCTCAACCCCTTCAGCGACCGTGCGTAAACCCAGAATGTTGGCAAGGTGAATAATTGACTCCAGCATCGGAACCCGCTGTTCGCCATCCTTAATATTATTGATAAATGTTTTATCAATTTTGATAATGTCCAGCTCCAGCTCGTTCAGATAGTAAAGATTCGCATAACCGGTGCCGAAGTCGTCGAGGGCGAACAGTACGCCGCGGTTTCGCAGAGAGCGGATGAGTTCTTTAATGGCCGGGGTAATATTCAACGCCTGGTCTTCAGTGATCTCAATCATCAGCTTTATGGGTAAATGTTGGGTTTGCTCCAGAAAATTGAGGCATTCCCAGTAGAAAACAGGGTTGCTTAAGCCGGAAGGACCAATATTAAAAGCGATAAGCAGCTCATTTTTGATGATTCTCTTTGCGGAGATCAGATTGCGGGCGACGGTCGCCATCAGATAGCTGGTCAATTCGAAGATCAGACCGCTGTTGATCGCTAAAGGAATAAACTCTTTTTGCGAAATAGCGTAGTGGTGCCCCTGTGGCCAGCGAGCCAGGATTTCCACACCGCACATATCGCCATTCTGATTAACGATCGGCTGGTAGTAGGGGATGATCTCTTCCTCCACAATAGCCATGCTCAGCCTGCTGGCGTTCAGTTCGTCATAATCAAGACATTGCGCGTTGCCCGGCGAGTCTGTGAAGCCGTTCAATAAGCCGTTTCGGGATAAAAAGATAACTGACTCATTGAAACAACGAAAACCCAGTCGGGCGTTAATTTTATCCCGATACCGGTACAGCGCTTTCGGACTCACAGCATTCGCGACGCAAAAATTATTCAATTCCCCTCGGCTAAAAGAGGCATTGAGCATTTCTTTTTCAAAATGCGTTAAGCGGAAATGGGCAACCGATAGATTTTCGAGACTAAAGGTGGATTCATGGCTCGCTAATGCCTTCTTATGTAATGCATTTATCACGCTATTCACACCCAGTTTCGCATCTATAGTGTCGACATTTTCATAACCGCGATGAAAGCAGTCATGCTTACTCATCTTTAGGACAATACTGTGTATGTGGTTAAATAAGCTGCTGTTTTGTTGGATCCACTTGTTGACGAAAAATAAAGGCAGTCTGTTGTCGATGATCAACAAACAGGACTGATATTGCGGTAAGTGTTGCTGTCTTTCATTGGTTACTGACTGAACATCAACCAGTACTAAATTAGGTAACCAGGACTTAATTCCAGAAAAAAGACAGATGTCATAACTTAACAGGAAAAATTTTTTAGTATTCATAGCTATTACCAGCGTGAATTTATTGTATAGCGTCTACCTCGTCTTCCGGGAGAAAGTGATAAAACGCGAATTTTCTCTTTTTAATAAATACAAAGCAGCGATAGAGTCTGACTCTTATCAACAAAATCAGGGCGTTACGAAAATTACAGGCACAAATGAGATATACAACTCAAAACATAAATTTTTCTTGAGTATAAAAAATATAACCCCTGTGTTTTAGTGTGTTTTAAAAGTTTTACCAAAAGTGCAGTTGACCATACAATTGACTTAAAAATACTCAAGGAGCTTCAGAAAAATCTATAAATTTTTTTTGTTAAAGGGAATGAAAATCATTGTTTAAAATTAACTATTCCGTTATAGACCTTACACACTCAGGTTAATTGCCATGAGATTTTTCATACTGATGCCGCGTAATAAGGGGTTATTACGGCGTCCTCTGGCAAGCCTTACCCACAGGATGATACCTGTTTAATGCGACGATAAATTTTCTGTTATTTGCTCTCAGCTGAGCGCTGTTGAATGTTTCTCCTGGCAGGAGATAGCGCATTTCAGCCTCATCATCCGTCGAGTGGCAACCCTGATGAAGAATGATTTTAAAAAACGTGTTACCGGTATTTCTCAGTATTCCTCTCTGTTCATCAAGGTGATACTGGAAGTTAATTTTTCGTGGCCGAACGACAAGGATCGTATCAATTGCGACCGCAGGTATCGCTTCGCTCTTCTTGCCATGTTCGCGATCGGTTAACAGGGTAACAGGGAGTTCGCGAAACAGTATGCGGTAATAGCGCTCCGTTTCATCCGCAGGCCCACGATAAAAGATCTTGAAGAACTCACCAGACTCGGGCGCCAGTGAGAAATTTAACGGCGTAAAAAGCAGTTCGCCATCGGCAATTGGGCTTCGCTTTTCGCCCCCTGGACCCGGCTTGTCGATTTTCACCGCGCTAATGCTGTAAACGTTTTGTTTATCACTATCGTTGTAGATCCGCTTGCTGATAAAGGACTTATCGGCAGGCATTTCATAAATAGTCGACTCAAGATAAACAGCATGGACCGGAAAGACCATCAGCATGATTGCCAGCCACAGACCTCGTTTCCCTGTTTGAGCGCGTTTCATGGCGTTACGCCCAGCCAGTTTGCCGTGACTTTAATTTCACCGGTTGCGCTGACCACTCCTTCCCAGTCCGCCCCGGCAACGGTAAGCATTGAACGTGAATCATTCATGGGAAATAACAGTGTCAGACCGGTGGTAAAAAAACTGCCGTCATCAGTATTATTCACATCCCATGGTGTTTGTTGCCACTGTGCGTCGGCCATCGAAATCGGCGCTTCGTTACAGCTGTTACGCTTTTGTATTACCCCGCCCGACTCACTGTTGTATTGCAGGTAGGCGGGAACAGGGACAGAAAGCCCGTCCTGCGCCGACTGAAACAGGCAATACGGCACGCCATTGACCGTGGTGCTGTCGCCGATAACCTGCGCGGTAATGGTATCGGCCTGCCGCGGCCCGGAAACGGTAACGGTGTAATTCATTTCTATAGGATCTGCATCTCCAATCGTGCCGCTGCCCTGTGCCGATGTCGTGTTATCAGTGGAGGTAATGCTGATGCCATATTCTTTCGGTACGATATTGAGCTGTAACGAAGGCGTAAACTGGTAATAGCCAGACTCCGGCGTTAAGCTATTATAAAAGCCAAACGTGAAGGGTTGACTATTGGTTATGCTTAACCCTGAGTCGACAAGGCCTTTCAAAAACGTTTTCGACAGAAAAATATAGATATAGTCTCCGGAGGTCGTCAGCACATTGTAATAGGCGGTGGTTGCACTGTAGTTATACCAGTTTGAACCGTTACCTGAATACTTGACCGCTGATGCCGCAGGGGTAAAGCCCAGCATCGCCGAGTCGATATAGGCTCTGAACGTCAGCGACGCTGTGAGGTTCGATGTTTGCTGGAGATCATAGCTCACCATCTTACAAATTACGCCATCGACACTGCTCACCACACCCAGTTCACAATAGCCGGAGTCCTTCGTAATACTCGGCGTACCATCACTGGCAATCCACAATTCCTGAAACGCGTTTGTCGACTCGAGCGATAAATGACCTATTTTATTAATGGTATAAGGCCGGATATACCAGTTACCGCTGGTTTGGTCTTTACAACGCGCACCGGCGGCATAGTCATAATCCACCGTGGTGCGACAAAAATTCAGTTTCAGCGTTTCCGACGCGCCGACAGTCATTGAGCGAAAATAGTCAAATGCCGAGTCAGTAAATGAAGCAAAACCATAGTATCCGCCAGCGATGCCCGCCCCGGTCGCTTTCGTATGGTAAAAGCCATATTGATCCGTTAAATCAGCCGCAATATAACCAGAAGAAGGGCAATTCGCGCCCGTTGTGCAGCGAATGCCGTTAAAGGGTTCACTCACCGGCGAATCGTCAATCCACATATCCCGGTAATAGCTGGTACTGCTGACCCAACCCACGATCCCCATATAGCCAAGACTGACCTGGTTGTTACCGTATTTCACCCAGGTGTTTGAACCACTTATGCGCGGATCCAGCGAAGATGGCGTTATAAAATATTCGTTATCAATATTGTTTTCGATAAATAAAATATTGCTGCTCACCGCAGCCTGCGTTGATGCTGTTAATGCCCAGAGAGAAGGGGATACTGACGCCAGTGCGCAGCCAAGAATAAGGTGGAGTGTTTTGTTCATCAATTTAGCCTCACCGTTGTGCCATTGAGGTTTGCGCCGTACATTTCACGTCGCCTACCCATGCCGCGCCGCGCGCTTTGTCCAGATCGAGATCGGCTTCACACAGGCTGCCATTCGCCGAAACAAGAGTGATTACTGGATATTTTTTATCAATATCAATGGCGAATTCACCTTTTGCGTCGGTGCGCGTTTTGCCGATATGGTTATGAATATCGGTATTCGTCGCCAGTTGGCCGTCCGGGTAGCGGATGCGGCCAAATACTGTAACCATGCTTTTTATTTCCGGATTGATCACGCCGACGTTGCCCGGATAAAGCGTCAATTCCTGGGTACGCCCGGAAACAATATCGAAGCTGTCTTCTGAATTTCTGTCATTGAGTATTTCCATTCTGTACTGCGCATAGGGCGGCAGGGCGATGAAGTTTGACTTACCGCTCAGGAGATAATGACGATTGTTAATTTTGGCCGCCAGTTGCCCTTCGCCAGCCAAATCGGTGTTGACGATGATCCCTGCGCGCTGGCGTTCCTGGCTCAGCGCCACGTTTTTCCCGCTCCATGCCACCGACCCCTGTGACGAAAAGTTCATATTCGTCGAATTATCCGCCGCGCGCGTAACGGACAGCATTCCGGAATTGTATTTCGTGGCGTAACTCATATTACCGTTAAGCGAATAATTATTATCGTAATGTTGTTCGCCGCTCAGGCGCGTCGAAGCAGACAGCCCAACTGACCGGATGGCGCCTTCAGTAAACTGTTTGCGCGCGCTGAGGTTCCCCTGGGTGCTGCCGTAGCGGTCCCGCGAAACGCCGATACTTAACCAGGAAGCCAGAGGTAATGAAAAATCCAGGCTGACGTAGCGTTCCTGCCGACCATCATCATTTCTATTGTTGTAGTAATAACGCTGGATCCCGGCGCGGAGCCCTACCGTGGCGTATCGGCCAGAATACAGGGTGGTGCTGTAATCCAGGTTCCGGTACTTGTTGCCAGAATAGCGATTTTCCGTCTGGCTTAGCGTTAACGAACCGCCGTGGGGAATAAATTTTCCGAGATTAAGCGTCCCGCCGACAGAATAGTTATCGCGCTCCTGGACCGGTAGCTGGTCGCCAATTTTACTGTCCTCGCGTGACGCCCACAGCGACCCGTAGCCACCGGGGATCGTCACATTGATATTACTGACGTTTCGCCAGGAAGAATCGTTAGCGACAAGCGTCTGATTGCCGAGGCTAACGTACTCATTCACATTGAGCGTCACATCGGTTTCGTTGACCGCGTTGTTGCCAAAACCGTAAACGGTCGTTTTCAGATTTAAGCCAGACAAAATGGCCAGCGTCATTGATGCGGCGCCGCCTGCGATCCAGGTTTGCTCACTCCCTTCATCCCGGTAGTGATTGCGTTTATAACTCACGCGATCGTAATCCAGCGAGCCGCCGAAGAGTTTCCAGTTCAACCCCTGTATTCCGGCGGTTTGCTGTCGGGCGAAGATTTTATTCACCCGGCTGACGCGGCTGTTTACCGTTCGGCCATTCACCACCACCTCGACCGTGACGTCATATACGCCGTAAGGAAAACGGCTGGTGTCGATTTCATAGCTGCCCATATTAAAGTTCTGTACGCTCAGCAGTCGCCCTTCTCTTAATACGTGGACTTCACCTGCCGCGGGCAAAAATACGGTAATTGGGGTTAAGGAGAGGGAATTTTTCTCAATAACCGTACTCCCTTTATTGCCGTAGCTAACGCCGTAAATTTTACCGCCATTTAACGCGTTCAGGCTGGCTACAGACTGCACGTTCCATGTATCAAGCATACCCAATGCCAGCCGATAGCCCTGGTAGTCGCGTTCGTACATCGCACGGTACAGTTTGCTGGTGTTATTGCTGTCGCCAATCCCATAGAACGAGCCATTAATATTTAAATGGTGCTCACGTAATGAGGCCGTATTATCAATAGTAAGATAGCTTCGCGAGCTGTTGCCGGTTCGATAATCGTTGTAATACGTCCCGACGTTGTAGTTCAGCACGTTGGAAAGCGTCTCGACGCTGGAGGGGCCAAGCAGACTGCTTCGGGCAACGATGGCCTCCGTCAGCGCATCCTTACTGACAATCATTTCGAGATGAAAGGAGGCGATATTCAGCTTCAGGCGTGCATCAGCCGACAGATCGATAACGGTGTTATCGCGAAATTTCACATCGCGAAGGCCTTCCACCATGATGCGGGTTTTTCTTGATAACACGGCGTTGTCGGGTAATTCCGCAATGGCAATTGATTTCACGGTAATGCTGCCATCCGTGAGCGAGATGATCGCATCGGCAATTTTCTGCTGACTTTTTTCGTCAGTCTCATTGTAACGAATATAAACCGGAACGGTCATTCCCTGTTCCAGAGAACGCGAGAAAGCGCCTGGGATAATATACTTACCCACTTTCGTCGGCGCTGAATAAACGATAATCGGTGTCAGCACTATTAAAAGGGTAACGCTTCCCCTGACAAAATATTTCATTGTCATTCGCTTCCTTACATTCCGGTGTAGAGTCTTTATCCGTATTAATCCGATTACGGTGTATTATTTGACCGTTATAAATCGCTTACCGTGCCAGATCCCAATATGTGAACGTGAATGGTTTACGTCGGTATATTGCAGTTTTATTTTTGTTCCCGGCATGACGTAATAACGCTCGCGGCAACCTTTGCCATTCTCGCGTGCCTTGTCTTTACAGGCGCCATACGCGATGACCCGAAAGGAGACATTGCCGGTATTGCTAATAACGTCACCGCTGCGGCTGTAATTAAAATTTTCTTTACGCGGCGCGACGACCAGAATGGTGCCAATCTGCGCGGAAGCGGTAGCTACCGCCATTTTATTGGCTTTGGTTTCAGCATTTTCACTGACCGGCTCGTCAACCCACTGCAGACGATAATAGCGTTCGGTGTCGTCCTCCGGACCTTTATAGAAAAAACGGAACACATCCGTCGCCTGTCCAGGGAGGATAAGATTCGCGGGTGTGGACAGCAGTTCGCCGTTATTCGCTGGTTTAATCTCGACGCCATCCGCAAGGGGCGATGACAATTGTTTTACCGAGACGCTAACAAAGCGGGCGGAATCCGTCGTATTGGTGATCTCTTTCGATAATGAACTCTCCGTGGACGTCATTATCGACGTGATATCACCGACGTTAATTGCCCAACCTGAAAAGGGTGCTAAAACACCTGTGAAAATAGCGGCGGTAAAATATTTCTTCATGATAATTGTCCCTGAAAAATTCGGGAGAGTACTCTCCCGAATTCGTTATCATCACGATTAAGGCGTCGTGGTCGGCGTCGTCCAGGTTGCGTTGAACTGAACTTTCACATCACCGCTCCAGTAGCCGTCCGGCAGAGTGGAATAGTCGGTTACCGGGGTGGTGCCGTCGACCGTTGCGGAAGCAATGGTAAATTTGAAATTAGACTGGTCGCTGACGCGCTCAGTGCCATTGTATGCGCCTTCCGCCAGCAGGTTTTCCAGGCCAGAGGTTTTAGATTTATTGACCAGAACGGTTTCGCTGGCGCTGGAAAGCGCGGTGCCATTCCACGCAACGCCTACGTCAAGCGTTGACGCATCGCCGCTGGCGTTGGTCAGCGTATTGCTAATAACCTGAGCAGTCAGTTCAAAGTCAGTCGCGGTGTCCTGACCCTGAATGGTAATATCAAACGCGCCGTCCTGGGAATTAAACGCATTTAACCCTTCGGCGTACTGAAAGGTCAGGGAATTAAGCGGGGTAACGACCAGCATACTTTTGGTATCTTTCGTTGCCGTAGCATCCCATGAGGCGGTCGCAGAGGCCGTTACATCAGCCGTCGCATTTGCTGCCGCAAAAACAGAAGCCAGAGAGGCAACCAGTAATATTTTTTTCATTTTTGTCTTCTCCTAAGAACTTATTCTCTGCGGGCGTCTGTTTATAAAATGGAAGCCAGCAGATCCTTTATTTGCGAACAACAATTGCCGCGATAAAAATTATCTTTTGAAATATATGTGTACTCAACAGTCGATAAATTTTATGAATAATAAAAAAGCCAGGAATTTTCCATTCAATAACGGCGATAAAGGGTTTTGTGTAGTATCTTTGTTTGGCAGAGAAGTTTGTATTAGGTTTTTTCTCTAAAAATAACACTGAAATAGATTTTTGGCCTGTTTTGACTTTTTGATTAAAATCAAAAAGTCAGTGAGCGCAACGACCAGGAAATTTCTTATAAAACATAATGATACAGATTTATAACGCAAACGTTTTTAAATGCTTATTTTTTGTTAAAAATATGATAAATTTTATTTAAGATCGGAAAATTCTTATGTTTTTCGGGAGATCTGGAGAATATTCCGATATTTGCGCGTGTTTTTATGTCGCAGGCTGTTACTGATCAAGAGATTTATAAACGTCAGAAACAGTTTGAGGTGGGCAGAAAATGACACTCCGTGTCGTGACGGACGGGAATCCTTTAAAGCAGACTCTTTAACCCCAGATAACTATGTAGCGTGACCGTTCGGACGCGATGCAGACTAATGAGTCCAAGGTGTTCAAGCGCTTTTAATGACCGACTCACTGTTTCTATTTTAAGTTCCAGATAACTGGCGATATCTTCCCGGGAATAAGGCAGACGCAGCGTCGTTTCCGGACGGCCAATTCGCAAATGCATTTCATAGAATTCCACCAGAAAGGCGGCAAGTTTCGCGTCGGCATGTTTATTGGCGTAGCGCTGAAGCTTTTCCACCATAAAGCCGCTGTCATGGCTGAGAAATTTAATCACCGACGCCGCAACCGTAGGGTCGTTAGCGGCGGTTTCAAGTAAGCGGGAAAGATTGATATGACATATCTCGGCAGCTGTGGCGGCTTTAAGTGTCGAAAGATAGCGTCCATCGTTTATCGCATCGAGCGCCATGATGTCGCCTGGCAGAAAGAAACGACTGACCACCGCCTTGTTATTCATTTCTACCTGAGCGGTGCAGTACCCCTCATGAATAACAAACAGCGACGCTGCCGGTTTTCCCTGTGAGGCGATGATATCGCCTGGCGCAAATCGTCTTCTTTTGTCGATCAACCCTCGTTCATTGTTACGGTCAATCGCGGTGCCTTTAGGACAGAGGGAACAGTGACGGGGAGGGAAAGGATTGCCGAGCGGCATGATGGAAATTCTACGTTCTCGCTTTTCCGGTTTCACGCAACAACTCCTGAGGCAAAGAGGGGGATTTTATCGCATCACCGCGCCGGGACAAGGGAATCGGCATCACTCCAGGAATTTTCATTGCGGGTCGTGATTATCTCACACGCAAGGTTCGCCACGGATGAGGCCGCAATGGGCCGACGCCTTATGCGTCGGCTTTATCTTCACACACGTCCCGTTCCTCGCGCTTTCGCAGCATCAACGCCTCCAGTTCCATTCCGTTCACCGGCGGGGAAATAAGGTAGCCCTGAAAACGATCGATACCCAGCGCCTTCAGCATCCTGAACTTTTCGTCGCTGTCCACGCCTTCGGCAACGCAGCGGCTGCCGGTCAGCTTGCAGTAATAATGCAGACTTTTGATCAGCGCCAGCGCGTGGGGATCGTGCTGCATCTCGTTAACAATGCTCATATCCAGCTTGTATTCGTTAAAGCGGATCTGTCTGACCGGAAAAAACACGCTACCCTGCGAATAACAGTCGTCCAGCGCAATACGAAAACCGAGCCGCTGTAATTCTGCAATGTTGGCGGCGGCGTGAGCCTGTAACCGGAAATCAATGGTTTCAGCAAATTCCAGTACCAGCCTGTCGACATGTCGGGGCTGGCGCAACTGTTGACGTGCGGTTTCCAGCATGCGGGGAAGATGGATGTGACCGGCAATCGCTCGCGGTATGTTAATGGAGAAATAAAACGAGCCTGGATAGCGATTGATCTTCTGCACGGCCTCCTGCAGAACAAAGGCGGTGAGCACCAGCCAGGCATAGTCGGCCTGTATCTCTGGCAAAAACGCGCCGGGCTGGAGAATCGTCCCGTCGCGCCGCCAGCGCGAGAGGATCTCCATACCCTGTAGCCGCTGTTCGTCATCCACGATGGGCTGGAAAACCGGAAAAAGATCCCGGCAGTGGATTGCATGCACAAACTCACGCTCAAAAGCAGAGAGATCTTCGCCGTCTATTTTATTCTGCGCGGTCACCGGGTGACCGGGAAAATTCGCCGCCAGCTGCGGGTGATGTTCCGCCATCTTTTTCAGTCCTGAAGTTCTCTGGTTATAAAGGGTTTTTTGGCTCACGCCACGGTGCAGCGCCCGTTCCGCAATGTTGGCGCCATGCAGTAAATCAAGAATGGTGATCAGTTCCGGTTTGCTGAGGCCGGCGGCGGGTCTATGGCGAATCAACGCCTCCTTTTCGGCCAGCGTCGGCAGGGGCGGATACGCCTGTAAAGCGTGACCGCGAAGCAGCGCCGCAATACAGCGGGCGGGCAGGTCGGACGAGGCGGCGCGCACTTCGGACAGCAACGCGCGGTCGGCGACAAGATGAAGAAGCGTGTGCCACAGCCAACCATTCGGACAGCGGCTGAGGATCAGCATCGGCAACGGCGTGGCGGCCTGATCCAGCACAAGGGCCGCCTGTTGCAGCGTTGTGAGCAGCCAGAGAGGATCCTCCGGTAAAAACACCACTATCCGGCGTGCCGACGCCAGCGCCGGCAGCGGCGTCATCACCAGCGTTTGCGGATGCAGACGCGTCAGATGCCCGCGCTCTGGCGTCATCATTCTCGCCACTCCCTCGGCAGCGAACGCGCAGGGCGACAGAACATAATCCTGTCGTAACCCGCCTGCGTTACTGATAAACAAACGTCACCCCAATGATTGACTGTACGTTGCCTGCCGTGACCTGTCCGCTGGTGCGTGCGTAGTTGGCGGTGAGACCGAGACTGACGGCGGAGGTGCTTACCGTACCCAAAGAGACCGTACTGTTGGCGGGCACGATGCTGCCGTTGCGGGTAAGCTGAACGCCCACTCCTTTCGCCGGCGTGGCCGAGGCGGTATTGGTGAAGATCGAGTTTGCGGCATCCGCGGTGGCGCCGGAAAGGTAATACGCCAGATTCTGGCTTTGCGCGCAGTAGACCGTTAGCGGGATTGCTACAGAGCCGGGGTAGTCGGGTAGCGTCACCGTCACGTTGCGGGCCGAAACGTCGCAGCCGCCGGTGGGCACCACCACGTTATTGTTGGCGTAGATGTTCCAGACAAACTGAAAGTCGTCGCTGTTTTTGTCGTTTCGCTGGCGAAGGATCAGCTTTGCGATAAGCGTACCCGCGCTGATCGCCACCCCGCCAGCGGAACTGATGGGCGTCAGGTAGAGAATGGTCGGCCACGGCTGATCGGTTTTCGAATTGTAGATGATCCGCGCGGTTTCGCTGGTGGTCGGGAACGGATAGCTGGTGCCATTATATTTGACGGTACCGGAAAAGCTCGACAAAACGCCGCCGTAGGCGGAACCCTGCTGAAGGGTCACATAGTCGGTCATGCTTTCCGGGTAGTCGTTATGACAAAAAATCTGCGTTGAAAGATCCACCACCAGGTTTTGCCCGACGTTGACGGCAGGCGCGAGATTGACATAGACATTAGCACTGCCGCCGCCAATGGGGATGGTCGTTCCGTTAGCGGTTTTACAGGCGAAGGACCAGGCGTTGAGCGACCAGCCCAACAGTAGCAGGGTGGTAAGTAGGGCGAACACTTTTTTCATCAACTTTTTCTCCTGCTCAGGCATAGGTATAAGTCACGTTAATCACCGCCTGAATCGTCCCCTGGGTCGCGCCGCCGTTCACCGAGAGCGCTCTAACCTGCAGGGGAAAACGGGCGGACTGCGAGGCGTCATCCACCTGTACTGATTTTGTTGCGCCGGTGTTCAGGGTATTGCCGCTGTCGTCCTGTAATTCGAGCTGGATATTGCTGGCGGTGCCCTGGTTTTTGTAATAGCCGGTGCTGTCAGCCGTACCGCTGAAGCTGGCGACCACGCGCGAGGTGCCAACCGGACAGTTGCTGAGATCGAGCGCCACGCTGTGCCATGCTGAAGACGATCCGGCAGACACCAGGCTGAAGGTGTAAAGATCGCCAAGATCGACGGTGGCATTGACGGTAGAGACCGTGCAGGGCTTCGCCACCACCTTGCCGTTGACCGTGATGGTCACGTCGGCGGCGTGCGGCGTTGGGGAGACCGCCAGCAGTACCGTTAACAGCCAGCCGGATTGAAACCATTTCATCAGAGCCTCCGCTTACTGAAATTCGAGAGTAAATGTTGCTGTCGCGTTAACGTGTCCCGGCGTTACCGGCACCTGTGTCGCCATCAGACGGGCGTAAAAATTCAGCGTGTTAGGCTGTCCGGGCGTCAATGTGGTCCACGGAATAGCGGAGGAAGCGGCGTTGAGCGGCAGCGACGTCTGCTGGCCATTGAGGATCTGCACGCCCATTCCCGCCGCCGCTGACGCGCCGCTATCAAGCTTTAACAGGCTGGTGTTGTCGTTATCGGCGACGCCGACAAAGCCCACCTTCACCGCGGTTACTGAACTGCCGCAGGGGGACAGCACAATCCGAAACGGCACCAGCGGCGTCGTCGCGCCGACGCTGCTGAACTGCTTCGCGGCGTTATCCAGCAGGTCGACGGTGAAATCTTTTGATTCCCCCGCCACGGCGCAGGCGTTGTCTCTGACGTAGCCGCTGATGGTGATCGTGCTGTCAGCGGCCCGGGTGTTCGCGGCGACCAGCGAAAGCACCGCGACCAGCAGGTAAAAGCGTTTTTTCATCTTCATGTCCTTAACGGCATACCGCCGTGAGCTGGCTGAGCAACTGTTGCTGGCTTTCGGCAGGGAGACGGTAGTCCGCCACACAACTGGCGTTCGCGCCGTCGCCCCATTTCACCCGCACGCGCCCCGCAAGCGGCATTCCGCTCAGATAAACCTGGCCGTTATCGGCAACGATGCTGCCGCTCTGGTTGCTTTCCGATGTCACCATTGCGCCAAAGGGAACCGGTTTGCCGTTGTGGATCAACGTCATCAGTAGCTTCATCCCGACATGGGCTTTAAATTCCGCACGGACAATCGCACCGTGTGTCGGCACGACGCTGACCACCGCGTCGTCAAGATCGACATTGTCCGCAAGGGTGTTGGTGTCCAGCGCGACGCGGTTTTCCCGGTATTCCGTGGCGTACGGCAGAACGGCATAACCGCGCCAGTCGGTGCGGACACCCGTCTGGTTTTCCACTTTCGCGCCTTCCGCGCCCGGCGCTTTCACCAGCACCACCGTGTCATTTAGCGGCTGGCTGAACGTCACGCCGTTGGCATGCGCCAGCACGCCGCCGCTCATGCCGTAGTAGAGCTGTTTAATGCCGTCGCTACGGCTATAGCCGACGTTGGCGTTGCCGTAGCCGCCGCGATAGCTCAACGCGGCATAGCCGCTGCCGCCGCTGTTGCCCTCGCCGCCGCCCGCGTAGCCGGTCTGCACGCTGTAGCTCAGGTTATTGTCTTCCAGTAGCGTGCCGTACAGCCCTGCGAGGTTGGTCATCCGACCGTTAAGATCGTCGGACATGCTGTAGCTGGCGCTGGCGTGGCGCCAGACGGATTTGCTGTCGGATCGCAGCCAGTGACTGAACGGGATGTTGACGTTGATGGCCAGCATCTGATCGCGTCCGTCCTGCCAGGCGTTTTTGGTCAGGCTGTAGCTCAGTGTCCAGTTGATGTCGCTAATGGCGGCGTTCAGTCCGGCCTGAAACTGTTCGTCGGCGCTGTCGTTGCCCCAGTAAGTCTGATGGCTGCCGCTCAGATAGAGCGTGGCGGTGCGGCCTAACTGTTGAGTGATACTGACCTGCACCTTGCCGCGCTTGTTATAGGCAAGGTTGTAGTAATCGGTGAACGTGGGCTTCACCTGAATCACGCCATCCTGGGTCTGCACGTCATAGCCGCTCATCCGCTTGTAGGTGGTGTCGGCAAAGCTGTAATACCCCTGCGTGGAATAGCGATAGCCCACCAACTGAATGTTGGTGCCGACATCGGTGAGCGACTTGTTATAGAGAAAACGGACCGACTGACCCTGATGTTTACTGTCATCGGGCAGGGTGGAATTGGCTTGTGTCACGTCAACCGACAGCGCGCCCAACTCTCCCATGTTTTTACCGACCCCGAGGTTGAAGGCGCGATAGCGATCCGCCAGTTGGGTGCCGCCATACAGCGTCCAGCCAGCCGGAAGCCCGTGCAGCAGGGTGCTCTGAAAGAATTTAGGTTCTTCCTGCTGATCGTTACCGCTACGGTATTCCCCGGCGGTCAGGGCAAAACGGGTATGGCCTTCACGTTGCAGCACCGGAACCGACGAATAGGGCACGGTGAAATTCTGGCTGCTGCCATCGGCTTCTTTGATCGTGACCTGCAGATCGCCGCCGTTGCCAGCCGCGTAGAGATCGTTAATGGTGAACGGTCCCGGCGGCACCGTGCTGTGGTAGATCTCATAACCGTTTTGTTTGACGGATACCTGCGCCGTCCCGCGGGCAATACCGTGGATCACCGGGGCAAACCCTTTTTGGCTGTCCGGTAGCATGTTGTCGTCAGAGGCCAGTTGCGCGCCACGGAAGTTAATCCCGTCGAAAATATCGCCGTTGGTGTAGCTGTCGCCAAGCGTCAGTCGTGAACGTAAAGGCGTGATATCCCGCTCCAGCCAGGTGTTGACGTGCTGCCACCTGTTTTCATTACTGGATGCACTTCCGCCGCTGCTGTAGCTCCAGGTGGTGTTATCACGCAAACGCCATGCACCAAGATTCAACCCGCTCTGCAAGTTCAGATACGCGTAATGACTGCTGCCGCCGACATCGTTTTCGACATTATTACCCGTAAAGTTGTAGTTCAGCAGCCCGGCGGTGATGCCGTTATCCCACATTTCCGGCGGGATATAACCGCGCGCCTGGCTTCCCATAAAGGCCTGAGGGATGGTCAGGTACAGCCGCTGTTGCCCCACGTCTAAACGGGCAGTGGCGTCTTTAATCATCCCGGTTAACGGCACGCAGGCGTCAGCCGCCAGCGTGTTGATGTCACTGACGGCTGCGGCGTTCAACCCCATACTGACAAGCTGGCCGCGCGTCAGGCATGGCGCTAACCCATGGCCATTTTCGCTGGCATTGAAGGTGACATCGCGGGTGGTCATATACCCGTTGTTAAGGTAAATATCCACGCGATACGTGCCCGGCGGCAGTTCCTGCCCCTTTTCGAAGCCGGAAAGATCCGCCACGGCCGCAGGGTCGTCCGCCAGAAAACGCGGGTTAAAATAAAGCTCCGCTTGCGCGGAAAATGAGTGCGAGGCAAGCAAAAGGGCAAAGGGGAGCAGCGCCTGTGCGCCAGCCAAACGCGTGGCGTCATACCGCCTACGCCGGGACCCCAAACGTTCGAGTCCAAATTTCAGATATGACATAGTCCCTCCGGTCCGAAATCGCCCGGCTGTCAGTTCTTTTTTTGTTCAGGGGATCTCGCTGGTTTCCCCGTTCGTTATTGCATTGCGCCTGTCATACGCGGCGTCAGCGCGCCATAATCATTTATGGTCTTGTAAGTAATCTCGCGACCTGCATCGGCCGGTAACTTCACCTGGGCTTCGCCCATCGGCGGGACCAGCGCGTTTTCCAGCACCCTGGTGCCGGCATTGAGTTCGGTGACCGTCAGGTAATAAGGCGTCGGGTTAATCAGCATCAGCGTGCCCGGCGCGCGGCGAAATCGCAGCTTTGCTGGCGCCTCATCCGGCGACATCGCCAGTTTGGCTGGACGGTAATAGAGCTTGATGCGGCTAATGATCGCCAGTTGCAGGGTATTCTCGCTGAGCTTCGACTTGTCCATCGACGGAATCGCTTTTACGTTCATCCAGAACAGGCTTTCCCGGTCTTGCGGCAACTGATTATTGGTCGCGTCAAGAATGCGTAAGGTGTTCTCTTTTTTTCCCTGCATGGCAAACAGCGGCGGCGTGACCACAAAGCGTCCGTCCTTCGCGCCGTCGGCGTTTTCCACCCACGACTGGATCAGATACGTGCTGCTGTCGTCATTGTTGGTGACGGCGAGCTGAACCTGTTTCTGGCCCGCCGGATAAATCACCCGGGTCGCGCCCAGCGCCACGCCTGCGTCAGCCTGAGAAGACACGCCCAGGGTGGCGACCAGCAGTAACCCGGCCAGCAGGCCGCGCGTCATAGCCCATGTTTTGTTCATGTTTACCCTTGTTATACTCACCGTCGTTTCCTGTATTCCGTTTCTCTGCGGGTTAATTACTGGTAGGTCAAAGAGAACCAGGCCTGGGCATTCGCGGCCCCCCCGGTTACCTGGCGTCCGGTTGAACGATACTTCGCGATGAAATGCAGCGTTGTTGGCCCGGAATAAAGTCGTGTCCAGCTCAGCGGCGGACTGTTAAGCGGCACCAGACTGCCGTCTTTATCGAATAACGCGATGCCGATCCCGGTCGCGATCCCGGGGCCTTCACCCACGGAGAGCACGTCGGGATTTTTACCATCGGCTACGCCATGAAACGCCACGCCGACACGTTGGCTTACCGAAGTGCTGCAATCCTGAAGATGAATATCAAAAGGCACCGGGTCCGTATCTTCACCTGGCGCATGAAACCGATTACTGCTGATTTGTCCCATCTGTACCGTCATCTGCCTGTCGCCTGCCTCGACGCGGCAGGATTCGGCGATAATGACCCCCTGAAAACGTAAGTTCCCGCCGGGTAACGTCACATTCCATTTGTTCCCGGCCAGCGCGCAAACGGGAAACAGAAGGATCAGCAGACCTGATTTCATCCATTGCATCGTTATCACCTCAGTCCTGTTGCGGATAACGGGCCGTCCTGGCCCTGAATGCGTCCCTGTCAGAGGGATTATTCGTACTGAACTTTGAAGGTTGCGTCGGCGTTTGCGATACCGGCAGTCGCAGCGCCTGTCGCGTAGTAACGCGCCTGGAACGGGATGTTGGTCGGGCCGTCATTCAGGGCTGTCGCCGCGCTAAAGGTTGCGCCGTCCAGCGCCAGCGGGGTGCCCTGGCTGTCGAGGATCTGCACGCCTACGTTGGTTGCGCTACCAGCGGCGGAGTTTTGCAGCGCCAGTACGGTGGTGTTGGTGGCGTCAACCGCTGCGCCAGAGAACGCAACAGACGCTTTGGTGGCGACGCTGGTATCACAATCAACCAACTGAATGTTGAAGCCCACTGCGGAACTGGTGCTCCCCGCCGTCGCCAGTTTTGCTGAACGCACCTGGCCCAGACGAACGGTTTGATCGACAGATCCGGCATCAACGGCGCAGGCTGCGTTAACGACTTCCCCTTTAAAATGTACTGTACCGCCGTTCACCGTGGTGGTATCGGCCAGAGCCGCCGCGGAGGTCAGGGACAGTGCTGACATAGCAACGATTGCCAGTGTTTTAATTTTCATGTTGTTTTCCTTTAAACAAAATCGATGTAACGAACCGAAATGGGCAGTCGTTGTGCCTTCCAGGCATTCCCTATTTCAGCCGAATGGTGCGACTGCCGGTTCTGCACAGTTTTTGCCCAATTTATGAGACAATTGGGGCCATTTTGACTCATCGGGATAAATGGCTTTTGGATGGTTTTTTTGTGGTGTTTTTTAATTTTTTGTATTGGTGTTTGATGTATTTGAAGTGTAAAAAACTGATATTTTAATTTGTTCAGCAAGCGAGATCTGAAAAGACGTGAGAAGACAAATCGGTGAGAAGCCATCCGTCGGGGAAGAATGTTGTGAAAAAAGACTTAATATAATTATTGGTTAATCAATGAGATAACATGGAATTTGAGATAAATCTTAACTTGTTAGTTGCAATGCTTAACTAAATTTTTTTATGATATAAACAGTTTGGCCCCAATTGACCTGTTCGGTCTAGACTTTTCTGTTCCTTTTCAATGATTTAGCTTATTTCTTTTTCCCTTGTGAAATTTCGTCTATCAGATTGTTTCTCTCCCATAATCCGGCAAAACGCGCGGCATTACTGGCGGTATAACGCACGGTATGGCGAATATTGCGATGGCCGAGATAGTCCTGAATAAGTCGCGTGTCCGTCCCCCTTTCGGCAAGTTCATAACCGCAGGCGTGGCGGAGCATATGGGGATGGGTATGGGTGACGGTACCGGCATCAATTCCGGCCGCGCGAATGATGCGATACGCCTGCTGACGCGACAGTGGTGTACCCCGGCGGGAAATAAACACCGCGTCGGTGCGGCCTGCCCCACGCCAGTTCGCGCGCTGTTGGCTCCAGCGTTCGACGGCTTCACGTTCATCAAAGCGCAGCGGGTGAATGGTTGAAAAACCATTCTTCAGCCGTCGGATATTAATACGCCCCTCATGAAGATCGAGGTCGCGGTAATGCAGGCCGAGGAGTTCACTGATCCGCATCCCGTGACGGAATGCCAGCAGAATAAGGCAATAATCCCGTTCTCCGGTTGGACCGTGACGAGCGGCCTGCATCATCGCCTGAACTTCTTTGCCGGTAAGATAACGACGTCGATTCACAATACATTACTCCTGAATGGGTTTCTGCTAATGAACACCTGTAAAAAACCATGACGATTAAAAAATAATCGACGATGTTAAAGGCGTATTATATGCGGGGAAATAATCACAAAATGGTGATTACATTACTTTTACACATGAGGAAATCATTGCCACATGATAAATCTTATTTTTATTTATTTTAGGGATTACCACAACCGAACCCGAAGGCGTTAATGTCAGGTGGTTAAAAATAAAAGGAAAATAGTTCGCGTTGCCGATATTTTCAGCGAAAGAAGATAAGCTGAATGGTTTAACCTTGGGATTAATAAAAATCTGATATCCAGAGTGATTACAAGGATATAATAAGTATCGCAATTATTAATTACATGAACATGCCTGAACGATAATCATAATTAACATAGGGTTAATGTTGATTAAACTGCGGTAAGCAGAAGGTTATTTTTTAACACCATCCATGGCGTTAGCTTTATCAGAGTGAAAGAGCGTTACGTTGTTTAAGTTTTGTGTCGTCCCAGATACCATAAAAACGCCCGGCGTTGCTGGCGGTGTACCAGACGGTGTGGCGGATGTTACGGTGGCCGAGGTAGTCCTGGATCAGGCGGGTGTCGATTCCCATATTGGCTAAGGCGAAGCCGCAGGAGTGGCGAAGCATATGCGGATGGATTTCCAGCGGCAGTCCGGCGTTATCGCCAGATGCGGAAATGATTTGATAAAATTGCTGGCGAGAAAGCGGGTTTCCTTTTCGTGATAAAAATAACCATTCGCTGTCGGAGTGCGGATACGTTCCGCGAATATCCAGCCAGTTTTTCAGCGCCTGGATTTCTTCACCTAATAAAGGATGGGTGGTAGAGAAACCCTTTTTCAGTCGATGGATATAAATACACTTTGATTTAATATCAATGTCTGAAATTTGCAGACGGCAGATTTCGCTGGCACGAAACCCGTGGATAAAACACAGTAGTGTCAGGCAGTAATTGCGGGCAGCGTGAGGTCCGGTATTGGCTGCTTTGAGAAGCGACTCTATTTCATTCTGAGTCAGGAAGTTCCTTTTTTTGTTATCGGCGCTGTTTTTCATTAGGTTCCCTTTTTTTTGCAGGCATGCAACTGTTCTGCTCATCACCATCAATCCAATGGCTCTTCCGGTTTTACTCGTTATTTATAGGCACTTTGTCGGGGGTAAAAATCGCCTGGCCCCTGCTGCGCTGAACCGGATAGTTAAAACGGCGGTTGTTCGTTAGGTCATGACGTATTGCCATTCCCTGGGGAAAGCCTCCTCGGACATCTCGCGGTGTAGTGATGTTTAAGACTGAAAAAAAACGGTTTTCCGGGTGGTTTCCACGTCCTGTTCATTCTTACTCCTCTGGATGATGAACTCAGAAGCCCCTGTGGTTGATATAAACACACCAACCGCGCCAAATGTATTGGCCTTTAATCGGCATACGCAACGACCACGTTTTTCGTGGGCGGAGATCCCGACAACCAGGCAAATAGGGTGCAAGTGACTTCAGTGAATACGAAGAACATTATGGCAGCCTGGCTAGCATTCACTGCAATACTACAACAATGATTAAACCATACTGCAAAAAACAGCCTGAGAATAGTCATAATAAGCACAAGCGGGGGTATTGGCGCAAAAATCATATTTTATCATGACCAGGATGATTCCCGCTTAACGCTAAAAAGTTACCGGCTAAACGTGTATTCTTCACCGTCGACAGGGATAAGTTACCCACCATTTCTTGCAGGTTATTTAATCAGGATGTTTGTAATAGCCTATTTTCATTCAAAAAAGTTGTTGGCGTGCGTAACGATTCACCAGGCTGCTTTGTTTGGGGAAATTTTGCGCAGTGGGTATATTTACCCTAACGCAAAGCGCCAGCACAATATAGGTTGTCAGGATGAAGAAATACTTTGCAACAAAAAGGCACCAGGCGAGTAAATAATAACGCAGGCAACTAATATCGTAGTGAAACTGACTTTACCGGGTACGATCCGACCGCAACATCGCGAGCGTCATATCGGGTGATACATTGCTCTGCTATACCTCTTTATCAGTACTTACTGGAACGCTACCCGCAGGTTAAGGCTGTCATGCCCTTGGCGAACGCAATACAGATAATGCGTATTAGGATTAATCCTAATTTTGAGTACGGTATTACGTTATTGCGCAATTTTTCAGCATGAAGATGATCAGATATAGGGCTATTTGTTGCAACTATGTTTACTTATGCTGATGGTATTGTTCTTACTGATACAGCAAGAAAAAATATTAACAAAAATATTAATGCTGACTTTTATTTTTCCTTAGCTTGCTAAATTTTATTTTATTGCGTTTTGTATCAAGGCAAAATAATATTTATTTAATCTTAAGTGGGGCTTACCACTGTCTCTCTATTAGCGGCAATGTTAATGCATTGTCAGGCTACTGCAATACCTTATACCTCGTATTATCACGAACGGATTGTGAATATTATTAGCAGGACAACGCGAAGGGAGGAATACCGGATATTTAGTGTTCGGTGAAAGTAAACATTAATTATATGTGACAAAAGAGCAAGATAATGAAAAAGACTATTCAAGCAACTGCCGTGTTGGTCAGTATATTCCTCTCTGGCGCAGCCAGCGCCGCAGGAAGTGTACCGACTTTTAAGGGAGCTGGTGGCAATGTTGAATTTACCGGTGAGATTGTTGACAGCTCGTGCAATGTCACCTCGACCTCAAAAAATCTGCATGTCGATCTGGGCCATTGGGCGAAAAGCTATTTCACCAGCGTGGGTGATGAGACGACAAAAAAACCGTTCAGCATCAATGTGGATAATTGCCCGGCATCCGTAACCTCGGTGGCGGTATTATTTGACGGGCAAAAAGATAAAACGGATCCCACGCTGTTGGAAGTGGCCGCCGGTTCTGCAGGAGGCACTGCGGCAACCGGCGTTGCGATAAAACTGTATAACGCCAGTAATGCATCGCAAATTCAGTTGGGTCAGTTATCGGAAGCCGTGGCGCCGGTCAGTGCAAAAGCTCAGCTGGATTTCCTGGCGGATTATCGGGCCACCACGACCACTGTGACCGCCGGTCCCGCAAACGCGACGGCGACGTTTTTGATGGTCTACAACTGATTCCCGTTTGGGCAGGCGTAATGCCTGCCCGGTCAGCGTTCCTGTTCTCTTTTTCCTGATGGTTATTCGCAATGAAACACATTCTTGCCGCTCTGTCGGCATCTTTATTACTGCTTAGCATAACGGCTCAGGCTGGCATCGTGATGGGAGGAACCCGCGTAATTTATCAGGAAGGGAAGCGGGAGGCGTCGATGACGGTAACTAATGCCGATACGCAAACACCGTATCTGGTGCAATCCTTTGTCGATAATGTCGCTGAGGGCGACCCGCGTCCGGTGCCGTTTGTGGTAACGCCGCCGCTGTTTCGGCTTGAGCCTGAGCAGCAGAACGTGCTGCGTATTACTTTTACCGGCGGCGAACTGCCTGCCGATCGGGAATCCGTCTTCTGGTTGAGTATCAAAAGCATTGCGCCGTCGCAAAAAGATGACGTCAATAAGTTGCAGATTAACGTCAAATCCCGTTTCAAACTCTTTTATCGCCCTGCCGGGCTGAAAGGAGAGGCTAACCAGGCCTGGCAAACGTTGACGTTTAGCCAGAACGGAAACCAGTTAGTGGCCACGAATCCCACGCCGTATTACGTCTCTTTTTTCTCTCTGTCGGTGGGCGGGTACGACATTTCTCAACCGGGAATGATGGCGCCTTTCAGTACCCGGACGTGGAGCGTTAACAACCACGGAACGGTGAAATGGCGTGCGATCAACGACTTTGGCGGCGTGACCGACTATGCGCAGCAGTGACGCTAACAACGAACGATGCCGGGCGACAGCACCGTGAAAGAACGCATTTATTCTGCCTCCTGTAACCGGTCCGGCCTGCTGTTGGCCACGCTGCCGACGGTGTTCATACTGTTGTTGCATCAGCGGCTGGCCTGGGCCGATGATTATTTTGATCCGGCCTCGCTGGAGTTAAGCGATCCGCAGCAAAAAATGGCGGATCTGCATTACTTTGCCAAAGCGGGGGGACAGCAACCGGGAACGTATCCTGTCGGCATCTGGGTCAACGACCAGCAGATCGCGCAGGAGAACATCACCTTTGTCGAGGATAACGGGACGCTGCGGCCAGTCCTTACTGCCGCACAACTGGAGGAATACGGTGTTAACGTTAGCGCGTTTTCCGCTTTCGACCGACTGCGTGAAGGGGAGACTTTTACCCGCATAGAACAGTACATTCCCGATGCCAGCAGCCGGTTTGAGTTCTCGACCCAGCGCCTTAACCTCAGTATTCCGCAAGCGGCGATGAAGATCATGAGCCGGGGCTACGTTGATCCCGCCCGTTGGGATGACGGGATCCCGGCCGCGTTTGTGGATTACACCTTCAACGGTTCGCAAACCCGTCAATCCGACGCTGATGGACGTTCCAGCTATCTGAATTTACGCAGTGGCGTGAATCTTGGCGCGTGGCGGTTGCGCAATATTTCGTCAATGCAGTATGACAAAACTCGCCGCTGGGACGCGCAGAGCACCTGGCTGCAGCGGGATATTCGTTCGCTGAAAAGCCAAGTGCGTATGGGGGATACTTACACCAGCGGCGAGGTGTTTGACAGCGTGCCGTTTCGTGGGGTGCAACTGATGTCGAAAGACGACATGCAGCCGGACAGCATGAGCGGTTTTGCTCCGGTGATTCGCGGCGTCGCGCACAGTAACGCGAAAGTAACCCTCTCCCAGCACGGCTATGTGATTTACGAAACCTACGTCTCGCCGGGCGCGTTCGCCATAAAAGATCTCTATCCCACCGCGCAAAGCGGCGATCTGGAGATCAACGTTAAAGAGAGCAACGGTACTGAGCGCCGCTGGACGCAGCCGTTCGCGGCGGTGCCGTTTATGCTGCGCGAGGGGTTAACGACGTACAGCCTCAGCGCAGGGCGGTATCATGCCAGCGGCGATGACAGCCGTTCCCCTCTGTTTATGCAGGGCACGCTTTTTTACGGTCTGCCGGATGAGTTGACGCTGTATGGCGGGACGCAACTGGCGGAGGATTATCATGCGGTTGCCCTTGGCGCCGGTCATGGGTTAGGCATTCTGGGCGCGTTGGGCGCGGATACCACCTGGGCGGCTACCGCAACGCCGTCCGGAAAACGTTACGCTGGTTATTCGGTACGTGCGCAGTACCAGAAGAATTTCACCGGCACTGGCACCTCTTTCAGTCTCGCCAGCTATCGATACTCTTCCAGCGGCTTTTATGATTTGAGCGAGGCGGTGACGCTGGAGCGTCGCGACGGACCGCGTTGGAACAAGCGCAGTCGCGAGGAAATCACCCTTAACCAGACTCTGGGCGAGGTGGGGAGTCTTTCCCTTTCTGCCTATGCCCAGGCGTACTGGCACAGCGACCAGCGCGAACAAACAATGCATGCTGGCTATTACAGCGCCTGGAAAAGCATTTCCTGGAGTCTGGGGTATTTTTACACCCGGTCGGCAGGGCATCAGGAGGCTGACCGTTCGTGGTCATTCAATATGACTATTCCGTTGGGCGGCGCGTTGTCCGACAACGCTGTTAGTTACAACACCGCGACGGATAATCACGGCGACACCTCGCACCAGTTGGCGATGTATGGTTCGGTGCCAGGACAGGCGAATCTGAATTACGCCCTGCAACAGGGATACGCCAACCAGGGGCAAGGGAACAACAGCAGCGCCTCGCTGGAATACCACGGTGGCTACGCCACCACGCAAATAGGCTATCGTCGCGATCCCGACAGCAGCCAGCTTACCTGGGGCGCGTCGGGGTCTGTTGTCGCTCATCCCCATGGCATTACCCTGGGCCAGAATGTCGGTGACAGCTTCGCCATCGTTCGGGCGCCGGGGGCGACGAACGTTGCGATTCAGAACGGCAATAACGTTCATACCGACTGGCGCGGGTATGCCGTGGTGCCCACGCTGACGCCCTATCACAAAAACGTGATTACGCTCGATTCGGCGTCGTTGTCAGACGATGCCGACGTGGAAATGGAGGGGGCGACGGTGATCCCCGGCGGCGGCGCGGTAGTTGAAGCCCGTTATCAAACCCATATTGGCCATCGCGTACTGTTTACGTTACATCACGGTCGGCATTCGCTGCCGTTTGGCGCCAGCGCACAGGTTCAGGGTGATGAAGGGGCGATGAGCGGTATCGTCGCTGAACGCGGCCAGGTTTATCTGAGCGGCGTTCCCAGCGACGGCGTTCTGGAAGCGCGATGGGATGAGGGCGGCGTGGCGCGTCGCTGCGTGCTGCATTTTCATATTGACGAGTCGCAAGCGCATAAAACGGTCAAGGCTATCTCTGGCCCCTGTCTCTGAATTACGAGGACGTTGTCATGTCAGTCATTATTCGCATCATCACCGGACTGTTGCTGCTGGCGGGAACAGTCAGCCAAAACGCATGGGCGGAAACTTGCCAGGCCAGTACCCGTCAGATGACGATTAACTTTAATAATATTCGTTACTTACCGGCGTTAGGCACCCATATGCAAATGAGCGCCACGATGCAGGCTAACGGCGGCGGTATTCACTTCACCTGCGACCAGCAGAATGCGGCATCGTCTTTGAAGAAGATTGTGTATAACCAGAAGGGACAAAGCATTGCCACGATCAACGGACATGCAGTGTTCAGCGCCTCGCTGCCAGGTATTGGTTATTCATTAAGTTTTCAGTGTGACGGCGGGCCGCAAACCTTTATCACCGCCGGTTCGTCGACGGTGGTCTGCGACAGCGCAACGCTGCCGGCCATGCTGTCGGCGCGTGAGATCACCGTCACCCCGTTCGTCACGTTTTATAAAACGGGCGATATTCAACTGGTGAGTAATAACCACGCCTCCTCCGGCGCGTTGCCGGGGGTAGGCACTCTGACGCTGAGTGACAACGGTGGTGGCAACGGGACGCTGTCCACGCATGACGTGAGCCTCGATCTGGCGGCGATGAACGTGGACATCGGCAACAGCGGCAGCTGTAGCGTCGCGACCGGCAGTATCAAGGTCAACCTGGGGAAAGTGAAGCGGACGGATTTCACCGGCGAAGGGACGACGGGCGGAACGCCGACGGCGTTTTCCATCCCTGTTTACTGCACTGCGCCTGTTGAACTGCGGATCGGCTTTTTTGGTACGCCAGCGGTAAGCGGCAGCCGCGACGCGCTGGCGGTTGTCCGTACGTCGGGCGGCGCGGAGGGGGTGGGGGTCAGACTCAGCTATGGTAATAACGGTGCTGGCGCTCCGGCTGCCGGTACGCGGGTGACGCTCAACGACGCGGTGTCGCCGATCGTGAAGCATATGACGGCCTCCAGCGCATCGGCGGCGACGCCGGTGAATTTTATCGCCCAGTATGTTCAGACCGGCGCAACGGTGACGGCGGGTTCGGCAAATAGCAGCGCGACCTTCGTGCTGGACTACAACTGAGACGACTGGTTAAAGATGATAAGCCGTGATGGTGCGCACCGTTCCCGTCAGGGTGTCAGACACCTCCACGTCTGTTGTCTGAATGGGCATACCGGACGCGCGCAGGCGCTGAATATCGGCGGCGATACGCTGGATGCCCAGCCAGAAAAGTCCGTCGAGCGCGTTTACCGCCAGTCCGCTTTCCAGCGCCAGACGCAGACGATCTTCAGGCTGTTTTGTCTCGCTGGCCACCTGCTGATAAGGCGCGGTAGTAAGGGTTTGATCGTCCATACGGCGAATGCGGGAGGATAAGCGGTAGCGAAACGCGTCCGGGACGCGACTGAGATCGGCGCTGATGCTATAGACCTGCCCGCGACGCTTTTCATTGATCAGCACGCTTTTCTGGGTAAGCGATAATTCTTTACGCAGCTTATCGATGAGCTGTGGTGTGCGGGTGAGCAATAAACGAAAGGGCAGTTCGAAGCTGGTGACGTAATCGACATTGAGCAACGCAATCCGGAGCCGTTCTTCAACGCCCGCCTGCTCCTGCTGACACTCTGCCAGAACGTCCTTCCACTGGCTGGCAATACGCGGCGATTCATTGATCTCGGTGAATTGATATTTCTCAATCAGATAATCGATACGCCTGGCCATGTTGCTTTCCTTCCTGTTCGCTACGCATCTCCCCGTGTGGCACAACATAGCATAGAGAAAGCCGCAGAATACAGCGACAAGTCCAGCAAAACGTGTTTAAGAACGCTTAAAAAAATTATTTTATTAATGATTTTTCAATCGGTTAGTTATATCACGCCAGTTAAGACTATTTAATTACGTTATCTGTGGTCCTCCGCATACAATTTGACCATGTCTCGCTAAAGGTGAATTTAACAAGGCAAAAAACTATTTTAATAATGAATTATTAATACGGCAATAAAACTATGGCTATATATATCATAAGCAACGATAATTACTTGCAGGAAGGAATCGTCTTATTAGCAAAAGATGCAGACATGGACATCATGATAGAGACCATACATCATTTGCCTGTTGACCAATTGACGTTTGACGATACGGTTATTTTACATCTACATCTGAATAATAAATGTTGTGCAAAGGATATTCCTCGGCTGAACAAGACATGCAAGCTTATGATTATTCAAAACGCGCAAAAAAATGCCTTAATTTGTGACGCGGATATGATCATCAACGCCAGAGAGTCGCTTTCGGCCCTGATGATGGCGATAACGCGCCTGGTGAACATGAAGAAAAGTAAAGCCATTAAAAATCATCTACTTAACCGGGTAGAGAAGATTATCATTCGTGAGTCACTGGAAGGAAAAGATATCAATCTGATCGCCAAATCGCTCTCGCTACCGCCTAAGCGGGTATATACCTATCGCAATATCGCCTGTAAAAAACTTGGCGGTAATAAAATTCACGATCTGTTATTAATCAAAGAAAATCTATTGGAAGAAGGTTTTTTGTTTTAATGGCGTCAGCCCTGTGTACTACAGGGCTGTGCCTGAGTGAGGCTATCGCGCGCAATAAAAGAGCGGGCGCTGACCAATGGTGAACAAAAAGCCATGAACGCCCTGGTTGAGAATGGAGTAGCTCACGTTTTTGTCCGGATAGACGTAAAAATCAGGCAGAATATCGGCCAGGAGTTCATCCGGTAAGGTTTCAATAATTTCAAATTTATTGATTCGGGTTGAGTGGAGGTGATACGAATCCTGGTTTTCATTCCAGTCGTATGCAACATCCCGGCGGATCCGGCCTTTGAGCTTACCGTCTTCTAAATAGGTTCCGCTGACCGCCACAATGCCATTTTTGTTGTCCAGCGAGTACATATAGTTCAGCGTAATGTTCGCGCGGACGTTGTTATAAAATACCACCACAGAGGCAGAACATTCTTGTTTATTGTGATATCTGTACATAAACACGTTATATAACGCGCCGACGAGCATTCCGGCAGCTAAAAACACCGCGCTGATCGTTATTATTGTTTTTTTATTCACTTTCGACTCCTCGGAAAGAGAGAGTGATGCAACCTGCTACCGGAGATTTTACGTACTCCTTCCGGCAGACAAAGACCGACAGACCGGGGGAGGTTTTGGATACCGGGAAGTAAACCCAGGGGAACTTTTTGCAGTCGAGCCCTGAACTCAGGATCAGGGACTTAAATCGTGCATAATTGCTTTTATTGTCGTGGCTGTCGTCTTTGGTATAGAAACGGCAGCCCTGAACCTGCTCGACGAAAGCATAATCTTTAAAAAACGGTTTTGTGTCGGTCACATGCCAGAAAAAATGCACGCCGACCGCGCCAATGAGAAACGCTGCGACGATGAGCAAAATGCTGGCGACGCGCGGCAATCTGGCTGTTTCTTTGGCCTGTACCGCGGGTGCGGATGCGGGTTCTGGCTCGTACGGCGCTACAGCTTCCGTTTTATCGTCAACGTCCAGTTCGTCTTCGCCTGCCAGCGTATCCACGGGCGCTTCTGCCATCTGATTCGCCGCGATGCGGGTGATTTTTACGCTTTTATCAATTTGAAAACCTTTACGCGGCACCGTGGCGACCAGAATACGATCTGTTTCCCCGACGGCGCGCAGGCCGCGACGAACGATAGAGATATTCTGGTAAAGGGTGTTCGCCGGAACCAGCATACCTTCATCTTCCCATACCTTCTTGAAGAACTCCTGCTGGGTAACCACGTCCGGAGACGCTTCGAGCAGCAAAAGCAGACAACGACTGGCGGGCGTTGTCAAAACCACGTTAAGTTCAGGATTTGACACTGAAATTAACTTTTTACTGTCGGGTCTGAATTCAATATTATCGTTGATTATCCAGTACATATATGTTCACGATGGGGGAAGTTAGACAGAAAGATACTTAAGTGTAGATAAAGTCTGAACATAGTATTACATATAAAATATGCGAATACAGTAGTTGGTATCATTTATGAAACTAATGTTTTTATCGCTGTTATTTACATATGTCTCTATTATATAAAGCAATTTATTAACATATGAGATATCCTTTCGTTTATACACATCCATTGCTCATCAGATTATCAACTGCATTTTCTTGACGGAATTGAAATTCTGTTTTAACCACGCGATTTAAGACAAGTTAAAAGGCAGCCAGCGAAGCCTGGGTTTAAAACAGGAATATTGATGAGTTTTTTTGATAGATTTTTGCCTTTTATGGCGAGTTTTTTGAATGAGTTGTTCGGGTGAAGCGGCCAAAATTAATCCGTCAGGGGAAAATTTCTTAATTTCCCTGAAATATCAAATAAAACATCTTAAATAATCTTATATTTAGATTTTTGTCTGGAAAGTGCTGTCTGTGGTGAGGACTTACTCATTCGAAAATTAGAGAGCAAGTAAGGCTATTTCGGCGCTATGCTTAGCAATAAGACGAATAACGAGGCAATGTCATGGATAAAGATCTTCAAGATGCGGGTTACCGTGTCTACACCGGCGAGAAAATTGATGTCTATTTTAATACGGCCCTCTGCCAACACTCGGGAAATTGCGTCCGCGGCAATAGCAGGCTTTTTAACCTGAAGCGTAAGCCGTGGATTATGCCTGACGAGGTGGATGTCCAGATCGTGACGCAGGTTATCGACACCTGTCCAAGCGGCGCGCTGCAATATCGTCATAAGTAGGGGGAAAGATGGAAATAATTGAGGGTCACAATAAATTTTATGTGAATGATGCGCAGGGTAACCAGGTCGCCGAAATTGTCTTTGTGCCGACTGGAGAGCATTTAAGCATTATCGAACACACCGATGTGGATGCCAGCCTGAAAGGGCAGGGCGTCGGGAAACAGTTGGTGGCAAAAGTCGTGGAGAAAATGCGCCGTGAGAACCGTAAGGTGATCCCACTTTGCCCGTTTGCGAAGCACGAGTTTGATAAGACGCGGGAGTATGACGATATACGCGCATGAGAGGGGCGCTGTTACGCAGTGATGGCAGGGCGCGTAACGGGCTAATCTGACCGGGGAGGTCTGTGCTACGGTGTTATCGTCGCGGGCTGCGTGTAGCTCCAGTGGTTGCCCGCGTCGTTAATGATGTCATATGTCACAGGAGTACACGGGGGATTGCGCCCTGCGAGCGGAAGCGTCAGCGACGATCGCGGCGTCTGTTTTCTGGACATTTTAATGAGCACCAGGCATGCGCTGATGCTCGTGTACAACGGTCAGGCCGTCTGGATAACGCCAAAATAGCCGTGGATCCCCATATACAGCCCGACCAGCGCTATCAGCGCGCTGGAAAAATAAGGCGCTTTTCTTACCAGCGTACCCATTCCGCTCCAGCGCTTTGCTACCTGATGGACGCTAATCGCAGCCCCTACGCCCACTGTTACCAGGGTTAAGGCCAGCCCAAGGCTAAAACTGAGTACCAGCGTCGCGCCGAGCGTAAATGCCTTTAGCTGAATACAAATCAGCAGAACGGTAATAGCCGCCGGACAGGGAATAAGCCCGCCGGTCAGACCAAACAGGATGATCTGCCCATTGCCGACGCTTTTGCCGTGAAAGCGTCGCTCAATGTCTCGGGCATGGGCTCGTTCATGGGCATCCTGGTATTCCTTCGACCCTGCCGTTAACCCTTCCAGCCCGGCGTGATCGTGATGATGGTCGTGATCGTGATGATGGTCGTGATCGTGATGATGGTCGTGATCATGTTGATGGTCATGATCATGTTGATGCTCGTGATCATGTTGATGGTCGTGATCGTGTTGATGGTCATGATGATGGCGATCGTCAGCGTGCTGCATGTCGGCTAACCAACTGCGTTCACCGGACCACGTCCGCCAGAACATCCAGCCCGCGGTTGATAAAATGATGGCCGAGGAAATTAACTGAAGCCAGGGTTCAACGGCGGACGCGGTGAACGCTTTGCTGAGAGTCATGCCGCCGAGGGCAATAAGCCAGACGACCGCCGTGTGGGAAACCGTTGCTGCCAGTCCCAGCATGATGGCCTGTTTGACGGTTCCTTTAATGGCGACAATAAATGCCGCCATCATCGTTTTGGAGTGTCCCGGCTCCAGCCCGTGCAAAATGCCGAGGAGTATGGCGCTGGGAATAAAAAACCATGCGTTGCCTTGCTGAAGAAGCGTTGTGAATTCACCCATGATAATGATTCTTGGTTGACTATTTTCGACGAATTCTACTCCCCCCCAGTACCAAATACTACCCCCCAGTAAATGCGTAATGCTATAATCTTCCTTGTTTTATGTTAAGGAGGTGTTGCTATGTCGCACACTATTCGTGATAAACAAAAGCTAAAAGCCCGTACCAGTAAAATCCAGGGGCAGGTGGTTGCGCTGAAGAAAATGCTTGATGAGCCGCACGAATGCGCTGCCGTACTCCAGCAGATTGCCGCAATTCGCGGGGCGGTAAATGGTTTAATGCGGGAAGTGATTAAAGGTCATCTCACAGAGCATATTGTGCATCAGAGCGAAGAAGAAAAGCGTGAGGCGGATCTGGACGTGATCCTCAAAGTACTGGACTCTTATATAAAATAGCCGGGAATCCCGTCCCGGCCCGTCATTCAGCCAAACACCGTGTGCTGATTTCGCTGAACAATATAACGTTCAATATGTTTATAGCCGCTGATCGTTTCCAGTGCCTGAAGCAGACAGATAACGCCTTTCGCATCGGCGTGTTGCCGCAGCGCTTCTTCGCAGAGGCGCCGGACCGAGGGCGGAAATGTCAGTTGCTGCAGCGCAGCCGTCAGTTCCTGATAAGCCCGCTCGCCATCCCCCCCATAAAGAAAAATAAGTACCGTGCTCAGCGCGCGCGTTTCTTCTTCGTAATAACTCACTGGTGACTCCCGTCCATTTTCTTCCCTGAGCCTGGACTCAATTACGTCTGTGCAAAGGTCCCGTTGTGCAATCACTCTCTTTCATCAGTACAGAATAGACATTTTTGTCTTCTGAAACGGAATGAGAGTGGATAAACAAAGCGTTGATCCGTCCACCCATGCGTTTTTCGATGCGCTGTTTGTAGGCATATACGCTGCGAATATCCATATCAAGCGCCTGGGAAATCTGATGCGGCGTACTGCCCGCGACCATATGGCCCAGGATGGTGAATTCCATCTGCGTCAGGGTATTACCCTTAGTGAACGACAGATGACGCCCGATAAACACCTGACGGATTTTTTCATTCGCGACGTCCAGTCCATCATCATGATAAATGATGGCGGACACCGCAGGATGATATTTCCGCCAATAATTTGCCAGCGACTGCATATTTCTGTCGCTAACAAGGATAATGCCCATGCGGGTACTTGCCAGATATTCAATCCACTCTTTGTCCAAAAACAGGCGTAAAAAGCTGATCGAGAAATCGACAAAAATATACCCACTTAACCTGGCGTTGTGATTATTCGCTAAAATACCTTCAATAATGCCTTTATTAAAATAGACGCTTTCTTCAGGCCACATGCAAAAACAGGCATTGGCGCAATATTGTAAACGTGGCGATTTCTCTGGCATTATTTTACAGTGCAAAGTACAACTACTACATGTAAGCCTTTTTATTTTTTCATCCAGCCCCATATTGAGAGCCCCCCTATCCGTGATAATTTGATAATTTCATCCGTTTTAAAACATGTCAATACTCTACAAAATGTGTATTCGATAGAGTAAAAATCCTAAACTTACGTTATTGCTATTATTCCTAAAAAAACAGTTTTTAGCTTTAGACATAAAAATGCGTTTAGTCTAATTCTGAGCGGTGTTATCCGGTTGCGTAAAAGACGTGCAAAAAGCCACCCAGGAATTTTGCTACATCTACCAGGAATAGTTATATTGCAAAAATGTTGGTTTTATAGCCGCAGATAGCATTTATCGTTAAAAGTTGAGCATCTGTTACAATGTCTGAAGCATTTGTTACATTGTGCTTGTGTTAAATTATAAAGCCTTGTTTATCAGTCTGTTTGTTTTTTAAACCTGAGGCTATGATATCGGGAGCTTCCGCATTACGCATCTAAAATGGTCTTAATTAAGAAATTGTGATCCAGTTAAAACTTAATGCTCTTGATTTATAACAATTTTACTGGAAATTGCATGATCGTGTTTGCACATCTATTATATATAGGGTGATCTCTTTTTAAGATTTTTGTAGCATGATATTCATCATGTAAATGCGAGTATGCACACGGTGCTTGAGAATTCCACACACACAATATGTTACACTATTAATAACCTGGTTGACTTTCACCCGGGTGACCGCTCCTTAACCAATAAAATCACAGAAAAAAGCGTCACGCTGCAAACACCCGCCTGTTTTATTCTTTTATATTTAATTGAAAATGAAGGGGCGGTTATCCCACAAAACCAACTCGTTGAAGTAGGTTGGGGAGAGAAGAACACAATCACGTCAATGAATACGCTATATCAGACGGTTTTAACGTTACGTAATGCTCTCGCGGAAGTGGGGCTTTCACGCGATCTGATTAAAACCATTGCTCGCCGCGGTATAATGATTTCAGCAAATGTTCATTGCACAGATGTTTCTCCTGCGGAAGGCGTGGGAAATGTTGACAGGGAATTACATGCAGAATCTCCCCCCGACAGAAAACGTTCCTTTTTTAAGCTTACATTCATTACCGGGACGCTTTTGGTGTCGACGCTACTGGCCAGCGTCGGGGTTTCGGTGGCGGTATTTACCCCGGCGGAATCCCTTTTTTCCGCTTATACACTTCTTGATGCAACCTCAATATCTTCGTGCACAGTGTTATTACATGGTAAGAGGGCATTAGATACACGGTATGTGCAGTTTATGGGGCGAAATAAAGATATTTGTCATCATCATAGTTTTGTCTTTATTTCAGGGATGAGCAAGGCGAAAAATATTGGCGCTATCGTTTGTCAAACGGATATTCGACTCGATCCCGCCGCGCAATGCACAACCTGGTACTCCATTCATAATGAAAACTAAAACGATCTCGCTGATGTTGGTTATTCTCCTGGTTCTCGCGACCGGGGCGGCTTATTGGTACTCAGAACTGCGCCAGCCACATATTAACTGTAACGGGCGAGTGGTCTGGGAGGTGAATGATGAAATGTTCAAAGGGGATTTGGACTTTCAAATGCAGGGCGGAGAAGGGGTGGTGATTGTGACCGGCGAACTGGTGATGCACAACGATGCGCATTATAAAGTCAGCCGGATAGCCTATTTCACCTATCAGAATGTGCGCGACAATTACATTCTTCATACGAATAAACTGGTACGCTTTCCCACTGATGAGCTATTGCAGACCGCCGGGATCAGAGCGATGCCGCCCATTTACCTGACCGACGATACGACGTTTTCGCTGGTGATAAAGTCGTGGAAGGAAGGATGGGCGTTCTCCACTATCGGCGCGCCCTCGCTGCTGTGCAGTGATGAGGAATAACGGCCCTTGCGGGCCGTCTGAAGCTAGCCGAAAAACATGACCGACACGCAGAGCAGCCCGACAATCAGGGTGATCAGATTGCCCAGTGAGCGATGGGGTTTTAAAGCCGGGATGAGATATGTCGACAGGGTCGGCATGATAAACAGAATCATGGCGATCAGCGGTCCGCTAATGGCATAAATCATTGAGATCGCATTCGGGTTGATGCAGCAAATCACGAAGGTGATGGCGGAAACCAGAAGAATCGACAGCGCGCGGTTGAAGGCGCGGCTTTTCTTCACACCAACTTGCTGTAAACCGGTTCTGACCACTTCGGTCGCCCCTTCAATCACCCCAAAGTAGGTTCCCAGGAAAGACTTCGACATGGCCACCACGGCGACCACGATACCGGAAATCGACAGCCATGCGGGGGCATGGGGCATCATTGATAACGCTGAAAGGATCGTCACGCCTTCTGCTTTCGCCGCTTCTATATAGGAAGGGGGAATCGACAGCAGGCAACTAAAGACAAAGAACAGCACGCTCAGGCAGATGATCAGATACGCGACCTTCATGATTTTTTTGCATTTACCCATGGCCTGCTCGCCATATTTCTCACGTCTGTCGATGGCAAACGTCGAAATAATGGGCGTATGGCTAAAAGCGAAAACCATCACTGGAATGGAGATCCATACCTGATGCAACGTGTGCTGATCAAACGCCATTTGTCCGGTGAGCAGCGAGGGCTGCCAACTGCCGGTCAAATACAACGAGAGAAATAAAAAGTACGCGATAAGCGGGAAAACCAGAAATCCCATTACCCGAATCGTCGCATGACGGCCCATCAGGAAAATCAGGTTCAGGATAAGCACCACGCCAAAACTGACCGCCATCCGCACGCCGGTGTTAATGGCGATATGTTTGGCTAATTGTTCGGTCAGTGAGTTGGTAATGGCGACGGCATAGATCAACACCACGACAAAGAAAGCGATAAAGTACAGCGCGGTGATCAGGCTGCCGATCTTCTTACCGTAATAGTGCGTCACCGCGCCGGTAATGCCTTCGCCCGCGGACGTTTTTGAAGAGAGAATGAACTGACACAACGCTTTGTGCGGCCAGTATGTCAACGGCCAGGCGACCAGCGCGGTGATAAACAGAACAATCGCCCCTGCCGAACCGAGCTGGATAGGCAGAAACAATGTTCCAGCGCCCACGGCCGTACCATATAAGGCGAAGCTCCAGAGCGTTTCTTCTTTTGACCAAATTTTCGACATTATTTGAACGTATCAACTATAAATTAAACAAAAAGAAGCGCAATTTACCATAAATGGGCGTAATGAGTGAGCAGAGAAGGGAAGGGGGGATGGCGGCAGAAACTGCCGGAAGCGCAAGGATCCCGGCAATTCAGTGAATAATCAGGCAGTAACGCGCTGCTGGCGATGCTTCACAATCCGCGCGCGCAGGGTGTCATACATCCAGTTGTACAACATGGTATAGGGCAGGAAGAACAGGAAGAAACCGATTTCGAGTGTAAACGCCTGTAGCAGGCTGACGCGCAGAACATACGCGACGATGCTCACGCCGATCACAATAAATCCGCACTCAAAACCCAGCGCGTGGAGCGCCCGCACTTTGGCTGTGCGTTTGAGCAGATGCGCGGGCCAGACGCGATCAAACAAAGCGTTATAAATGATATTCCAGATCATCGCCGTGGTCGCCAGCAGGATCGTCAATCCTCCCATTTCCAGCACCGAACGCTGCATTAACCATGCGGCTGTGGGCGCGAGGATCGCCGTGGCGATCCCCTCAAAACAGACGGCGTGAAAAACGCGCTCCAGTAGCGATCTGCGTTGAATATCGTTGTGTTGCATACTTCACCTTTTGAAAAACGCCCGGAACAGGGCATGGCGAGCATTTTATCGTTTAATGTGATATCTAAAAGATAGAATCCATCGATAAAGTAGATAGTTCATGCGTTACTCCCCTGAAGCACTGACCGCGTTTGTCGAGACGGTTGCCTGCGGATCGTTTTCCGCGGCGGCGCGCAGGCTGCGCAAAAGTCAGTCCACCGTCAGTACAGCGATTGCACATCTTGAGGCCGATCTTGGCATTACGTTGTTCGATCGCACCTCGCGCCAGCCGGTACTTACCGAAGAAGGTAAGAAGGTGCTCGGCTACATTCAGGCTATCTTGTCCGCCAGCGATCGGCTGGATGAGGTGGCGCTGTCGCTGGCAGGCAAGACCGAAGCGCGCCTGACGTTTGTTCTCTCGGATACCCTGCATCCGGACGTTCTCGAAGCGTTGATGGCGCAGTTTGACCGCCAGTTTCCTCATACGGAATTTGAGTGTCTGATTGGTGAAGATGTCGACGTTATCGACCTGTTGCAAAAAGAACGGGCGCAGGTCGGTTTGACGGAAGCGAAGGATCATTATCCTACCGACATTGGTGCGACCCGCCTGCCGATGCAAACCTGGATGGGCCTTTACGTCGCCGCCTCACATCCCCTGGCCGGTGAGGAAAAAGTTGAGTGGGACAGGTTGCATACCTGGCGCGAGCTGCGGCTTAACACGTATCTGGATAATGGCGCCCAGCTTGCCCGTGGTCCGGTGTGGTCCGCGCCAAACTATTTGTTGTTGCTCAGCATGGCTGTGCAGGGGTTTGGCTGGTGCGCGCTACCTTGTGCGCTTGTTGAAGAGTTTGCGGCGGAAAAACCGCTGGTGCAGTTGGATGTGCCCGGCTGGCCCAGGGCAATCTCAATCGATCTGCTCTGGAATAAAAAATCTCCGCCTGGCGCGGCTGGAAGCTGGTTGAGATACCATCTCCAGCAGGGTGGTATGGGGGAGTGAAGGCGGCAGAAGGATTTCCTTTGTGATAAAACTCACCTTTCTTAAACAATCAAGATAACTATTTTTAACAATCCTCTACTATTGCGGTGTTCTTTTGCGCAGAGGTCGTAATGAAAGAGGTTGTGATCGTGGGGGCGTTACGCACGCCCATTGGTTGCTTTCAGGGAACGCTGGCGCGTCATTCTGCCGTGGAGCTTGGCAGTATGGTGGTTCGGGCGTTGATCGACAGCAGCGGCGTAAATGCGCATGCCGTTGATGAAGTGATCCTCGGCCAGGTGCTTACCGCAGGGGCAGGGCAAAACCCGGCGCGTCAGTCGGCAATTAAAGGCGGGCTGCCGAACACGGTTTCTGCTATCACGATTAACGACGTCTGCGGCTCCGGGCTGAAGGCGCTGCATCTGGCGACACAGGCGATCCAGTGCGGTGAAGCCGACATTGTGATAGCTGGTGGACAGGAGAATATGAGCCGGGCGCCGCATGTACTCACCGACAGCCGAACGGGCGCGCAACTTGGCAACAGCCAACTGGTGGACAGCCTGGTGCATGATGGTTTGTGGGACGCGTTCAATGATTATCATATGGGCGTCACCGCCGAAAATCTGGCGCGGGAATACGGTATCAGCCGTGAATTGCAGGACGCTTATGCGCTCAGCTCACAACAAAAGGCGCGCGCGGCGATCGACGCCGGGCGTTTTAAAGCCGAGATCGTGCCGGTGGTAACGCAGCGTAACGGGCAAACCGTGGTTGTCGATACCGACGAACAGCCGCGAACCGACGCCAGCGCAGAAGGGTTGGCGAGGCTCGATCCGGCTTTTGATTTACGTGGCTCCGTGACCGCCGGCAACGCTTCATCGATCAATGATGGGGCGGCGGCGGTGATGATGATGAGCGAAGCAAAAGCTCAGGCGTTAAACTTACCGGTGCTGGCGCGTATACGTGCGTTCGCCAGCGTTGGCGTAGACCCTGCGCTGATGGGGATTGCGCCGGTCTATGCCACTCGCCGCTGTCTTGAGCGGGTCGGCTGGCAACTGGCCGATGTGGATTTAATCGAAGCGAACGAAGCGTTTGCGGCGCAGGCGCTTTCCGTCGGGAAAATGCTGGAATGGGATGAACGGCGGGTTAACGTCAACGGAGGAGCGATTGCGCTGGGGCATCCTATCGGCGCGTCCGGCTGCCGAATTCTGGTGTCGCTGGTCCATGAGATGGTCAAGCGGAACGCCCGGAAAGGCCTGGCAACCCTGTGCATTGGCGGTGGGCAAGGCGTCGCGTTAGCTATTGAGCGCAATTAACGATTAATTTCATTTCTTTTCCCTTTTTTATATTAATCCCTTTAATGCCGTTATATAAAATGTGACGGCATTCACGCGCATTGTTTTGAAATAAGTAAAATCCTATCCGTAAACATCTGCTGTTTTCGAAACCCATCCTTTATTTTTTCAAACAGACCCTGTTCTAAAATAATCAATCAGTTGATAGTTATAAATAATAAAGTAACGCAGGTTATTAAGTGTGGGGTTCTGTAATCTATTGTTTTTAATGTTTATTTATTTAAATTAAATTCCAGGGATGGGTTTTAATTAAATTAAAACGTGACCGTAATCGTTATTTATGGCGTTTGAAGGCTTTTTTGTTTGATATTCATCACGCCACGGACGTCCATTTTTTTTGAAACAAATAATTACGATCGCGATCACTAAAATGGTGGTGTTAAAAAAATAAAATGCAATTCCATAAAAAAGAAACATCATTTTAATTTGAGGATAGGATATGTTTAAAAAAACTCTGGGCCTTGCGTCATTAATTGGTGCGTCGTTTGCCGCGCAAGCGGTGACTGTCGACTTGCGTCATGAGTATATTGATAGCGGCACCAACGCCGACCGTGTGGCGGTGTCGCACCGTTTCGATAACGGCGTCGGTTTTTCTGTTGAAGCAAAATGGAAATCTGGCGGAGATAAAGCAGATCAGCCATTCTCTGACGTTGTGGGTAACGGCCACGAAGACTCACTGAGCTGGCGCTGGAAGGCGACTGACAATATTGCCATCACACCGGCGATGACGCTGGAAAGCACCGACAGCCGCACCATTTACAAGCCGAACATTCACGTGCAGTACAGCTTCGAAAATGGATTTTATGTCGCGGCGCGTTACCGTTATGAATACACACGTTATCCGTCAAGCGATAATAAAGACGATGACAAAGTTAACCGTGGCGATGCGTGGATTGGTTGGGTCATGGGCGACTGGCGTACCGAACTAAACTATGTTTACGCCAAAAGTACTGAAGGCGAAATTCGCAATAACAACAAAACCTACTCCAACGAATACAACGCCAAGCTGGCGTATAAATGGGATAAAAACTGGGCGCCTTATGTCGAAGTGGGGAACGTGGGGGTGAAAACCTCTGACGAACGTCAGACCCGCTTCCGTGTGGGCGTCGCTTATTCGTTCTGATTCAGCGGTACCCTCATTGTCTTATTCCCCCGGCGCAGTCAGCCGGGGTTTTTTCGTTATTGCCGGGGGCGCCAGGCATCACCGCGAAATAAACCCATCGAACATTCAGCAAAGTTAGCCATAAAAAAAGCCCTCCAGGAGGAGGGCAAGGCCAGTTACAGAAGCACACAGGTCGCGCCTGCGGAACAGGCGCTCAATCTCACAGTCGCAATAATTCCGGTTGTTCGGGCAGTCTGGCGAGATAAATTGCCGGTTTGCCGTCTTTGTCAGAGCTGAATAATACCGCGCGATCGTCCGGAGTAAACGACGGATGCGGGTGGGTTACCTGGCGGCTGTTAGCGACTGTCGCCCAAGAGGTATCGTGACGGGCAATCCGGAAATAGGCTTTCTTCGCCACGTCAAAGCCGTATAAATAGGGGTCGTTATCAATGGTGTATCCGCCAGTGTCTTTGACGTCTACCGGCGTACCGGAGCCATCGCCGACCAGCAACGTGCCGTCAAAGTTACTCATCAGATGCGAGCAGGCTGGCATTGGCATAATGTCTTCATTGATGCCGGTGTCGGGGTTATAGCTGGAAATTGTGCGTCCCTGCTGCCCTTTCAGATAGGAAACATACACCAACGCGGAGCCGTTTGGCACCCAGAACTCATGGGTGCAGCTTTCGCCTTCTGCATGATCTTTCACTTTGCGGATATTGCTACCCTCTTCGTTAACCAGCCACATCCGCGCGTCGATCAGATCGTGTGGTCCCTCATGGCAAAACGCGACGGTATTGTCGTCAAAGGGGCGATAGATCGGATGGCCCAGCCAGATCTTTTCTTCATGAATGACCGCGCTTTCTCCACTTCTCAGATCCACCCGCAGCAAGCGACAGTGTGGACCTTTATGGAAAAAGTCGTGGAAGATTTTCCAGTCGTTCAGCGGCGTCCAGTCGCGTTTGGCAATCTCAATGCCGACCAGCTTCGTACAGTCGCTATTTGCCACCCAGGTGCCATAACCGACCCATTCATCCGGTACGCGATACACTTCGCGCTCGGCCAGGGTACTGAGATTGACTTCAAACAGCGTACGATCGTTTTTCACGTAATACAGCGCGCTATCATCCGGAGATAAAAAGCCGCCAAAGGTGTTGTCGCCCGCGCCTTCGGTTAACTGAACGGCCTCGGCTTTTGCAATGTCGAGTAAATAGTAGTTCCAGTGGCCGTCAAACTCCCCAGCGAACAGCAGGTGGCTACCGTCATTAAAGAAACATTTTTGATAAAAGTAGTTTCGGTGACACGTTACTTCCGGTGGGGTCAGACGCGTAACTTCCACGCCTGTATCCGGATCGCGACTGACCTCATAGTTCAGTTTGACCCGCATGCCTTTAGCCATGATGCACTCCTTTTTACCGTGGCGGGGGAAAAGACCCGCAGCAGTACCCAGATTTATGATAGGTTTAAAAAGCGAGTGTCAAAATATCAAAACGCTGTTTCATTGTATGTGATTGACAGCGCACTTTACTTCGAAAAAGCAAAAATAAAGCGGATGGATTTCACGGACTTAGGGAATCAACGAGGGGGGTATATTTACCACTCCCTATATAGCCTTTTGTTTTTAAATAGGATTTTTCTAAACTGTGACGCAATTTCAGAAAACGAGCGTGATCGCACTTACACTTTTGATAATAACATGCAGAAAAAGTGAAACGATGTTTTATTTGTAATTGAAAAGCCGTTCCCGGAGGGATATCATGAGCCATAATGTAAAACGGAACAGCGTTTCGCTCTCCGTACAGGAATTCCGGCTCGGTTCATACTGGAGGTAAATGTGGACGTAAGACAAAGTATTCACAGCGCGCACGCCAAAACACTGGATACCCAGGGGCTACGCAAAGAGTTTTTAGTTGAGAAAGTGTTCGTGGCTGACGAATACACCATGGTTTATAGCCACATTGACCGCATTATCGTTGGCGGCATCATGCCTGTGGCGAAAACGGTGTCTGTCGGCGGCGAAGTCGGTAAGCAACTGGGTGTGACCTACTTTCTTGAGCGTCGTGAACTGGGCGTGATCAACATTGGCGGCGCGGGCACCATTACCGTTGACGGCCAGTGCTACGAAATCGGCCATCGCGACGCGCTGTATGTCGGCAAAGGGGCGAAGGAAGTGGTTTTCGCCAGCGTCGACAGCGCTACGCCTGCCAAGTTCTACTACAACTGCGCTCCGGCACACACCACATACCCCACCAAAAAAGTGACGCCAGCCGATGTTGCGCCGGTCACGCTCGGTGACAATCTCACCAGCAATCGCCGCACTATTAATAAATATTTCGTGCCGGATGTGCTGGAAACCTGCCAGCTCAGCATGGGGCTTACCGAACTGGCGCCGGGTAACCTGTGGAATACCATGCCGTGTCACACGCATGAACGCCGCATGGAAGTGTACTTCTATTTCAATATGGAAGAAGACACCTGCGTCTTCCATATGATGGGGCAGCCTCAGGAAACTCGCCATATCGTAATGCACAACGAGCAGGCGGTCATTTCTCCGAGCTGGTCGATTCACTCCGGGGTGGGTACCAAAGCCTATACCTTCATTTGGGGAATGGTGGGTGAGAACCAGGTCTTCGATGACATGGATCACGTTGCGGTAAAAGATCTCCGCTAGTCGCGGGCGCGTACAACGCCTGTCCGTGACAGGCATGAATAATATTAAGGATTTACAATGATTTTGAATGCATTCTCACTCGAAGGTAAAGTCGCGGTAGTGACCGGTTGCGACACCGGCCTGGGCCAGGGCATGGCGCTCGGCCTGGCGGAAGCGGGCTGCGATATCGTCGGGATTAACATCGTTGAACCGACGGAAACGATCGAACGCGTTACTGCGCTGGGACGTCGCTTTTTAAGCCTGACCGCTGACCTGCGTCAGATCGACGGCATTCCGGCGCTGCTGGAGCGCGCGGTGGCTGAATTCGGTCATATCGATATTCTGGTAAACAACGCCGGTCTGATCCGTCGCGAAGATGCGATCAACTTCAGCGAAAAAGACTGGGATGACGTGATGAACCTGAACATTAAGAGCGTGTTCTTTATGTCTCAGGCTGCGGCGAAGCACTTCATCGCGCAGGGCAACGGCGGCAAAATCATTAACATCGCTTCGATGCTTTCCTTCCAGGGCGGCATCCGCGTACCGTCTTATACCGCGTCAAAAAGCGGCGTGATGGGCGTGACCCGTCTGATGGCGAACGAGTGGGCGAAGCACAACATCAACGTGAACGCGATCGCCCCTGGCTATATGGCGACCAACAATACCCAGCAGTTGCGCGCTGATGAACAGCGTAGCGCGGAAATTCTCGACCGTATTCCGGCGGGTCGTTGGGGTCTGCCAAGCGATCTGATGGGGCCGGTGGTTTTCCTGGCTTCCAGCGCATCTGATTATATCAACGGCTATACCGTCGCGGTTGACGGCGGCTGGCTGGCGCGTTAATCCGTCTGGCGTGCCCGCTAAAACCCTGCCTTCGGGCAGGTTTTTTTTTTATCACTTCGTGAGCATAGTCCATACTCAGATTAGTCATTAATCCATACGCCACACGGGCAGTTTTCATTGTTATTTATTAAAAGCATTAATAATCATAAAGATATAAAATCCAGCCAGATAAACAAATATTTTTGAAAGTGTAATGTCCATCACATAACGCTACTGCGTAGCCATTTCGTCCATGTTTATGCCGTTTCCTGCCTGACACCTCGCTGACGAATACCGTACTTTTTGATCATGTCTTACTCTGTTGTGGCAGGAAAAAATGGTTTCAATCAATAATGACTCTGCTTTAACGCTGCGCGATACGCGCCGCATGAACCTGTTTGTGTCCGTCTCGGCTGCCGTGGCGGGTTTGCTTTTTGGTCTGGATATTGGGGTGATTGCCGGCGCGTTGCCGTTTATCACCGATCACTTTGTGTTGACCAGTCGCCTGCAGGAGTGGGTGGTCAGCAGCATGATGCTCGGCGCGGCGATTGGCGCGTTGTTCAATGGCTGGCTCTCCTTCCGGCTGGGGCGTAAATACAGCCTGATGGCCGGGGCGATCCTCTTTGTCGTCGGTTCATTGGGATCGGCGTTCGCCACCAGCGTAGAGATACTGATCGTCGCGCGCGTGGTGTTGGGCGTCGCCGTAGGGATCGCCTCGTACACGGCGCCGCTTTATCTGTCTGAAATGGCAAGTGAACATGTACGCGGCAAGATGATCAGCATGTATCAACTGATGGTTACACTGGGCATTGTGCTGGCGTTTTTATCCGATACTGCGTTCAGCTACAGTGGCAACTGGCGCGCAATGCTGGGCGTGCTGGCGCTGCCGGCAGTAGTGCTGATCGTGCTGGTGGTTTTTCTGCCTAACAGTCCGCGCTGGCTGGCGCAAAAAGGTCGTCATATTGAAGCCGAAGAAGTACTGCGTATGCTGCGTGATACGTCGGAAAAAGCCCGCGAGGAGCTAAATGAGATTCGGGAAAGCCTGAAGCTGAAGCAGGGCGGTTGGGCACTGTTCAGGGTCAACCGTAATGTGCGCCGGGCGGTGTTCCTCGGCATGTTATTGCAGGCGATGCAGCAGTTTACCGGTATGAACATCATCATGTATTACGCGCCGCGCATTTTTAAAATGGCGGGTTTTACCACCACCGAACAGCAGATGATCGCCACGTTGGTGGTCGGTCTGACCTTTATGTTCGCTACCTTTATTGCGGTGTTCACCGTTGATAAAGCCGGACGTAAACCGGCGTTGAAAATCGGCTTCAGTGTGATGGCGCTCGGTACGCTGGTGCTGGGTTACTGCCTGATGCAGTTTGATAACGGCACAGCCTCAAGCGGCCTGTCCTGGCTTTCCGTGGGCATGACCATGATGTGTATTGCCGGTTATGCGATGAGCGCCGCGCCGGTAGTATGGATCCTGTGTTCGGAAATTCAGCCGCTGAAATGCCGCGACTTTGGTATTACCTGCTCAACCACCACGAACTGGGTGTCGAACATGATTATCGGCGCAACCTTCCTGACCCTGCTCGACAGCATCGGCGCTGCGGGCACCTTCTGGCTTTATACCGCGCTGAACGTGGCGTTTATCGGCATTACCTTCTGGCTGATTCCGGAAACCAAAAACGTCACTCTGGAACATATTGAACGTAAGCTGATGGCCGGTGAGAAGTTAAGAAATATTGGGGTGTGAGGTTATTGCCCGGTGGCGCTGTGCTTTCCGGGCCTACCGATTATTGCATGCACTGGCGCATGTTTTACATCAATGCACAATTTGTAGGCCGGGTAGGCGAAGCCGCCACCCGGCAGGTTGACATCAACGCATCGCGCGTTTCAGGATACGTTCGGCCTGGCGCTGGAAGTCCGCAGCCGTTTCTTCCACCGTTTTCTGACCGTAGTCGATATACTGCAAAGAGGTGCCGAACTGCGCAACAATCTGCGGATCGTCAAAGTATGGCGATACGGTCAGTTTCGCCGGCAGAGACTGCGCCAGACGCAGGCCCGCTACCGACGGATCGTCCTCTTTGATGGTGCCATCCTGAGTCAGGATCGCGACTGCCGCTTTGCTCAACGGCACGCCGCGCTCCAGTCCCAGCGTCTCGACGCCCTCTTTACTGTTCAGTAAGAAGTTGATCAGTTTCGCTGCTGCTTCCGGGTTTTTGGTGGACTTACCGATTGACAGCATCTGCGCCGGTTTAAAGAACAGACCCGCATCGGTCGCGCCCGGCAGCATCGGGTAATTACCCAGCTCCAGCTTCGCCGGTGGCTTCAGGTTGTCAGAGTATTTGGTGATGGTGGAGTTCCACATATAGGTACCGCCCCATTCACCCTGAATCCACGGCTTCATCTCGTACATGTTACTCTTACCAAATGACGCGTAGTATTTGGTGTCCGGCATCACGTGACTGTCGATCAGCTTTTTATAGGTCTGGAAAAATTCCACCCATTGCGCTTTGCTGTAAGAGAATTTTTTGGTTTTCTCATCGACCGCAGGAATGTTGTATTTCTGAATCATATAAGAATTCAGTAGCGCCAGCGTATCCTGATGCTCAAGCACCACCGGATAATATTGCTTACCCAGTTTACTCTCGAACGCTTTCCCCGCCGCCATCAGTTCATCCCAGGTCTTCGGGTATTCGACACCCGCTTTTTTCCAGGTTTCATCATTAAAATAGAATACGCGGGCGGTCACGGAGATCGGAATGCCGTTCAGCTTGCCGTTCACGGTGGTCGAACGTAATTCTTTCGGATCGAACTGGCTGAGGTCGATCACCTCTTTCATTTTGTTCAGATCGTAGAAGCCGTCACCGGTTTTCGAGAAGATCGGCAGCCAGTTCCAGTTGGTCTGCATCACGTCCGGCTCAGTGCCGCCCGCAATCTGCGTCGTCAGACGCGACAGGTGACCGTCCCAGCCGGTATATTCCGCCTTAACGTTGATATCCGGGTTTTGCTTGTGGAACGCCTCGAGGGCTTTCAACGTCACCTGATGGCGGCCATTGCCGCCCCACCAGGACATACGTAAATCGACGTTTTGCGCCATAGAAGGCATAGCAGTCAGACCCAGGGTAGCGGAGATAGCGGCGCTTAAAAGCACTTTTTTCATTTTTATAACTCCAGTCAGAGAGAGATGTTCTGTTCAGTTTTTGCGTCAAAGATATGACACTTATTCATGTCGAACGTGAAATACACCTTACGATGAAGTCCCTTTTCAATCATCGGTTTAGCTTTATCCGAAGGAATGCGGGCGGTCAGCTCGTAGTCAGACACCTTCAGGTAGACGAAGAATTCATGTCCCATGTTTTCCACGCGCACCATCTCACCGCTGCAACTTCCTTCGGTAAACGGCTCGTCAGAAAGCGCGACAAATTCCGGGCGAATACCGTAAAACACGTCCTGCCCCTGGCTGGCGGAAATTTTTTCCTGCAGCGTTTCGCTCAGGGGCAGCGTTTCGTTGCCAATGGTCAGCGCCAGACGTCCCGCTTCATCCACCAGTTTACTGGGGCGAATGTTCATTTCCGGCGCGCCGATAAAGCCCGCCACAAACATGTTTTTCGGCTTGTGGTAAAGGTTATCCGGCGTATCGACCTGCATGATATGCCCGAGCTTCATCACGCAGATGCGGTCGCCCATGGTCATCGCTTCGGTCTGGTCGTGCGTGACATAAACCGTGGTCGCTGGTTTACCTGATTTCTTTAGCTGCTTGTGCAGGTCGGAAATGCGGATGCGCATAGAGGCGCGCAGCTTGGCGTCGAGGTTCGACAGCGGCTCGTCGAACAGGAATACGTCTGGCTTCTTCACAATCGCCCGGCCAACCGCCACACGCTGCGCCTGACCACCGGAAAGCTGGCGCGGCAGACGGTCAAGCAACTCTTCCAGTTCGAGGATCTTCGCGGCTTCATTCACCTGCGCGTCAATCTGATCTTTTGGCATCTTGCTTAGCTTGAGGCCGAAGGCGAGGTTTTCGCGCACCGTCATGTGCGGGTAAAGCGCGTAGTTCTGGAACACCATCGCAATACCGCGCTCTTTTGGCGCCAGGTTGTTAACGATCTTATCGCCGATGCGCACTTCACCGCCGCTAATGGTCTCCAGCCCGGCCAGCATTCGCAGGGTGGTGGATTTGGCGCAGCCGGATGGCCCGACGATCACCATAAATTCCCCTTCGGCGATTTTAAGGTCGATAGCATGTACCGCTTTGAAGCCGTTGGAGTACACCTTTTCCAGTTTGTTGAAAATCACTTCAGCCATGGTATTTCCCTCTTAACCTTTAATTCCGCTGCTGGTCACGCCCTGTACGAAGTAGCGCTGTGCCAGGAAGAAGACGATGATGGATGGCAGAATGGAGATACTCGCCATTGCCAGAATTTCGTTCCACGGCGCGCCTTCGGTGACGTCGATGGACATTTTCAGCGCCAGTGCGATCGGATATTTATCCACGCTGTAGACATAGATCAGCGGCCCGATAAAGTCGTTCATCGACCACATGAACTGGAACAGCGCAACCGAAATAATCGCCGGTTTCAGAATGGGCACCACCACGTACCACAGCACCTGGAAGGAGTTACAGCCGTCAATCTGCGCCGCCTCTTCCATATCACGCGGCACCCCGCGCAAAAACTGGATCAGCATGAAGACGAAGAACCCCTGAGTGGCGAAGGCCAGCGGCAGGTACAGCGGCATATAGCTGTTCAGCATGCCCATTTCGCGGAACATCAGATACTGCGGGATCAGCAATACAGTGCTCGGCAACAGCATGGTGGCGATAAGGGTAGCGAACCAGAATTTCTTCCACGGGATCTCAAAGCGGGCAAAGCCGTAGGCCACGATGGTGGAAGAGATAATGGTCAAAATCACTTTCGGGATGACATACTTAAAGGTATTCAGCATGTAATGGCCAAAGGTGTATTCCGTACCGGTTTTCCAGCCGTTCACAAAACCGTCCCAGGTGGCGTGCGCGGGCCACAGACTCAGGGTGGTGAAGATCTCGTGGTTCGGTTTGAACGACGCCGAAAACATCCACACCAGTGGATACAGCATCAGCAGGCCGACGAAGAGCAGAATGATGTAGCGAACGGTGGCGTTGATTTTCTCGCGGCGCAGGGTACGCGCCACTTCACGTTCAGCCACGCTCTGTGCTGATGTAATTTCCTGAATATCAGCCATTTTTGCCTCCCTTATCGGCAGAATAGAACACCCAGTATTTCGACGACTTAAAGGCGATGGCGGCAAACACCGCAACGACCAGGAACAGGATCCAGGCCAGCGCTGCGCCGTAGCCCATATCAAAGTATTTAAACGCGGTGTCGTAGATGTAGAGCGAGAACAGATAGGTGGAGTAGGTCGGACCGCCGCCGGTGATGACATACGGGCCGGTAAACTCCTGGAACGCCTGGGTGGTTTGCATAATAAAGTTGAAGAAAATCACCGGCGTAATCAGCGGTACGGTCACTTTCATAAACATCTGCCATTTTGACGCACCATCGATCATTGCCGCTTCATACTGCGACTGCGGTACGTTCTGTAACGCCGCGAGGAAGATCACCATCGCTGAGCCAAACTGCCAGACGCGCAGCAGGGTAACGGACATCAGCGCCAGCGACGGTTCGCCGAGCCAGTTCACTGGGTCGAATCCAAATACGCCAATAAAGCTATTCAGCAGACCGTCAATAGCAAACAGAGCGCGCCACAATACGGCGATAGCCACGGAGCTGCCGAGAATCGACGGGATATAATAGGCGGTGCGGAAAAAGCCAATGCCGCGTAATTTAAAGTTCAGAACAAACGCAATCCCTAACGCAAAGGCCAGTTTTAAGGGGATCGTTAAAAAGACATAGGCAAAGGTCACGCCCATCGATTTCCAGAACAGCGTGTCTTCGGTAAACATATAGCGATAGTTCTCCACTCCGTTAAACACCGGAGGGCTCATCAAATCGTACTCAGTAAAACTGAGGAAGAAAGATGAAACGAACGGAAAGGCGGTAAAGATAATCAGCCCGATGATATAGGGTGATATCCATGCCAGCCCAAGCATCCTGTTTTCATTCATAGCGACCTACCTGACGATGATTAGTAAAAAATGGAACCGGATGTTACCGACCACGCCCGGTCAAGACGGCGTAGTCGCCTGTGTTCTCTGCGTATTCGTTCTGTCAGCCTTCCTTGTTAGTCACTGATTTAGAATACTTTATTAATCTCAACCTTCAGCGCGGCTCGATTAAATGAACCGCCGTTCTTGATTTGTAAAACATCGTTTTAATTTATTTTATTGCTATTTGTTTCGCCGTCATTCACATAATGGTGGAAATGTGATCAAAGTCGAAACGGTGTTTCAAATAGGTGAGATGCTCATCATAATTGACATAAATACGTCATGATTGCCGCTGCGCTATCGACATTTGCGGAAACCGGACGCACCTCAAGGTTATAAAAACTAATATTATTAGCAATTATTAGTGAGCTAATTTGTGGGCGAGGAGGCAAAAAAAACCTTCCCGCAGGAAGGTTTGTGAGCTGCGTCGGCTGGTGGACGATGACGGCCGGGCTTACGCTTTCAGGAAGTCTTCACGCACTGGCGTGAAGGTATCGAGCAATGTGCCTGGCTTGAGACAAACACAGCCGTGCATTACGTGAGGCTTTTTGTAAAGGGTATCCCCTGCGCTGACGACGTGCTTTTCGTCGCCGATGGTGAATTCAAACTCGCCTGACAGGACATAGGTCAACTGTTCATGGGGATGATTATGCAGCGGGCCCACGGCCCCTTCTTCAAAGTTGACCTCTACAGCCATCATTTTGCCATCATGGGCGAGAATCCGGCGGGTGACGCCATTGCCCAGATCTTCCAGCGTTGTCTCTTTATGAAAAATAAACATGCACGGATCCTGTTAATGTTTGAAACGGTGTTTCATTTAAATTAGCGCAGCCAGCCGAAAAAGAAAACGGCTGTCGGAACGAAGTGGAAAGTGGATCACAAGTTTGTGCCTCGCCGTTAAGGACGTTCCATGCGCCGGGAAAAGCTAAAACGGCGATTAATTTTGAATAAGTCAGGATATTAACCCATGTAACAGCGAGGCTCGTATCGGGCTGGTCAGAAATACACGGGGTGAGCGGCGCTATACATAGTTTGGCTTTATTTGAAAGTCAACTTTGAAATACTGCCAATAATGGTGGGGAGGTAGCAAATTTATAAAGATTTTGTTCAGAAAAATCTTATGTTCTTATATGATAAGCGTCGCCAGTGACATTTTATGCTTATATTTCATTTTAATAAGATCAGAAGAACCGATATGTCGACAATGGATATAAAGAAAAATACGGAACTTAATTTTGCCGACTACGCGCCGCCTGCGGTCAGGCAAAACGAGATCGATCTGCTGAGACTCGTAGAAATCCTCTTTTCCGCTAAAAATCATATTATTGCCGTTGTTTTCGCCTGTGCGCTGTTAGGCGCGGCAGTCTCATGGCTTTTACCGCAAAAATGGACCAGCCAGTCTGTTGTCACCCCGGCAGAGCAAACGCAATGGTATGACCTGCGGCAAACGCTGGCAGATTTACAGATACTGGGCGTCGAAATAAACATCTCGCGGGGCGATGTGTTTAATCTGTTTATTAAAAAGCTCCAGTCGCAGTCGTTGCTTGAGGAGTATCTTAAAACTTCGCCTTATGTCATGGGCCAATTGAAAGACGCGGATATTGATCCGTTGGCCTTACATCGCGCCGTGGTCAACGTATCCGAAAAGCTAAAAGTGACGAACAATGCGACGGCAAAAAATGCCGACAAAATGCCATATGACGCCTGGACATTAAGTTTTACTGCGCCCACGGCGAAAGATGCGCAAACCGTCCTTGACGGGTATATCGGTTGGGTTTCCGCAATTGTGCAGAAAGAAACCATGCAAAATGTGCGCAATGCGCTGGAGTTAAAAACGCGGATCATGAAAGAGCAACTGGCGCTGGATCACGTCCGCCTGACGAATGCGCATAACACCAATTTGCAGCGTCTGAGCTATTCGCTGGAGGTGGCCAACGCGGCGGGTATCAAGCAGCCGGTGTTCAGTAACGGCCAGGCGGTAAAAGACGATCCCGATTACTCCGTTACGCTGGGCGCTAACGGTATCGCCAGAAAATTGCAGATTGAAGAATCCCTACAAGATGTCGCAGAGTTGAACGCAGACTTTAAGAACCGTGAGTATCTGCTGGGTCAGTTGCAACAGGTCAGCCTCAATGACGTGAAATTTGCGCCGTTCAGATACCAGATGTCGCCTTCTTTGCCGATCCGAAAAGACGGACCGGGCAGGCTGATGATTATCACGCTCGCCATGCTGCTTGGCGGGATGTTTGCCTGCGGCGGCGTGCTGCTTCGTGAAGCGATCAAATCGCGTTCGGCGCAGATGATGCCGGTACTGGAATAACGTTGCGAGACTTGTCACTATGAAGGCGGCTTAACAGCCGCTTTTTTTATGGTTTACTTTCCCGGTTTTTCCTCACTGATAAAGGAGCAGGTTATGAAGACAATTGGACTGTTAGGCGGTATGAGTTGGGAATCAACCATCCCTTATTATCGCTTGATCAATGAAGGGATCAAACAGCGCCTCGGTGGCCTTCATTCCGCCAGCCTGCTGCTGCATAGCGTTGATTTTCACGACATTGAAGCCTGTCAGCAACGCGGTGAATGGGATAAAGCGGGCGAGATGCTGGCCGATGCGGCGCTGGGTCTGCAAAAAGCGGGCGCAGAAGGGATCGTTTTATGTACCAATACGATGCACAAAGTGGCGGAAGCCATTGAGTCACGCTGTACGCTGCCTTTTTTACATATTGCCGATGCGACCGGACGCGCGATTGCAGCGCAAGGACTGAGTCGCGTGGCGCTGCTGGGGACGCGTTACACGATGGAGCAGGATTTTTACCGTGGACGTCTGGAACAGCAGTTTGCCATCGAATGTCTGGTGCCGGAGGCGGAAGAGCGCGCGAAGATCAACACCATCATTTTTGATGAGCTGTGCCTCGGACAGTTTAGCGACGCGTCACGCGACTATTATGTGCAGGTCATTGAGCAGCTGGCGTCTCAGGGCGCGCAGGGCGTGATTTTCGGTTGTACGGAGATTGGCCTGTTGGTCCCCGCCGAAAGAAGCCCCGTTCCGGTGTTTGACACCGCCGCCATTCACGCCGCGGACGCCGTCGCGTTTATGCTGTCATAACCGGCGCGGAAATTTTTTCCAGCGCCCGGGTAAACAGGGCGTGACCGGTTTGCAGATGGCGGCTGAACGCGTCCACCAGCGCTGACGAAGGGCGATGAAGAGGACGAATCAGGCTCACGGTAAACGGCACGCTGATACTGAACCGGCGAACCACCACGCCGCTTGCGGCATAATCCAGCGCGGTAAGCGGGTTGACGATAGACAGACCTGCACCGGCGCGCACCATCGCGCAAACCGACGCCGCGCTGTGCGTTTCCACAACCATGCGTCGTTTAACCTGATGTTCGTTAAACAGCGCGTCGAGTAACTGGCGGTAGCTGTCGGCGCGCGAAAGGCTAATATAGCGCTCGCCGTAGAAGTCCTGCGGCGTTAACACGGGTTTTTCCGCCAGCGGATGCCCCGACGGCAGTACGCACACCTCGTCCAGCGAGAATAATTCCGTCCGCTCGGTGCCCGCCGGGGTGTGCAGGGTTTCCGTTAATCCCAGATCATGGCGTTGGGCAGAGAGCCATTCCTCAAGCAACGGCGACTCCTGCGGCACAATATTTAGGCTTACGTCCGGGTAACGCGCGAGAAACGGTTGGACCAGCGCAGGCAACAGCGACTGGGAAAAGACCGGCAGGCAGACAACCGACAGTTCCCCCTGGCGAAATTCACGCAGGCTTTCCGCCGCGCTGACAATGCGATCCAGCCCATACCAGGAACGCTGCACCTCTTCGAACAATCGCAATCCCTGAACCGTCGGATGCAGACGCCCCCGGGCGCGGTCGAAAAGCTTAAGCCCAAGCACCTTTTCAAAGCGCGCCAGTTCGCGACTGACGGTCGGCTGTGAGGTATGCAATAACCGTGCAGCCTCGGTGAGGTTCCCGGCGGTCATCACCGCATGGAAAATTTCAATGTGACGTAAGTTAACGCTGGCCATAATCATCCCGCTGAAGTGAATCCATATCAGTTTTGCATAGAATACGTATGAAACGATATTTTTTATTGTCTTCAGGATGTGGCGTAATCCGTAAAAACATGATGTCCGGAGCCTGAAATGCCACATTCTCTTAATGCCTCTGATACCGACCTGACCGCTGAAAACCTGCTCAGGCTGCCCGCCGAGTTTGGCTGCCCGGTATGGGTGTATGACGCGCAGATCGTTCGCCGCCAGATTGCCGCGCTGCAACAGTTTGATGTTGTCCGCTTCGCGCAGAAAGCCTGCTCGAATATTCATATTCTGCGTCTGATGCGTGAGCAGGGCGTGAAGGTGGATTCGGTATCATTAGGCGAGATCGAGCGCGCGCTGGCCGCGGGTTACGATCCGCAGACGCATCCGGACGATATCGTTTTTACCGCCGATGTGATTGATAACGCGACGCTGTCGCGCGTCAGCGAACTCAGCATCCCGGTGAATGCCGGTTCCGTCGACATGCTGGACCAGCTTGGTCAGGTCTCGCCGGGGCATCGCGTCTGGCTGCGTGTTAATCCGGGGTTTGGTCACGGTCACAGCCAAAAAACCAACACTGGCGGCGAAAACAGTAAACACGGTATCTGGCATAGCGATTTGCCCGAGGCGCTGGCCGTCATGCAGCGCCATCAGCTGAAACTGGTCGGCATCCATATGCATATCGGTTCCGGCGTGGATTACGGCCACCTGGAACAGGTGTGTGGAGCGATGGTGCGTCAGGTGATCGATTTTGGCCAGGATCTGCAGGCGATCTCCGCGGGGGGCGGGCTGTCGATTCCGTATCACGATGGCGAAGAAGCCGTGGACACGCAGCACTATTTTGGCCTGTGGAACGCCGCGCGTGAGCAAATCGTCCGCCACCTCGGACACCCTGTAAAACTGGAGATCGAGCCGGGACGTTTTCTTGTCGCCCAGGCGGGCGTGCTGGTGACCCAGGTGCGCAGTGTGAAACAGATGGGCAGCCGTCATTTTGTGTTGGTGGACGCGGGTTTTAACGATCTCATGCGCCCGGCGATGTATGGCAGTTATCATCACATCTCCGCGCTGGCGGCAGATGGACGCTCGCTTGCCAACGCGCCGCAAGTGGAAACGGTGGTCGCCGGGCCGCTGTGTGAATCCGGGGATGTCTTTACCCAACAGGAGGGCGGGAAAGTCGAAACTCGCGCGCTGCCAGCGGTTGTCCCCGGTGACTACCTGGTGTTACATGATACGGGAGCCTATGGCGCGTCGATGTCGTCGAACTACAATAGCCGCCCGCTGCTTCCGGAAGTGTTATTTGATAACGGCCAGGCGCGGCTGATCAGGCGCCGGCAGACAATAGACGAACTGCTGGCGCTGGAACGCATCTGAGGCGCATGCCGGAGGCGGCGCAAGCGCGTTATCCGGCCTGCGGCTGGCTGCCGCCGGTAAAATACGGCCCGGTCGTCACCGAATCGCGCAGCACTAAAGTGCCGGTAAACGGTGGGATAGGGGCCACCGCTTCGCCGTTCGCCATGCGGATCGCCTGGTCAATGGCGGTGGTGATCATGGTGTCGATGGGCAAATAAACTGTGGATAACCCCGGCTCAAGCCATTTTGCGCTCGGGGCATCGTCAAAACCAAACAGCGACACATCCTGAGGGATGCGTAACCCGGCCTGATGCAGCGCCTTGGATGCGCCCAGCGCCATATCGTCGTTACAGGCGAACAGGGCGCTGAATTTAATCCCTTCCGCAAGCAGTTCATGACAGGCGTCGTAGCCGCGGGTCATGCTGGCGTCGCCATACTTCACTTTCGCCGGATCCCAGGCGATACCGTTTTTCTCCAGTGCCTTACGATAGCCACGCAGACGTGACTTCCCGGTCGGCGTATGGCCGGGTACGGTAATACAGGCGATCTCCCGATGCCCCTGCGAGATCAGATAATCGACCGCCTGAAACGCCGCCTCTTCCTGTTCAAAAAAGATTGCGCGCTCACGGGCCAGGGCCACCTCCCGGTTGATGATCACCAACGGCATCGGGATGGCGTCCGCCAGCGCCAGAATCGCTTTCTCGCTCATATAGCGGGTGTAAAGAATAATCGCGTCACACTGGCGGTCGGCCAGCATCCGCACCGCTTCCTGTTCACGCTCCGGCGTATCGTGGCCGTCGGTCACGATGAGCTGTTTGCCGTGGGACTCGGTCTGCCGGGACGCCTGTTGCAGCAGGCGCCCAAAATAGAAACCGTCAAAGGTCGATACCACCAGGCCAATGCTGTTGCTGGTGCGATGCGCCAGCGAACGGGCGAGAAAGTTGGGCCGGTAGTCCAGCGCCTGCATCGCCTTAAAAACTTTCTGTCGGGTGCTCTCTTTAACCTGTCCGGTGCCGTTAAGCACGCGGGACACGGTGGCTTTCGACACGCCAGCGCGGCGGGAAACATCCAGCATTGTTGTCATGACGCTTTCCTGATTACTCGTTTAATGACGGTTGTCCCGCTTCGGCTGGCGAGGCCACAGAATGACGGCGCACCAGCGTGGGGCTGAAGACATGGGTGATATCCGGTAACGGGCGTTTTTCCGCCAGTGCCAGCGCCAGTTCCGCCGCCTGAGTCGCCATGGTGACGATAGGGTAACGCACGGTCGTCAGGCGTGGGCGGACGTAGCGGGACACCAGCACATCGTCGAAACCAATCAGTGAGATCTCCGATGGCACTTCCACGCCGTTGTCGTTGAGTACGCCCATTGCGCCCGCCGCCATCGAGTCGTTATAGCAGGCGACCGCCGTAAAGTTTCGGCCACGACCCAATAGCTCGGTCATCGCCTGCTCGCCGCCGCTCTCGTCGGGCTCGCCGAAGGTGACGAGCCTGTCGTTAACCGGAATTCCGCTCTCTGCGAGGGCGTCGTAATAGCCTTTAAGACGATCTTCGGCGTCTGAAATAGAGTGATTGGAGCAGAGATAGCCGATGCGGGTATGACCCTGCTGAATTAAATGACGCGTCGCCAGCCAGGCGCCGTAGCGGTCGTCAAGGGCGACGCAGCGCTGTTCAAAGCCAGGCAGAATGCGGTTGATCAGCACCATGCCGGGCATCTGCTCCATTAACGAGACCAGATCGGCGTCCGGGATCATCTTGGCGTGTACAACCAGCGCCGCGCAGCGGTGGCGGATAAGCTGTTCAATCGCCTGTCGCTCTTTCTGTTCATTATGGTAGCCGTTGCCGATCAGTAAAAAATTGCCAGTGTTATAGGCGACCTGCTCGACGGCTTTCACCATTGCGCCAAAAAAGGGGTCAGACACGTCGCCGACCACCAGACCCACGGTCTCGGTGGACTGTTGCGCCAGCGCGCGCGCATTTGCATTGGGGTGATAACTGAGCGACGCCATCGCGCTGGTCACCGCCAGGCGCGACGCCTCGCTGGCCTTGGGAGAATCATTGATAACGCGAGAAACGGTGGCGACTGAAACACCAGCCAGTCGGGCTACATCCTTTATGGTCGCCATGACAGTACCTATTGTGGGTAAACGCTTACATTCTGTCAGTGTTACGGAAAACGCCCGACGGTTCAAGCGGTTCGCCCGCGACAACGCCGCAAATGTGAGCACGGCCAGGAGATAGACGACTCAGTGCCGACAATACAAACCTTTAGTTACACTTTGCGAAAGGCTGTTGCGTTTGTTCGCTGGCGAGCGTTCGCCGCGCATTGATACAGTGATGATCCCAGAGGTATTGATAGGTGGAGTCGACTTTCGGGTTGACCACATGACTTACACCAACCTGCGCAGATGTGCAGGTTTTTTTTTTGCCCATCAGCCATTCTGTAACAGTAACCGATAATTTACACAACTCGTTGCATTTCCCTTCATTCCTTTGCGTTTTCTTGCTGGCGAAGCGGCCAGCGTCGGACCACAATCAAGATCCCAGAGGTATTGATTGGTGAGATTATTCGGTACGCTCTTCGTACCTGTCTCTTGCACCAACCTGCGCGGATGCGCAGGTTTTTTTTCGTACTGACTTTCTGTGTCGCTCCCATTGCCCTAATCGTGTAATCTGCCACCATTATTTAACCGAATCCTCGGCAAAGGGAGTTGAAATGCTATTTGGATTTTTCCGCAGCTTGTGCCGTGTGCTCTATCGGGTACGCGTCACGGGCGATATGAAGGCACTGCACGGAGAGCGGGTATTAATCACGCCGAACCATGTTTCGTTTATTGACGGCATCCTGCTGGCGCTGTTCTTGCCGGTGCGCCCGGTCTTTGCGGTGTATACCTCGATTAGCCAGCAGTGGTATATGCGCTGGTTAACCTCGCTGATTGATTTCGTGCCTCTCGATCCCACCAAACCGATGGCCATCAAACATCTGGTGCGACTGATTGAGCAGGGACGTCCGGTGGTGATCTTCCCTGAAGGGCGTATCTCGGTGAGCGGTTCGCTGATGAAAATCTACGACGGCGCCGGATTCGTCGCGGCGAAATCCGGCGCCACGCTGGTGCCGGTACGTATTGAAGGCGCGGAACTTACCCATTTCAGCCGCCTGAAAGGGCTGGTCAAACGTCGTTTTTTCCCGCGCATTCAGCTTCATATCCTGCCGCCAACCCAGTTGCCGATGCCGGACGCGCCGCGTGCGCGCGATCGCCGCAGAATCGCTGGCGAAATGCTGCATCAAAAAATGATGGAAGCGCGGATGGCGGTGCGTCCGCGTGAAACCCTGTACGAATCGCTGCTGGCGGCAAAATACCGCTATGGCGCGGGCAAAAAGTGTATTGAAGACATCAACTTCAAGCCGGACAGCTACCGGCAACTGCTCACCAAAACGCTGTTTGTCGGGCGTATTCTGGAAAAATACAGCGCGGAGGGCGAAAGGATCGGCCTGATGCTGCCGAACGCCGCCATCAGCGCGGCGGTGATTTTCGGCGCGGTGTCGCGTCGCCGTGTTCCGGCGATGATGAACTACACGGCGGGTGTTAAAGGGCTAAGCAGCGCGATCGCCGCCGCAGAGATTAAAACCATTTTCACCTCCCGCCAGTTCCTCGATAAAGGCAAACTCTGGCACCTGCCGGAGCAGTTGACTCAGGTACGCTGGGTTTATCTGGAAGACCTGAAAGCGGACGTCACCCCCGCCGACAAGGTGTGGATTTTCGCCCACCTGCTGATGCCGCGTCTGGCGCAGGTGAAACAGCAACCGGAAGAGGCGGCGGTGATCCTTTTCACCTCCGGGTCTGAGGGCCACCCAAAGGGCGTGGTCCATAGCCACAAAAGCCTGCTGGCTAACGTTGAGCAGATCAAAACCATCGCGGATTTTACCGCTAACGACCGCTTTATGTCGGCGCTGCCGCTGTTTCACTCGTTCGGTCTGACCGTGGGGCTGTTCACGCCGCTGCTGACTGGCGCGGAAGTATTCCTTTATCCCAGTCCGTTGCATTACCGCATTGTGCCGGAGCTGGTTTACGACCGGAACTGTACGGTGCTGTTTGGCACCTCGACGTTTCTTGGCAACTATGCGCGCTTTGCGAACCCGTATGATTTTTATCGCCTGCGCTACGTGGTGGCCGGCGCGGAGAAACTGCAGGAGAGCACGAAGCAGCTCTGGCAGGATAAGTTTGGTCTGCGCATCCTTGAGGGCTACGGCGTGACGGAATGCGCGCCGGTGGTTTCCATTAACGTACCGATGGCGGCGAAACCGGGCACCGTGGGGCGGATCCTGCCGGGAATGGACGCGCGCCTGCTTGCGGTGCCTGGCATTGACGACGGCGGACGGTTACAGCTGAAAGGACCGAATATCATGAACGGTTATCTGCGGGTGGAAAAACCGGGCGTGCTCGAGGTGCCGACAGCGGAAAATGCGCAGGGAGAACTGGAGCGCGGCTGGTACGACACCGGCGATATAGTGCGTTTTGACGAACAGGGGTTTGTGCAGATTCAGGGGCGCGCGAAGCGCTTTGCCAAAATTGCGGGCGAAATGGTGTCGCTGGAGATGGTCGAACAGGTGGCGTTGGGCGTTTCACCGGAGAAAATGCACGCCACGGCAATCAAGAGCGACGCCAGCAAAGGCGAAGCGCTGGTGCTCTTTACTACCGATAGCGAACTGACCCGCGACAAACTCCAGCAGTACGCCCGGGCGCACGGCGTTCCGGAGCTGGCGGTGCCGCGCGACATCCGCTATCTGAAACAAATGCCGCTGTTGGGAAGCGGTAAGCCGGATTTTGTTACGCTGAAAAGCTGGGTCGATGAAGCGGAACAACAACATGGGTGAGTCAGTGCATACTAACACCTCGATTTGGTCGAAAGGGATGATGTCGGTTATTGCCGCGCAGTTTCTCTCTGCGTTTGGCGATAACGCGCTGTTGTTTGCCACACTGGCGCTGCTGAAAGCGCAGTTTTATCCGGACTGGAGTCAGCCGATCCTGCAAATGGTGTTTGTGGGTGCTTACATTCTGTTTGCGCCCTTTGTCGGGCAGGTAGCTGACAGCTTCGCCAAAGGTCGGGTGATGATGTTCGCCAACGGCCTGAAACTGCTGGGAGCGGCAAGTATTTGTTTCGGCTTCAACCCGTTTATCGGCTATACGCTGGTGGGGATTGGCGCGGCGGCCTATTCACCTGCGAAATATGGCATTCTTGGCGAACTGACTACCGGCGATAAGCTAGTGAAGGCCAATGGCTTAATGGAAGCCTCTACTATTGCCGCGATCCTGCTCGGTTCGGTGGCGGGCGGCGTGCTGGCTGACTGGCATGTGATCGCCGCGCTGGTCGCCTGCGCGCTGGCCTACGCCGGGGCGGTCGTGGCAAACCTGTTCATTCCAAAGCTGGCGGCTGCGCGTCCCGGACAGTCCTGGCATCTGGCGAAGATGACCCGCAGTTTTTTCTGCGCCTGCGCGTCGCTGTGGCGCAATGGCGAAACGCGTTTTTCCCTTGTTGGCACCAGCCTGTTCTGGGGCGCTGGCGTGACGCTGCGTTTTCTGCTGGTGCTGTGGGTGCCGGTCGCGCTGGGGATCGCCGATAACGCCACGCCAACCTACCTGAATGCGATGGTTGCCATCGGTATCGTGGCGGGGGCTGGCGCAGCGGCCAGGCTGGTTACCCTGGAAACCGTCGCGCGCTGCATGCCTGCGGGGATCCTGATCGGCGTGGTCGTACTGATTTTCTCTCTGCAACACGCGCTGCTTCCGGCTTATGGACTGCTGATGCTGATCGGCATTCTGGGCGGTTTTTTTGTGGTGCCGCTGAACGCTCTGCTGCAGGAGCGCGGTAAACGAAGCGTCGGCGCGGGCAACGCCATTGCGGTGCAGAACCTCGGGGAAAACAGCGCGATGCTGCTGATGCTGGGGTTGTACTCACTGGCGGTATGGGTTGGGATCCCGGTCGTTGCCGTCGGCATTGGGTTTGGCGGTCTGTTCGCACTGGCGATTGCCGCGCTGTGGATTTGGCAGCGTCGCCAGGCGTCGTCGCGCTAAAGATAGCGGCTGTGTTTAATCCTGCCTACTTCGTCCCTGTAGGCAGGATAAGCGTCACGCCGCCGGGCGCTAATCGTCACGGTGCCGGATAGGTATAAACCTGATGCACCGCTTCGATCTCCGTCAGCACCTCTTCACTTAATTCCAGATGCAGGCTTTCAACATTGGCGTGTAGCTGTTCCATCGTGGTGGCGCCCAGCAGGGTGCTGGCGACAAACGGTTGACGGCGAACGAATGCCAACGCCATTTGCGCCGGATCCAGACCATGACGTTTCGCGATATCCACATAGGCCGCCACGGCTTTTTCGGTCTGCGCGCCGCTGTAGCGGGTAAAGCGGCTGAATAAGGTATTGCGCGCGCCAGCGGGTTTTGCGCCGTTCAGATACTTACCTGTCAGGGTGCCAAAGGCGAGGCAGGAATAGGCCAACAGCTCGACGCCTTCGTACTGGCTCACCTCCGCCAGGCCGACTTCAAAGCTGCGGTTAACCAGACTGTACGGGTTCTGAATGGTGACGATGCGCGGCAGGTCGTGTTTATCCGCGAGATGAAGATAGCGCATCACGCCGAAAGCGGTTTCGTTGGAAACGCCGATATAGCGAATCTTTCCGGCGCGCTGAAATTCGGCCAGCGCATCCAGCGTATCCAGCAGCGAGACCACCGGCGCCGTGTCCGTCCAACTGTAGCCGAGCTTGCCGAAGCAGTTGGTCTGACGCTGGGGCCAGTGTACCTGGTACAGATCCAGATAATCGGTCTGCAGCCGCTTCAGGCTGTCGTGCAGCGCTTCACGAATGTTCTTGCGGTCCAGCGCCTGGTTTGGCCGAATGCCGCTGTCGTTATTGCGCGCCGGACCGCTGACTTTCGAGGCGATAATCAGCTTTTCGCGGCAGCCCTGTTTCGCCAGCCAGTTGCCAACGTAGGTTTCGGTGAGTCCCTGGGTTTCCGGTCGCGGCGGGACCGGGTACATCTCGGCCACGTCGATCAGGTTAATGCCATTCGCGACGGCATAGTTGAGCTGTGCATGTGCATCGGCTTCGCTATTTTGTTCACCAAACGTCATTGTGCCCAGCCCCAGTGTACTGACTTCAAGTGAGCTGTGGGGTATACGGTGATAGTGCATAGCCGTTTCCTTTTTATAATCACGACATAAGGATGATAAAAATGGCTGAGGGAAGGGAAAAAGGGAAGAAAAATTGTTAAGGCCAGCGTGAATGCTGACCTCAACCATCAACGCTCAATGATTTGAGAAACGTCGTCGCGGTTAATTTGCATGGCGTTACCCTGCTGATCGTGGTAGCTCACCAGACCGGTATCATCGTCTATTTCCGGTTTTCCGTCGGTCAGGATCATACGTCCATCTTTGGTCGCCATGACATAGTCGCTACTGCAGCCGGAAACGGCAAAAGCCAGTCCTACGGCGGAAATTACTACTGCCCATTTTTTCATCCACTTATCCTCACGTGGCATTCGTCTGATAATAGTCTAGTAATAACGTGAAGTTATGCTCAGGGAAAGCAGTAAAATCTTAATCTGTGAAAGGACGGAGAAGGCATTCGCTCCCCGTAGGGAGCGAAAGGGAGGATCACAGCGGGTTCTTTTTGTTTCGCAGCAGGTTCAGGCTCTCTACCGCGATAGAGAAGAACATGGCGAAATAGATGTAGCCCTTCGGTACGTGAACGTCGAAACTTTCCAGAATAAGCGTAAAGCCAACCAGGATAAGGAACGACAGCGCGAGCATCTTCACGGATGGGTGTCTGTCGACAAACTCGCCGATGGGACGCGCGGCAAACATCATCACGCCTACGGCTATCACCACCGCCGCCATCATGATGAACAGATGATCGGACAACCCTACCGCCGTAATCACCGAATCCAGACTGAAGATGATATCCAGCAGCATAATCTGCACGATCGCCCCCAGAAAAGAGGAGACGCGGGTTTTCAGCCCTTCTTCTTCACCTTCAATGGATTCGTGGATCTCCTTGCTCGCTTTCCAGATCAGGAACAGACCGCCGAGCAGCAGAATGAGATCGCGTGCGGAGATTTCCTCGCCAAAAACCTCAAACAGCGGATTCGTCAGGCGTGTCACCCAGGCAATGGAAGCCAGCAGCGCCAGACGCATGATCATCGCCGCGGCGAGACCGAGGCGTCGGGCATGCGCACGCTGCGCGGTAGGAAGTTTTGCAACGACCAGAGAGAGAAAAATAATATTATCGATCCCGAGCACGATCTCCAGCAGCGTCAGCGTACCGAGCGCGAGCCAGGCGTTGGGATCGGTTATCCATGCAAATAACATTGAGCAAAGTCCTGCCAAAAAAAGAAGCGGTAATTATATGCCTCTACCACGGCAGGCGAAAGTCTAACGCTGCTGTAACAAAAAATGGCGTTCCAGCAGGGCGCGAGTGAAGTTCTTTTTCAGATAGAAACCGCGTGGCAACGTCAGGATTGGCTGGCCCTGCGCGCCAATGGCTTCGGTCAGCGCTTTGGCGTTGGCGGCCTTGGGGCGCAATTGTAAAAATTCGCCATGCCGGGCGGTAATTCGTTCCACCTGGCCTAATACAATCATATCCATCAGCTCTTCCCAGTCGAGACGCAACTGGCGCTCCTCGTCCGGGTCCGGACTCCACAGCACAGGGGAGCCGACACGCCGCAAGGAGAGCGGGATGGCGCGGTCGCCCTCTACCGGGATCCACAACACCCGCTTCAGTTTATGCCGCACATGGCTGGTTTCCCACGTAACGCCGCTATTGCCGGTGAGCGGGGCGACACAGACGAAGGTGGTCTCAAGGGGGCGTCCCTGACTGTCTACAGGAATCGTTTTCAGTTCCACACCTAAAGCCGCGAAATCCTGCTCAGGTTTACTGCCCGCGCTGGCTCCCAGCCACAGCTCCAGTAAAACGCCAACCCAGCCTTTATCGCGTTTGAGATCTTTTGGCGTTGTCATCCCGGCAAGCGCGGCCAGTTCACCCAGCGTATAGCCTGAAATCTGCTGCGCCTGCTGGAGTAGCAGCGCTTCTGATTCCGGTGGAAAACGTAACGGCTGGAGAGCGGACATAGCGAGATACCTTAGGTGAAAAAATAGACAACGGATTTATACCGCAGAAAAGAAGTTTATCGTTTTCCGCCCCTTCTGTTCAATCCTATGATTTAACGTGCTTTTTAGATGACAGAGCGGTGAGTTGCGCAACATGAAAACCGGTTTTCCAATTCTGGTCACTGAAAATAAACAGGATCTTACACCATGTTATCCACAGAAAGATGGGATAACTGTGAAAAACCGCGACTACTGTTTCCATTTACAGCCTTGACGTGCGGGGAAAATCGAATTTTCACACAAATTGTGTTTAACTTATTGGCACAATCTGTGGATAAAACCGACGCTGTTCGATCTTTCATCAGCCCGAGGATCGTTGGTGTGATGGCCGTCACTTTTTTATCGGGGAACCGGTAAATAAGTGAAGTAACCGCATGAATAACCGCATTTATTTTTCTACCCCGTCAGGGCGTTTATTCAGACTGTTCTGGGTTTTCCCGGAGTAATTCCATACTTTTTCACAACTCTATCCACAGAAAAGGTGAATAAGATCGGTCAAAAATGCCAGTTTCTGTTTATAACTTCGTTCTTAACTGTGAGTTATTCAATTGTTATTAGATACGCAGGTCGCTAACACAATGGTTTACCGCCTGTCAGGAGTGTGAAACAATCATTCATATATAAGGTTTACGTTGAGGTAGTCCGGTGATTGATGACGATGGCTACCGCCCAAATGTAGGTATCGTAATTTGTAATCGTCAGGGGCAAGTCATGTGGGCCCGGCGATTTGGTCAGCACTCCTGGCAATTCCCGCAAGGCGGAATCAACCCTGGAGAATCAGCAGAACAGGCGATGTACCGGGAACTGTTTGAAGAAGTTGGGTTAAGCCGTAAAGATGTGCGGATCCTGGCTTCTACTCGCAACTGGTTGCGTTACAAGTTACCGAAACGTTTGGTGCGTTGGGACACAAAGCCGGTTTGTATCGGCCAGAAGCAAAAGTGGTTTCTTTTGCAGTTGATGAGCGCGGACGCGGAAATCAACATGCAAACCAGCAGTACACCTGAGTTCGATGGCTGGCGTTGGGTAAGCTACTGGTACCCGGTTCGGCAAGTGGTTTCATTCAAACGTGATGTTTACCGCAGGGTGATGAAAGAGTTCGCAAGTGTCGTGATGGCGCTTCAGGAAGCGACGCCGAAGCCGCAAAGCGCGCCTGCTTATCGACGTAAAAGAGGTTAAGCCACGCAAATTATGCTCACCCGCCTGCGCGAAATAGTCGAAAAGGTGGCCAGTGCTCCACGTCTGAATGAAGCGTTGAACATCCTGGTCACCGACATCTGTCTGGCGATGGATACTGAGGTCTGTTCGGTCTACCTGGCCGATCACGATCGACGTTGTTATTACCTCATGGCGACGCGGGGGCTAAAAAAACCGCGAGGTCGCACGGTTGCGCTCGCCTTCGATGAAGGGATCGTCGGCCTGGTAGGCAGGCTGGCGGAGCCGATCAACCTTGCCGATGCGCAAAAACACCCCAGTTTCAAGTACATTCCCTCAGTTAAAGAAGAGCGCTTTCGCGCGTTTCTTGGCGTGCCGATCATCCAGCGGCGACAACTGCTGGGCGTGCTGGTGGTTCAGCAGCGCGAGCTGCGCCAGTACGACGAAAGCGAAGAATCATTCCTCGTCACGCTCGCCACCCAGATGGCGGCCATTCTTTCACAGTCTCAGCTCACCGCGCTGTTCGGTCAGTACCGTCAGACGCGCATCCGCGCGCTGCCCGCCTCGCCAGGTATTGCCATTGCCGAAGGCTGGCAGGATGCAACGCTGCCGCTGATGGAGCAGGTGTATCAGGCTTCCACTCTGGATCCGGCGCTAGAGCGCGAGCGTCTGACCGGCGCGCTCGAAGAAGCGGCGAACGAATTTCGCCGTTACAGTAAACGCTATGCGGCTGGCGCGCAAAAAGAGACGGCGGCGATATTTGATCTCTATTCGCACCTGCTCTCTGATGCCCGGCTGCGGCGGGAGCTGTTCGCCGAAGTCGATAAAGGCGCGGTGGCGGAATGGGCGGTCAAAACGATCATTGAGAAGTTTGCCGAACAGTTTGCGGCGCTGAGTGACAATTATTTAAAAGAGCGTGCGGGCGATCTGCGCGCGCTCGGCCAGCGATTGTTGTTCCATCTTGATGACGCCATCCAGGGGCCAAACGCCTGGCCGGAGCGCTTTATTCTGGTTGCCGATGAGCTTTCCGCCGCGACGCTTGCGGAGCTGCCGCAGGACAGACTGGCTGGCGTTGTGGTTCGTGACGGCGCCGCCAACTCACATGCGGCGATTATGGTTCGCGCGCTGGGGATCCCGACCGTCATGGGGGCCGATATTCAGCCTTCGGTACTGCATCGGCGCACGCTGGTGGTGGACGGCTATCGTGGCGAACTACTGGTCGATCCTGAACCGGTATTGATCCAGGAATATCAGCGGCTTGTCAGCGAGGAGATCGCGCTCAGCCGTCTGGCGGAAGATGATGTCAACCAGCCTGCGCAGTTGAAAAGCGGCGAACGGGTTAAGGTGATGCTGAACGCCGGTCTGAGTCCGGAGCATGAAGAAAAACTCGGTAGCCGCATTGACGGTATTGGCCTGTACCGCACCGAAATACCCTTCATGCTGCAAAGCGGCTTTCCGTCTGAAGAGGAGCAGGTCGCGCAGTATCAGGGCATGCTGCAAATGTTTAACGACAAGCCGGTCACGCTGCGTACGCTGGACGTCGGGGCGGACAAACAGCTGCCGTATATGCCGATCAGCGAAGAGAACCCGTGTCTTGGCTGGCGGGGGATCCGCATTACGCTCGATCAGCCGGAGATCTTCCTGATCCAGGTGCGTGCGATGCTCCGCGCCAACGCGGCAACGGGCAACCTGAGCATTTTGCTGCCGATGGTCACCAGCATTGATGAAGTGGATGAAGCGCGGCGGTTGATCGATCGCGCCGGGCGCGAAGTGGAAGAGATGATTGGTTACGCGATCCCTAAACCGCGGATCGGCATCATGCTTGAAGTGCCGTCAATGGTGTTTATGCTGCCGCATCTTGCCAGTCGCATCGACTTTATCTCGGTTGGCACGAACGATCTGACCCAGTACATTCTGGCGGTAGATCGTAATAACACGCGCGTCGCCAATATTTATGACAGCCTGCATCCAGGCATGCTGCGCGCGCTGGCAATGATCGTGCAGGAAGCGGAGCGAAGCGGCATTGATCTGCGCCTGTGCGGTGAAATGGCTGGGGATCCCATGTGCGTACCGATCCTGATTGGTCTTGGGTTCCGCCATCTTTCGATGAACGGCCGTTCGGTAGCGCGAGTGAAATACCTGCTTCGCCATATCGATTTCGAAGACGCGAAGGTGCTCGCCCGGCGCAGTCTGGAGGCGCAGCTGGCGACGGAGGTCCGGCATCAGGTCGCAGCCTTTATGGAGCGGCGTGGGGTCGGCGGTTTGATCCGCGGCGGACTGTGATTACGCATCTGTTTCCAGTGCGTTTGTCCGTTGCCTGACAGAACTTTTACAACCCGACGCAACTGCCGCGCGCCCCTTATGCTATTATTCGCACCTTCGGAGCGCCTGTAACCTGCGGGCGTGCATCTCGCGCGCTGACTTATTTCAGCAAAATTACAAGAACTTGTGGTGACAGATGACCAGTAGCTATCTGCATTTTCCGGAATTCGATCCGGTCATTTTCTCAATTGGACCCGTCGCGCTTCACTGGTACGGCTTAATGTATCTGGTGGGGTTTATTTTTGCGATGTGGCTGGCGACGCGGCGTGCCAACCGCCCGGGCAGCGGCTGGACCAGGAATGAAGTCGAAAATTTACTCTATGCAGGCTTCCTCGGGGTATTCCTCGGCGGACGTATTGGCTACGTGCTGTTCTATAACTTCCCGTTGTTTCTGGAAAATCCCCTGTATCTGTTCCGCGTCTGGGACGGCGGCATGTCCTTCCACGGCGGCCTGATCGGCGTGATTCTGGTGATGATCATTTTTGCCAGACGCACAAAGCGTAACTTCTTCCAGGTTTCTGATTTTATCGCGCCGTTGATCCCGTTTGGCCTGGGCGCGGGCCGTCTGGGCAACTTTATCAACGGCGAACTGTGGGGGCGTGTGGACCCTGATTTCTCTTACGCCATGTTGTTCCCTGGCTCGCGTACCGAGGATATTCTGCTGCTGCAAACGCATCCGCAGTGGCAGTCTATTTTTGACACCTACGGCGTCCTGCCTCGCCACGCTTCCCAACTCTATGAAATGGTGCTGGAAGGGATAGTCCTGTTTATCATTCTTAACCTGTTTATTCGTAAACCGCGACCGATGGGCTCCGTATCCGGATTGTTTTTGATTGGTTACGGCGCGTTTCGTATCATCGTGGAATTCTTCCGCCAGCCGGATGCGCAGTTTACCGGCGAATGGGTACAGTACATCAGCATGGGGCAGATCCTCTCAATTCCGATGATTGTCGCTGGTGTGATCATGATGGTTTGGGCTTACCGCCGCAGCCCGCAGCAACACGTTTCCTGAGGAACCATGAAACAGTATTTAGAACTGATGCAAAAAGTGCTGGATGAAGGCACACAGAAAAACGACCGCACCGGAACCGGAACGCTTTCCATTTTTGGTCATCAGATGCGTTTTAACCTGCAGGAAGGATTCCCGCTGGTGACGACAAAGCGTTGTCATCTGCGCTCGATCATTCATGAACTGCTGTGGTTCCTGCAGGGTGACACCAACGTCGCTTATCTGCATGAAAATAATGTCTCCATCTGGGATGAATGGGCGGACGAAAATGGCGATCTCGGTCCGGTTTATGGCAAGCAGTGGCGTGCCTGGCCGACGCCTGACGGCCGTCATATCGACCAGATCACCACGGTGATGAATCAGCTGAAAAACGACCCCGATTCGCGCCGTATCATCGTTTCTGCCTGGAATGTCGGCGAACTGGATAAAATGGCGCTGGCGCCCTGCCATGCGTTCTTCCAGTTCTATGTGGCGGACGGCAAGCTCTCCTGCCAGCTTTATCAACGTTCTTGCGACGTGTTCCTCGGCCTGCCTTTCAACATCGCCAGCTACGCCCTGCTGGTGCATATGATGGCGCAACAGTGCGACCTGGAGGTGGGCGATTTCGTCTGGACCGGTGGCGACACCCACCTGTACAGCAACCATATGGAGCAAACGCACTTGCAGTTAAGCCGTGAACCGCGCGCGCTACCTAAACTGGTGATCAAGCGTAAGCCGGCATCGATCTTCGACTATCGCTTTGAAGACTTTGATATTGAGGGCTACGATCCGCATCCCGGCATCAAAGCGCCCGTGGCTATCTGACCCTTGCTATCCTGTCATGACCGACGCCACAGTGCGTCGGTTTTTTTTATCCTGATACCGTTCTTTCGGCGCGGATTCCAACGATTCTGCAATCTGCTGCAACGCCGTAAATATTCTTCGTAACGCGCCGAATAATCCGCGTTCTCCCCTCGTTTTTATTTTTCGCCTGGCCATACTGCCGCTATGAAAAAACAGCAGGGTTATACGCTCATCGAAATGCTGGTCGCGATGCTTATTATCGTCAGCCTGAGTGCAACGGGACTGTATGGCTGGCAACGCTGGCAGCAACAGCAGCGCTTATGGCAGACCACCTGCGAACTGCGGGATTATTTGCTTCAACTGCGTGAAGATGCCAACTGGCATAACCGCGACCATACCATTGCCGTCATCAGGGAGGAGGAAAGAGAGTGTCTTGTCAGTTCGCTTGCCCAACAAACGACCTGTCTGCCACGTTCCGCGTTGGTTTTTACGCCGCGTTGGCACGACATCGCCATCGCGGAGATCACGCCGTCGCTAGCCTTCTTTGGCCTGCGCAACACTGCCTGGGCCGGACATATCCGCCTGAAAAACCCGGCGGGCGAATGGCGTCTGGTTGTGTCGCCGTGGGGGCGCATTCGCTTGTGCGAGCGCGACAACACCGAGGCCTGCCGATGAACGAACGCGGATTTTCATTGCTCGAAGTTTTAATCGCGATGGCCATCGGTAGTGTACTGCTGTTGGGTGCCGCCCGCTTTTTGCCCGCGTTACAGCGCGACATTTTACAGCATACCCGAAGGCTTTCGCTGGAAGACGACGTGTGGCAGCGGGTGTATACCGTCGCGAAGCATCTTCAGCGAGCCGGGTATTGTTATGGTAGCTGCAAGGGAAAAGGGTTGTTTATTGCCCAACAGGGGCAATGCGTGATCGCGCAGTGGGATGCCAACGGTAACGGTATCTGGGAGCGCGAGCCGCTAAAAGACGCCGAACAGATTGGGTTTCGTCTTAGCGGTAGCGCACTGGAAACATTGCGGGGGGCAAGAAGCTGTACCGACAAAGGTTGGGATAAAATGACCGATCCAGACACCGTTCAGATCACCGGGTTTGTGGTTGAACGGCAAGACACTGCTGGTTTTGCGCCCGAACTGACCCTACGGTTGCGCGGCGAGAGCCGGGCCCGTCCGCGGATGGCGATTGACGTGTTGTATAGCGTGACGGGATTTAATCTGTGAACCGTGAGCGAGGCGTCTCTTCTCTTGCACTGGTACTGTTGCTGTTGGTGCTTGGGAGCCTGCTGTTGCAAGGGCTAAACCAGCAGCAAACGCATTTTTCCCGGCGCGTGGCGCTGGAAAGCCAGGCCTTACAGCGTCAGGCGCTGGTGCAGTCAGCCATAGAGTGGGGCAGAATGCAGCATTGGGGCACAGGCGCTGAAAAACAGTGTCGGTATTATGCGGCGGAAAGGGTTCCCGTCTGCCTGCGTCAGATCGATGGAAAACGCGCGCTGCTTATTGCAAGCTGGCAGGGGACATCATTATGGCGACAAGCGGAACAGCGCGAAGAAAGCGTCGTGTTTTCTCCGTCTGGCTGGAGCGATTTTTGCCCGCTGCGGGAGGTTGCGCTATGCCAGCTTCCCTGAGCCGCCAGCGTGGTTTTAGCCTGCCTGAGGTGCTATTAGCCATGCTGTTGATGGTCATGGTGGTCACCGCGCTTTCCGGGTATCAGCGTGCGCTAATGAACAGTTTTGTCGTGAACGGCCAGTATCTACAACAGTGGCGACTCGCCTGGCGACAAACGCAACTGCGGCCATTATCGCCACCTGATAACTGGCGGGTTAACCGGATGCAGACAACGCAGGCCGGATGTGTCAGCATCAGCGTTCAGCTGGTTTCACCGCTGGGCAGACAGGGCGCGATGACGCGTCTGCACTGCCCTAATCGTTAGTTGTCAGGAGTCTCTATGTTAAGGGTCTACCACTCAAACCGTCTGGATGTGCTGGAAGCGTTGATGGAGTTTATCGTCGAGCGCGAGCGGCTGGACGATCCGTTCGAGCCAGAAATGATTTTGGTGCAAAGCACCGGTATGGCGCAGTGGTTACAAATGACCCTTTCGCAGAAGTTTGGCATCGCCGCCAATATCGAGTTTCCCCTGCCGGCGAGTTTTATCTGGGACATGTTTGTTCGCGTGTTGCCGGAAATTCCTAAAGAGAGCGCATTTAGCAAACAGAGCATGAGCTGGAAACTTATGACGCTGTTGCCACAGCTTCTGGAGCAAGACGACTTCGCGTTGCTGCGCCACTATCTGACGGACGACAGTGACAAACGCAAACTGTTCCAGCTTTCTTCGCGCGCGGCGGATCTGTTCGACCAGTATCTGGTTTACCGTCCTGACTGGCTGACGCAGTGGGAAACAGGGCGCAGGATTGAGGGGTTGGGCGAGGCTCAACGTTGGCAGGCGCCGCTGTGGAAGGCGCTGGTGGAATACACCGCGGAGTTAGGACAACCGCGCTGGCACCGCGCTAACCTTTACCAGCGTTTCATTCAGACTCTTAACAGCGCCAGTTCCTGTCCGCCCGGACTGCCCTCTCGGGTGTTTATCTGCGGAATTTCCGCGCTACCGCCCGTCTATTTGCAGGCGCTGCAGGCCCTCGGTAAACATATCGACATTCATTTGCTTTTTACCAATCCCTGCCGTTATTACTGGGGTGATATTAAAGATCCGGCCTGGCTGGCAAAGCTGCTGGCGCGTCAACGGCGGCACAGCTTCGAAGAGCGCCATTTACCGTTGTTTCGTGATAATGCGAAAGCCGAAAGCTTATTTAACCGCGACGGAGAACAGGACGTCGGCAATCCAATGTTGGCGTCATGGGGGAAGCTGGGACGAGACTACATTTACCTGCTCTCCGAACTGGAAAACAGCCAGGAGCTGGATGCGTTCGTCGACGTCACGCCGGATAACCTGCTGCACGCTATTCAGGCCGATATCCTTGAGCTGGAGAACCGCGCGGTAGCGGGCGTGAATCTGGAAGAATATTCGCGCAGCGACAGTAAGCGTCGGCTTGACCCGAACGATACCAGCGTTACTTTTCACGTGTGTCATAGTCCGCAGCGAGAAGTGGAAGTGCTTCACGATCGCCTGCTGGCAATGCTTGAGGCCGATCCCTCGCTGACCCCGCGCGATATTATCGTAATGGTGGCGGATATCGACAGCTATAGCCCGTTTATTCAGGCGGTATTTGGCAGCGCGCCGCCTGAGCGTTATCTGCCCTATGCCATTTCGGATCGCCGCGCCCGCCAGTCTCACCCGGTTTTGCAGGCGTTTATCAGTCTGCTGTCACTGCCTGACAGCCGCTTTGTTTCTGAAGATGTGCTGGCGTTACTGGATGTGCCGGTGCTGGCGGCGCGTTTTAATATCAGTGAAGAAGGGCTGCGCTATCTGCGGTTGTGGGTTAACGAATCCGGCATCCGTTGGGGGATTGATGACGATAACGTACGGGAGCTGGCGCTTCCGGCGACGGGGCAGCACACCTGGCGATTTGGCCTGACGCGAATGCTGCTCGGCTACGCGATGGAAAGCGCGCAGGGCGAATGGCAGTCCGTCCTGCCGTATGACGAATCCAGCGGGCTGATTGCGGAACTGGTTGGGCATCTTGCGTCTCTGCTGATGCAGCTCAACATCTGGCGACGTGGACTGGCGCAGGAGCGGCCTCTGGAGGAGTGGTTACCCGTTTGCCGGGACATGCTCAACGATTTTTTCCAACCGGACAGTGAAACGGAAGCCGCCATGACGCTGATAGAGCAGCAGTGGCAGACGATTATTGCCGAAGGAATAGGCGCGGAATATGGCGATGCGGTACCGCTTTCGCTACTGCGTGATGAACTGGCGCAGCGACTGGATCAGGAGCGAATCAGTCAGCGATTCCTGGCCGGCCCGGTGAATATCTGTACCCTGATGCCGATGCGGTCCATCCCGTTCAAAGTGGTTTGTTTGCTGGGAATGAACGACGGCATTTACCCACGCCAGCTGCCCCCGCTTGGTTTCGACCTGATGAGCCAGAAGCCAATGCGTGGCGATCGCAGTCGTCGGGATGATGACCGCTACTTATTCCTGGAAGCATTAATTTCTGCCCAACAGACGTTGTATATCAGCTACATCGGGCGCTCCATTCAGGATAACAGTGAACGCTTTCCTTCGGTACTGGTGCAGGAACTGCTCGACTATATCGGGCAAAGCCATTATTTGCCGGGCGACGAGGCGCTGACCTGCGATGAAAGCGAGGCGCGGGTGAAAGCACATATTGCCTGTCTGCATACGCGAATGCCGTTTGACGCGCAGAACTTCCAGCCTGGCGAGTTGCAGAGCTACGCCAGCGAGTGGTTGCCAGCGGCCAGCCGTAGCGGAAAGGCCCATAGCGATTTTGTCCAGCCGCTGGAATTTGCGATGCCGGATACGTTGAATCTCGACACGCTTCAGCGTTTCTGGGCGCATCCGGTACGGGCGTTTTTCCAGATGCGATTGCGGGTTAATTTTCGCGCTGAGGAGAGTGATATTCCGGACACGGAGCCTTTTACTCTGGAAGGTTTAAGCCGTTATCAGCTCAACCAGCAGTTGCTGAACGCGCTGGTCGAGCAGGGCGATGCGGAAAGCCTGTTCCGTCGTTTCCGCGCGGCGGGCGATCTGCCTTACGGGGCGTTTGGCGAAATTCTCTGGGAAGCTCAGCATCAGGAAATGCAGACGCTGGCCGACAAAATTATTGCCTGTCGCCAGCCGAGTCAGAGTCTGGAAATCGATCTCGACTGTCACGGCGTCCAGTTGACCGGCTGGCTGCCGCAGGTGCAGGAGGACGGCCTGTTACGCTGGCGGCCTTCCCTAATCAGCGTTTCGCAGGGCGTGCAACTTTGGCTCGAACACCTTGTCTATTGTGCCTGCGGGGGAAAAGGCGAAAGTCGGCTGTTTTTGCGAAAAGACGGCGAATGGCGCTTCCCGCCGTTGGAAAAAGAGCAGGCATTAGGCTACCTTGCGCAACTGATTGAAGGCTATCGCGAAGGGATGTCCGCGCCGCTTCTGGTTCTGCCGGAAAGCGGCGGCGCGTGGATAAAAGCCTGTTACGACGCGGCAAATGATGCCATGTTAGAGGACGACGACACGCGCCAGAAGGCCCGCACGAAGTTTTTGCAGGCTTACGAAGGGAATATGGTCGTGCGTGGCGAAGGCGATGATATCTGGTATCAGCGCCTGTGGCGGCAGCTGGAGCCAGACACGCTTGAGATGATACTCGCGCAGTCGCAACGTTACCTGCTTCCGCTTTTCAGATTTAATTAGTCGTCATGATTGTATAAAAATTGCGCAATTTAAAGGCTTCCTTTAAGATGCGTTGCCCTGCCCGGAGTCGCAAACGGCGTGTCTTTGCGCAGAAAGAAAGTTAATGATGAGGTTTTTGAATGCCCCGCAGCACCTGGTTCAAAGCGTTACTGTTGTTCGTCGCCTTTTGGGCGCCCTTAAGTCAGGCAGACACCGGTTGGCAACCCATAGCGGAAACTATCCGGAAAAGCGACAAAGATACCCGTCAGTATCAGGCCGTGCGTCTGGATAATGACATGGTGGTTTTGCTGGTATCCGATCCGCAGGCGGTAAAATCCCTCTCTGCGCTGGTGGTACCCGTTGGTTCGCTTGAAGATCCGGAGGCGCATCAGGGGCTGGCGCACTATCTTGAGCATATGTGTCTGATGGGATCGAAAAAATACCCTCAGGCCGACAGCCTTGCTGAATATCTCAAACTGCACGGCGGCAGCCATAACGCCAGCACCGCGCCGTATCGCACCGCTTTTTATCTGGAAGTCGAAAACGACGCTCTGGCCGGAGCCGTTGATCGATTGTCAGACGCCGTCGCACAACCGCTTCTGGATAAAAAATATGCGGATCGTGAACGCAACGCGGTGAACGCAGAGTTGACGATGGCGCGTACCCGTGACGGGATGCGAATGGCGCAGGTCAGCGCAGAAACCATCAACCCTGCGCACCCGGGCTCACGCTTTTCCGGTGGAAACCTGGAAACCCTGAGCGATAAACCCGGAAACCCGGTGCAACAGGCGCTGGTCGACTTCCATAAAAAATATTACTCCGCCAACCTCATGAAAGCGGTGATATACAGCAATAAGCCGCTGCCGGAGCTGGCGAAGATGGCTGCTGAAACCTATGGTCGGGTGCCGAATAAAAACATCGAAAAACCGGCTATCACCGTCCCGGTGGTCACCGACGCGCAAAAAGGGATTATCATCCACTACGTTCCCGCGCTGCCGCGAAAAGTGCTGCGCGTCGAGTTTCGCATCGACAATAACAGCGCGCAGTTTCGCAGCAAAACGGACGAACTGATCGCATATTTGATCGGTAATCGTACGCCAGGCACGCTTTCTGACTGGCTACAAAAGCAGGGACTGGTGGAAGGTATTCGCGCGGACTCCGATCCGGTAGTGAATGGCAACAGCGGCGTGCTGGCAATTTCGGCTACGTTGACCGACAAAGGGCTGGCCCAACGCGAAGAGGTTGTCGCCGCTATTTTCAGTTACCTCAACCAGCTGCGTGAAAAGGGAATTGATAAGCGCTACTTTGACGAACTGGCGCATGTACTTGACCTCGACTTCCGTTATCCGTCAATTACCCGCGATATGGACTACGTCGAGTGGCTGGCGGATACCATGATCCGCGTACCGGTGGCGCATACTCTCGACGCCGTAAACATTGCCGATCGTTACGACGCCAAAGCGATAAATGCGCGTCTTGGCATGATGACGCCGCAAAATGCGCGTATCTGGTACATCAGCCCGAAAGAGCCGCACAATAAAACCGCTTACTTTGTCGATGCGCCGTATCAGGTTGATAAAATCAGCGAGCAGACGTTTGCCGCATGGCAGAAAAAAGCGCAGGGCATTACCCTGTCGCTGCCGGAGCTTAACCCCTATATTCCTGACGATTTCACCCTGACTAAACCGCAAAAGTCATACACCCGCCCGGCGCTGATTGTCGATGAGCCGGCGCTGCGAGTGGTTTACGCGCCAAGCCAGCACTTTGCCAGCGAACCCAGGGCGGACGTCAGCGTCATTTTGCGCAACCCTAAAGCGATGGACAGCGCCAGAAATCAGGTGATGTTTGCCCTGAATGATTATCTGGCGGGGATCGCGCTCGATCAGTTAAGCAACCAGGCCTCCGTCGGCGGGATCGGCTTTTCCACGAACGCGAATAATGGTCTGATGCTGAATGCCGACGGTTATACGCAGCGCTTGCCGCAGCTTTTCAAGGCGCTGCTTGAAGGGTATTTCACCTATAGCGCGACGGAAGAACAGCTGGAACAGGCGAAATCCTGGTACAGCCAGATGATGGATTCCGCTGAGAAAGGTAAAGCTTACGAGCAAGCCATCATGCCGGTGCAGATGATCTCGCAGGTGCCTTATTTCACCCGCGATGAGCGTCGCGCGCTGCTGCCGTCAATCACGCTGAAAGAGGTGATGGAGTATCGTGAGGCGTTAAAAACCGGCGCGCGTCCTGAGTTCCTGGCCATCGGCAACATGAGCGAGGCGCAGGTGACGTCAATGGCGCGCGATATCCAGAAACAGCTGGGCGCGAACGGCTCAGAGTGGTGTCGTAATAAAGATGTGGTGGTCGATAAAAAGCAGTCCGTGATTTTTGAAAAAGCGGGCAGCAGTACAGACTCCGCACTGGCGGCGGTTTTTGTGCCCACGGGCTACGACGAGTATGCCAGCTCGGCCTACAGTGCGATGCTGGGTCAGATTGTGCAGCCGTGGTTTTACCATCAGCTTCGTACTGAAGAACAACTGGGTTACGCGGTATTCGCTTTCCCGATGAGCGTAGGGCGTCAATGGGGGATGGGCTTCCTCCTGCAAAGCAGCGACAAACAACCTAAGTATTTGTGGGAGCGTTATAAAGCGTTTTTCCCAACGGCGGAAGCAAAACTACGGGCAATGAAGCCGGAAGAGTTTGTGCAGATCCAGCAGGCGATCATTGCGCAAATGGTGCAGGCCCCGCAGACGCTGGGTGAAGAAGCATCGAAAATCAGCAAAGATTTCGATCGCGGCAATATGCGTTTCGATTCGCGTGATAAAATCGTCGCCCAGATAAAACTGCTGACGCCACAGAAGCTCGCGGATTTCTTCCATCAGGCGGTGGTCGCGCCGCAAGGCATGGCGATACTGTCGCAAATTTCCGGTGGTCAGAGCGGGAAGGCGGGTTACGCCCGCCCGGAAGGCTGGAAAGTGTGGGATAACGTCAGCGCGTTGCAGCAAACTTTGCCCCTGATGAGTGATAAGAATGAATGATGTTGCCGAGTCCCTTGATCCCCTGCGCTTGCCCCTTACGGGCGAGCGCCTGATTGAAGCCTCGGCGGGGACCGGCAAAACCTTTACCATCGCAGCGCTTTATTTGCGCCTGTTGCTTGGACTCGGCGGTACAGCCGCCTTTCCTCGTCCGCTCACCGTGGAAGAACTCCTGGTGGTGACCTTCACCGAGGCCGCCACCGAAGAACTCCGCGGCCGTATTCGCAGCAATATTCATGAGCTGCGTATCGCCTGCCTGCGCAAGTCCACCGATAACCCGCTTTATGCCAGCCTGCTGGATGAGATCGCCGATACCGAACAGGCGGCCCAGTGGCTGCTACTGGCTGAGCGGCAGATGGACGAGGCGGCGGTGTTTACTATCCATGGTTTTTGTCAGCGCATGCTGAGCCTGAATGCCTTTGAGTCCGGCATGCTGTTTGAACAGCAATTGATTGAGGACGAATCCCTGCTGCGCTATCAGGCGTGCGCGGATTTCTGGCGTCGCCACTGCTACCCCTTACCGCGTGAAATCGCTCAGGTGGTATTTGAGACCTGGAAAGGTCCCAAGTCGCTGCTCGCCGATATCAATCGCTATTTGCAGGGGGAAGCGCCGGTCATTAAAGCGCCGCCGCCCGATGACGAAACGCTGGCCTCCCGTCATGACGCCATCGTCGGACGGATCAACGCGCTCAAGCAAAAGTGGTGTGAATCAGTCGATCAACTGGAGGGGCTGCTGGAATCCTCTGGCATTGACCGGCGCAAATTTAATCGTGGTAATCAGGGAAAATGGATCGAAAAGATCAGCGCCTGGGCGCAGGAAGAGACCCTGAGTTACCAGCTTCCGGACGCGCTGGAAAAATTTTCGCAGCGTTTTTTGCAGGAACGGACCAAAGCGGGCGGCGTCGTGCCGGAACATCCGCTGTTTGTCGCCATTGATGAACTGCTGGCGGAGCCTCTGACCATCCGGGATTTGGTGATCACGCGCGCGCTGGCGGAAATTCGTGAAACGGTTGCCCGCGAAAAGCGCCGCCGCGGCGAACTCGGGTTTGACGACATGCTCAGCAGGCTGGACGCCGCGCTGCGCAGTGAGAGCGGCGATGCGCTGGCGGCCGCCATTCGTACCCGTTTTCCGGTCGCGATGATCGACGAATTCCAGGACACCGATCCCCAGCAATACCGAATTTTCCGCCGTATCTGGCAGCGGCAGCCGGAGACGGCGCTGTTACTGATCGGCGACCCGAAGCAGGCGATATATGCATTTCGCGGCGCGGACATTTTCACGTATATGAAAGCGCGTAGCGAAGTGAACGCGCACTATACGCTCGATACCAACTGGCGTTCCGCGCCAGGAATGGTCAACAGTGTTAACCGACTGTTCGGCCAGATGGACGATGCCTTTATGTTTCGTGAGATTCCGTTCCAGCCAGTTAAGTCTGCCGAAAAAAACCAGTCGCTGCGCTTTGAGTTTCGTGGCGAAGCACAGCCCGCGATGACAATGTGGCTGATGGACGGGGAAGGCTGCGGCGTGGGGGATTACCAGAGCTACATGGCGCAGGTCTGCGCTGCGCAAATCCGCGACTGGCTGGAAGCCGGGCAGCGTGGCGACGCTCTGCTCATCCGTGGTGAGCGCGCGCAAGCGGTGAGCGCGTCCGATATCAGCGTACTGGTCAGAAGCCGCCAGGAAGCCGCGCTGGTGCGCGATGCCCTGACCCTGCTTGCCATTCCTTCTGTCTATCTATCTAACCGCGACAGCGTGTTCGACACGCTGGAAGCCCAGGAAATGCTCTGGGTGCTGCAGGCGGTCATGAACCCTGAGCGGGAAAATACCTTACGTAGCGCGTTAGCTACTTCGATGATGGGACTGAACGCCCGTGATATCGAAACGCTTAATCAAAGCGAAAGCGCCTGGGATCGGGTGGTGGAAGAGTTTGTCGGCTATCGTCAGATCTGGCAGAAGCGCGGCGTCATGCCGATGCTGCGTGCGCTGATGTCGGCGCGTCATATCGCGGAAAACCTGCTGGCAACGGCGGGGGGCGAACGTCGCCTGACCGATATTCTGCACATCAGCGAGCTATTGCAGGAGGCGGCGTCGCAGCTGGAGAGCGAACATGCGCTGGTACGCTGGCTTTCTCAACATATTCTTGAGCCGGACAACAATGCCGCCAGCCAGCAGATGCGTCTGGAAAGCGATAAGCATCTGGTGCAAATCGTCACCATTCATAAATCGAAAGGGCTGGAATACCCGCTGGTGTGGCTGCCGTTTATCACCCACTTTCGCGTTCAGGATCAGGCGTTTTACCATGACCGTCAGTCCTTTGAAGCGGTACTGGATCTCAGCCATGCGGAAGAGAGCATTGCGCTGGCCGAAGCCGAGCGGCTGGCGGAAGATCTGCGGTTGCTATACGTGGCGCTGACCCGTTCCGTCTGGCACTGTAGCCTGGGCGTTGCGCCTCTGGTGCGCCGCCGGGGCGACAAAAAGGGCGATACCGATGTGCATCTGAGCGCGCTTGGCCGTCTGCTGCAAAAAGGCGAGCCGAAAGACGCCGCCGGGCTTCGCGCCGCGATTGAAGCGCTGTGCGATGAGCATATTCATTGCCGGACCCCGGACGTGATCCGTCCTGAGTCACTGCCAGCCTTCGCGGAAAGCGAGGCGGCGCTGAGCGTTCGTCATGTACTGCGTACCCCCGGCGATAGCTGGCGTGTGACCAGTTATTCCGGCCTGCAGCAGCGCGGACACGGCATCGCTCAGGATCTTATGCCGCGACTGGATATCGATGCCGCAGGCGTCGGCGAGGTGGTGGACGCCCCTGAACTGACGCCGCACCAGTTTCCGCGCGGCGCGTCGCCGGGCACGTTCCTGCACAGCCTGTTTGAAGATCTCGACTTTACCCAGCCGGTTGATCCCGTCTGGGTACGGGAAAAGCTTGAATTGGGCGGCTATGAGGCGCACTGGGAACCGACGCTTACCCAGTGGATCGCGGCGATTTTACGCACGCCCCTCAATGAAACGGGCGTCAGCCTGAACCAGCTTTCGGCGCGTGAAAAACAGGTCGAGATGGAGTTTTATCTGCCGATCGGCAAGCCGCTGGTCGCTGCGGAACTTGATGCGCTTATTCGTCAATATGATCCGCTCTCGGCGGGCTGTCCGCCGCTGGATTTCACGCAGGTTCGTGGGATGCTGAAAGGCTTTATCGACCTGGTGTTTCGTCATCAAGGCCGCTATTACCTGCTGGACTATAAGTCAAACTGGCTGGGCGACAATAGCCAGGCCTACACGCCGGAAGCGATGGCGGCGGCAATGCAGGCACACCGCTACGATTTACAGTATCAGCTTTATACCCTGGCGCTGCATCGCTACCTGCGACATCGCATTGCGGATTATGACTATACGCGCCACGTTGGCGGCGTGATTTATCTGTTTTTACGCGGAGTGGACAGCGAACAGCCGCAGCAGGGGATTTTCACTACCCGCCCTGACAGCGAGCTGATTACCCGTATGGATGAGATGTTTGCGGGTGTGACAGAGGAGGAGACGCGATGACGTTACAGGAGCGACTGCTCGACGCTGTGGAACAAAAACAGCTTCGCCCGCTGGACGCGCAGTTTGCGCTGGCGGTAACTGGCGAGAATGAGCCTGCCGTGACGCTGGCGGCGGCGTTGTTGAGTCGGGACGCCGGAGAGGGACATGTCTGTTTACCGCTTGCGCGCCTGACGCAGAAGGATGATCTGCCACCGGTGCTGGCCGCCTGCCTGAGTGAGATCGGCGAGCCAGCAGACTGGCGTGAATGTCTGCTGGCCTCCAGCGCGGTCAGCCGCGGCGAGCGTCCCTCGCCGATGATTCTCTACGGCGATCGTTTGTATCTGAATCGCATGTGGTGTAACGAACGGACGGTAGCGCGGTTCTTTAGCGAAGTAAATCAGCCCATTGCGGTAGATGAAGCCCTGCTGTCGCAAACGCTGGAAGCGCTATTTCCGGACGCTGATGACATTAACTGGCAAAAAGTGGCGGCGGCGGTCGCGCTGACCCGACGGATTTCGGTGATTTCCGGCGGGCCGGGGACGGGAAAAACCACAACCGTGGCGCGACTGCTGGCGGCGTTAATTCAACTGGCGGACGGCGAGCGGTGCCGCATCCGGTTGGCGGCGCCGACGGGCAAAGCGGCAGCGCGGCTGACCGAATCATTAGGCAAGGCCCTGCGCCAGCTTCCGCTGACAGACGAACAGAAAAAACGCATTCCTGAAGAGGCCAGCACGCTGCACCGGCTGTTGGGCGCCCAACCGGGCAGTCAGCGCTTGCGCCATCACGCGGGTAACCCGTTGCATCTGGACGTGCTGGTGGTTGATGAAGCGTCCATGATTGACCTGCCGATGATGTCGCGCCTGATTGACGCGTTGCCGCCGCATGGGCGGGTGATTTTCCTCGGCGATCGCGACCAGCTGGCGTCGGTAGAAGCAGGGGCGGTGCTCGGTGATATCTGCGCGTATGTGAACGCGGGTTATACGCCGGAGCGGGCGCAACAGTTGACCCGCCTGACCGGTATGCCCGTCCCGGCAGGTACCGGTACTGAAGCCGCTTCCCTGCGGGACAGCCTGTGTCTGTTGCAAAAAAGCTATCGCTTTGGCAGCCATTCCGGCATTGGCCAACTGGCGGCGGCGATCAACCGGGGCGATAAGGCGGCGATAAACACCGTCTTTCAGCAGGATTTTGCAGATATTGAGAAACGGATATTGCAGAGCGGGGAAGACTACAGCGCTATGCTTGATGACGCGCTGCGCGGCTACGGACGCTATCTGCAACTGCTTTCACAGCGTGCGGAACCAGACGTAATCATTGAGGCTTTCAATGAATTCCAGTTGCTCTGCGCGCTCCGTGAAGGGCCGTTTGGCGTCAGCGGACTGAATGAACGTCTTGAGCAGGCTATGCAGCAGAAACGGAAAATTCGCCGTCTGCCGCATTCCCGTTGGTATGAAGGGCGGCCAGTTATGATTGCCCGCAACGACAGCGCGCTGGGGCTGTTTAACGGCGATATTGGCATTGCGCTTGAGCGCGGGGACGGCTTACGGGTTTGGTTCGCGATGCCGGACGGCAGCATCAAAGACATACAGCCCAGCCGCCTGCCGGAGCATGAAACAACGTGGGCAATGACGGTGCATAAATCGCAGGGATCGGAGTTCGACCATGCGGCGCTGGTGTTGCCCACCCAGCGCTCGCCGGTAGTGACCCGCGAACTGGTGTACACTGCTGTAACCCGCGCGCGCCAGCGGCTGTCGCTGTATGCCGATGAGCGCATTCTGAGCAGCGCGGTGGCCACCCGCACTGAACGCCGAAGCGGTTTGTCCGCGTTGTTCAATGGAGAAGGCTAACTGTCTGGCCGGAGAAGCGGTTGCGCGTTCCGGCCCCCGCTTATCCTAAATCCGCCATCAGCACTTTTGAACGCCGCTGGTAGTTGTACATCTCTTTTTTGCTTTCCGGCAACAAATCAATGTCCACCGGCGTAAAGCCGCGCTCCTGGAACCAGTGAATGCTGCGGGTGGTGAGTACGAACAGCTTGCTCAGGCCAATTTGCTTTGCCTGGGCGGCAATGCGTTCCAGCAGAACTTCTCCCCGCGAGGAGCTACGGTAGTCCGGATGCACCGCCACGCAGGCCATCTCGCCGATTTTTTCTTCCGGGAAGGGGTACAGGGCGGCGCAGGCGATGGTCATGTTATCGCGCTGAATAATGGTGAATTTGTCGATCTCCATCTCCAGTTGTTCGCGTGAGCGGCGCACCAGGATCCCCTGCTGCTCCAGTGGGCGAATCAGTTCCAGAATGCCGCCGATATCGTTTATGGTCGCGCGACGAATTTGTTCGGCGCTTTCCATTACGATCTGGGTCCCGATGCCGTCACGGGAGAACAGCTCCTGCAACAGCGCGCCATCTTCCTGATAGCTAATCAGATGACAGCGGCGCACGCCGCTGCGACAGGCTTTCACCGCCCCACGCAGAAAACGCACGGTGCCGGAGTTGTAATCGCCTTTTTCTTCCTGCGCCTCAACCCTGGCCTGCGCTTCGTTGGGGAACAGTTCAGAGACGATATCGCCGTCCTCATTGGTCACGCCCTGAGACGAACAGAAGCCAATCATCTTTTCTGCTTTCAGCTTGATCGCCAGTTGGGTGGCGATTTCTTCCGACGTCAGGTTGAAACTTTCGCCAGTCACCGAGACCGCGACCGGGCCCATCAGTACGATCGCGCCGCTGTCTAACTGCCGGTGGATCGCCTCTTCGTCAATACGGCGAATGCGTCCGCTGTGGCAATAGTCGACCCCATCGTCGACGCCCAGCGGCTGCGCGATAATGAAATTCCCGCTGACCACGTTAATGTGCGCGCCCTGAAGCGGCGTATTGTTCAGGCTCATTGATAAGCGCGCAGTGATATCCAGCTGCAAGGTGCCCGCTGCCTGTTTAACCAGTTCCAGTGTTTTGGCGTCGGTGACACGCGTATTTTTGTGATACATCGGCTCATGATGATGCACGGCCAGGTTGGCGTCGATTTGCGGACGCGCGCCATACACCACCACCAGGCGAATGCCAAGGCTATGGAGAAGGCCAATGTCATTGACAATACTGGAAAAGTTTTCATGCTCAATGGCTTCGCCACCAAGCATAATCACAAACGTTTTTCCCCGATGGGTATTGATATAGGGAACAGAATGGCGGAATCCCTGTACCAGTTCGGTTCTACGTTCCTTCACCACGGCCTACCCTCACTGCATGATTATTCGTAATTATTGTATTTTTATTCTGTTTCTTCGCCATGCGCAAGCGCAAATTTTAATCCGGGCAAAGTTTTTTCTCAGTAATACCGTGAATACCAAAAGAATGTTTACCCTTTTATTGATGACAGATTATGCGTCATTCGCTAAAGTTTCCGGTCAATTTGGACGTTTACTCACTCAACACCGTTAAGATTTACTTTGCTCGGGAGAAGCATGTCGGGATCACATCCACCCATCAGCCGCCGTCGATTACTACAAGGGGCGGGCGCCATGTGGCTATTGAGCGTCAGTCAGGTCGGCCTGGCTGCCACCAGTCAGGTCGTTGCGGTTCGTATTTGGCCAGCGTCGAGTTACACCCGTGTGACGGTGGAGTCGAACCGACAGTTGAAGTACAAACAGTTTGCCCTGAGCAATCCTGAGCGCGTGGTGGTGGATATAGAAGGGGTAAATCTGAACTCGGTGCTGAAAGGCATGGGGGCGCAAATTCGTCCTGATGATCCTTATATTAAGTCGGCGCGGGTAGGACAATTCGACCCGCAGACCGTCCGAATGGTGTTCGAACTAAAGCAAAACGTGAAGCCGCAGCTGTTCGCGCTGGCGCCGGTTGCCGGGTTTAAAGAGCGTCTGGTCATGGATCTTTATCCTGTCAATGCGCAGGATATGCAGGATCCATTGTTGGCGCTACTGGAAGATTACAATAAGGGCGATCTGGATAAACAGGTACCGCCTGCGCAGAGCGGGCCGCAGCCGGGGAAAGCCGGGCGCGATCGCCCGATTGTGATCATGCTTGATCCGGGACACGGCGGAGAAGACTCCGGGGCGGTCGGCAAATACAAAACGCGTGAAAAAGACGTGGTGTTGCAAATCGCCCGGCGCTTACGCGCGCTGATCGAAAGAGAAGGCAATATGAAGGTCTACATGACGCGGAACGAAGATATCTTCATTCCGCTGAAGGTGCGTGTGGCGAAGGCCCAGAAACAGCGCGCAGACCTGTTTGTGTCGATTCACGCGGACGCCTTTACCAGCCGCCAGCCCAGCGGGTCATCGGTATTCGCGCTTTCCACCAAAGGGGCGACCAGTACGGCAGCGAAATATCTGGCGCAAACGCAGAACGCCTCGGACTTAATTGGCGGCGTGAGCAAAAGCGGTGACCGCTACGTCGACCATACGATGTTCGATATGGTGCAGTCGCTGACCATCGCTGACAGCCTGAAATTTGGTAAAGCGGTGTTGAACAAGCTCGGCAAGATTAACAATCTGCATAAAAATCAGGTCGAACAAGCCGGGTTTGCGGTGCTGAAAGCGCCGGATATTCCGTCGATTCTCGTCGAAACGGCGTTTATCAGTAATATTGAAGAAGAACGCAAGCTTAAAACCGCAAAGTTCCAGCAGGAAGTGGCCGAGTCGATTCTTGCCGGGATCAAAGCCTATTTTGCCGACGGGGCAACATTGGCGAGAAGAGGATAAACAGAGAGGCCGGAGAAGGCGCAGGTGTCGCCGCCCGGCCGCGTTTGGTCACCAGAATAACCTTTCACGGACCGCAGAAACAAAAAAACACCCGTTAAGGTGTTTAGTATTGGTTGCGGGGGCCGGATTTGAACCGACGACCTTCGGGTTATGAGCCCGACGAGCTACCAGGCTGCTCCACCCCGCGTCCGTCTTCTGCTGTGCAGAAAGCACTTCTGTCAAATTTGATTGGTTGCGGGGGCCGGATTTGAACCGACGACCTTCGGGTTATGAGCCCGACGAGCTACCAGGCTGCTCCACCCCGCGTCCGTCTTCTGCTATGCAGAAAGCACTGCTATCAAATTTTAATTGGTTGCGGGGGCCGGATTTGAACCGACGACCTTCGGGTTATGAGCCCGACGAGCTACCAGGCTGCTCCACCCCGCGTCCGTGGATGCGCACTATACTCTGCTAACATTTTCATGCAACCCTTTTTTCACCTGGATCACGGTTTAAGGGCGGAATTGAACAAAAACAAGGCATTTCAGTTTAAATTTTGCGCGGAATTTGCGTCAGGCTAACCCTGCTCGTTTCATTAGCTGGCGGGGTTTGTTATCTTCTTTGCGTATGAATGACAGCGAAAAGATGAGAACAATGAAAGGACGTTGGGTAAGTTACCTTTTTTTGGGGGCGGTGGTTGCTATGCTTGCTGCCTGTTCCTCTAAACCGACCGATCGCGGACAGCAGTATAAAGACGGGAAGTTTACCCAGCCTTTCTCACTGGTGAACCAGCCTGACGCCGTTGGCGCCCCCATCAACGCCGGTGATTTTGCCGAGCAGGTGAGCCAGATCCGCAGTGCCTCTCCGCGCCTGTACGGCAGTCAGAGCAGCGTCTATAACGCCGTTCAGGACTGGCTACGCTCCGGCGGCGATACCCGTACCATGCGCCAGTTTGGAATCGACGCCTGGCAGATGGAAGGAGCCGATAACTACGGCAACGTCCAGTTTACCGGTTATTACACGCCAGTTGTTCAGGCGCGCCACACGCGTCAGGGCGAATTCCAGTATCCCATTTACCGTATGCCGCCAAAACGCGGACGCTTGCCGTCTCGCGCAGAGATTTACGCTGGCGCGCTGAGCGACAATTACATTCTTGCCTACAGCAATTCTTTGATGGATAACTTCATTATGGATGTGCAGGGCAGTGGCTATATCGATTTTGGCGACGGCTCCCCGCTTAATTTCTTCAGCTATGCAGGGAAAAACGGGCATGCTTATCGCAGTATCGGTAAGGTCCTGATCGATCGCGGCGAAGTGAAGCGGGAAGACATGTCGATGCAGGCGATCCGTCACTGGGGGGAAACACACAGCGAAGCGGAAGTCCGCGAACTGCTGGAACAAAACCCGTCGTTTGTTTTCTTTAAGCCGCAGTCTTTCGCGCCAGTGAAAGGCGCAAGCGCGGTGCCGCTGATTGGCCGGGCTTCCGTTGCCTCTGACCGCAGCATTATCCCGCCGGGGACAACATTGCTCGCTGAAGTCCCGCTGCTCGACAACAACGGCAAATTCAACGGTCAGTATGAGCTGCGTCTGATGGTGGCGCTGGATGTCGGAGGTGCGATAAAAGGCCAGCACTTCGACATTTATCAGGGAATTGGTCCGGACGCCGGACATCGCGCAGGTTGGTATAACCACTATGGTCGCGTCTGGGTGCTGAAAAGCGCGCCTGGCGCTGGTAACGTGTTTAGCGGCTGAATATGGTATTCTGAGCGCTGTTTCTATGGATCAGACAGGGTGAGGGATAACCTCGCCCTTTTTAATTCTGAGGTGGTATGTCAGTAGTAATAAGTGATGCCTGGCGTCAGCGCTTCGGCGGCACGGCGCGTTTGTACGGTGAAAAAGCGCTGCAACTGTTTGCCGATGCGCATATTTGCGTGGTCGGGATTGGCGGTGTTGGTTCGTGGGCGGCAGAGGCGCTGGCGCGTACGGGCATCGGCGCCATTACCCTTATTGATATGGATGACGTCTGCGTCACCAATACGAATCGGCAGATTCATGCCCTGCGCGATAACGTTGGTCTGGCGAAAGCAGACGTCATGGCAGAACGTATTCGCCAGATCAATCCGGAATGCCGGGTCACCGTGGTCGATGACTTTGTCACGCCGGATAATGTCGCGGAATATCTGCGCGCAGGCTTCAGCTATGTCATTGACGCCATTGACAGCGTGCGACCGAAAGCGGCGCTGATCGCGTACTGTCGTCGCAACAAAATTCCGCTGGTCACCACCGGCGGCGCGGGCGGACAGATCGATCCCACTCAGATCCAGGTGACGGATCTGGCGAAAACGATTCAGGACCCGCTGGCGGCAAAGCTGCGCGAGCGGCTGAAAAGCGACTTTGGGGTGGTGAAAAACAGCAAAGGTAAGCTGGGCGTTGACTGCGTATTCTCCACTGAGGCGCTGGTTTATCCTCAGTCAGACGGCAGCGTCTGCGCGATGAAAGCGACCGCGGAAGGACCTAAACGGATGGACTGCGCATCGGGATTCGGCGCGGCGACGATGGTGACCGCCACGTTTGGCTTTGTCGCGGTCTCTCATGCGTTGAAGAAAATGATGGCGAAGGCGGCGCGTCAGGCTTAGTGGGATCCGAAATGGCACCGGCAATCAGGGAGATGAAGCTGCGCTTATTTTGCCTACGGTTCGTTAAGATCCGGCGTCCTGGGCCGCGACCATAATCGCCTCGTTCAGCGCGTTCAGCCCCTGAGTGCGCGACGCGCTCAGTTGCGCGCGCAACCCCAGTTCATCGAAGAACGCAAGCGGTGACTGCGCCAGCAGCTGCGCCGCGGTTTTCCCTTCGACAGCTGTCAGCAACACCGCCAGCAGTCCACGTACAATCCGCCCCTCGCTATCGCCGTAAAAGTGCAGCGCGCCATTTTCTCCACGGGTGTAACCCAGCCAGACGCGATTTTCGCAGCCCGCGATCTCCTTCGCCTGGGCTTTGAGATCGTCGGGCAGCGTCGGCAGCTGTTTTCCCAGTAATATCAACTGGCGGTATTTATCTTCCCACTGGTTGAGCGGCAGGAAGGTCTTGCGCAGCGTCTCTTCATTCACGGTTGTGCCGAACGGGTGTCCGGCAAACATTGGGCTTGTCATTCATCCACCAATAGCTCAAGCGCCCGATCAACGGCGTTGACCAGCGCATCCACATCACTCTTTGTATTATACGGCGCAAATGAGGCGCGCAGGGTGCCCGTTACGCCCATTTCCGCCAGCAGCGGCTGGGCGCAGTGCTGTCCGGCGCGCAGGGCGATACCGTATTCCGCCAACAGCGTGACCATATCGCTATGGTGAACGCCTGCAAAATCAAAGGCCAGCAGGCTGGCGTCCTGACAGCGGAAGGAGCGAAAACCGGGACGCTTCGCCAGCGCGTCTTCCGCCAGCGTCGCCAGCCCGCGGCTCCAGTTTTCCGCCTGGGCATTATCGGTATCGGCTAACCATTCCAGCGCCGCGCTCATCCCGATGACGCCTGCGACGTTAGGCGTTCCAGCTTCCAGCTTCCACGGCGCGGCCTGAGTAGTGAAGCCGTCAAAGCTGACGGTGTCGATCATCTTACCGCCGCCAAGCCACGGCGACATGGCCGCCAGCAGTTCTGGTTTGCCGTAGAGCACGCCAATTCCCGTCGGACCGTACAGCTTATGCGCGGAAAACGCGTAGAAGTCGATGTCGAGCCGTTGTACATCGGCGGGAAAATGGACCACGCCCTGCGCGCCATCCACCATGACCACCATGCCTGCACGATGGGCAAGGGTAATGGCGCGGGCTAAGTCCGGACAGCCGCCGGTAACGTTCGACATTTGTCCCAGCGCGAGGATGCGGCTACGCGGCGTTATTCTCTCCGCCAGGCGCTCAACGTCCGGTAAAAATTGCGCATCGAGCGGCAATTTAACCACTTTCGCGCCGGTTTGCTCCGCCACCATCAGCCAGGGAACGAGATTGGCGTGATGTTCGGCGGCGCTGACGATGATTTCATCGCCAGGCTGAAGGCGGGGGCGAGCGTAGCTTTGCGCCACCATGTTAATGGCCTCGGTGGTGCCGCGAGTCCAGACGATGGTTTTGTCATTCGGCGCGTTCAGCAGCCGTGCGACCTGCTCCCGGGCGGCTTCGTAGCGCGCGGTAAGGCGTTGAGCTTCGGCAAACTGGCTGCGATGCACATTTCCGGCGCTCAGGCTGTAGAATTGCTGCGTCGCGTCAATAACGGCCTGTGGCTTCAGCGCCGTGGCGGCGCTGTCGAGATAAACCCCGGCGTCGACCAGTGCGGGAAACTGCGCGCGAAACTGCGCGGGATTGAAAGCGTTCATGGTATTCCTCAGTTCAGTCAGCCGATCGTGGCGCAATTTTGCCGCCGTGACAAGGCTTGCCTGTCACCAGGAATCTTCTGGATAACCTGGCGAAATCAGACCAGTGTCTTATGCTGAATAGTGTTAGGCAAATGTTTCTGCCTGTTACGGAGTACGTTTTTAATAGCATAAACAGCTTTAAGGAGAAGAAGATGAAAAAGACTGCCGCAATTATTTCTGCATGTATGCTGACTTTTGCCCTGAGCGCCTGTTCCGGTCCGAACTATGTAATGCACACCAACGATGGTCGCAGCATCGTGTCTGACGGTAAACCGCAGACCGATAACGATACCGGGATGATTTCTTACAAAGACGCTAACGGCAACAAACAGCAGATCAACCGTACTGACGTGAAAGAGATGGTCGCGCTGGAAGACTAATCCGTAGCGGACAGGTAAAAAAAAGCACCGCAATTTGGCGGTGCTACATTAATCACTATGGACAGACAGGGTAAATGTACAGGAAGTGAAAAAGGGTAGCTTCGCTACCGTGGTCTGAATCGCAGACCAATTGCAAACACAACAACACAACATCACAACCGTAAGCCAAAAGCCCACCAGAACACGCATTCCGATAAAACTTTTCGTTCCGGCTCAGGAAGTGCCGCCACTATAGGTATTTGCTGGTAGTTCCTCAACGGACAAATTATAATGGCTCAGATAAAAAAAACTAATAGGTTACAGCTTGTAATCTAATTGTTAAATTGTTTTAACATCAAAGTCTAATAGCCATGTCTAAACGTCTTCCACCTCTGAACGCATTACGTGTTTTTGATGCCGCCGCACGGCATCTCAGCTTCACTCGCGCAGCAGAAGAGCTTTTTGTGACGCAGGCCGCAGTAAGCCACCAAATCAAGTCACTTGAGGATTTTTTGGGCCTTAAACTGTTTCGGCGACGCAACCGTTCTCTTCTTCTCACCGAGGAAGGCCAAAGCTACTTCCTCGACATCAAAGAGATTTTTTCGCAATTAACCGAAGCGACGCGTAAACTTCAGGCGCGAAGCGCAAAAGGGGCGCTGACGGTCAGTTTATTGCCCAGTTTTGCGATCCAGTGGCTGGTTCCCCGACTCTCTAGCTTTAACTCAGCTTATCCGGGAATCGACGTCAGGATCCAGGCGGTGGACCGTCAGGAAGACAAGCTGTCGGACGATGTCGACGTGGCGATTTTTTATGGTCGCGGCAACTGGCCGGGCTTGCGCGTCGAAAAATTGTACGCAGAATATCTGTTGCCCGTCTGTTCGCCGCTGCTGCTGACGGGGGATAAGCCATTGAAGTCGCCAGAGGATCTGGCGAAGCACACGCTATTGCATGACGCCTCGCGCCGCGACTGGCAAACCTATACGCGCCAGCTGGGCCTGAATCATATTAACGTCCAGCAGGGGCCGATCTTCAGCCACAGCGCGATGGTGCTGCAGGCGGCGATTCACGGTCAGGGCGTTGCGCTGGCGAATAACGTGATGGCGCAATCGGAAATTGAGGCCGGACGTCTGGTCTGTCCGTTTAACGATGTGTTGGTGAGTAAAAACGCATTTTATCTGGTTTGTCATGACAGTCAGGCAGAACTGGGTAAAATAGCCGCCTTCCGTCAGTGGATCCTGGCGAAAGCGGCGGCTGAACAAGAGAAATTCCGCTTTCGCTACGAACAATAACTTACTTAGGGTATTACCATGACCAGCCGTTTTATGCTGATTTTTGCCGCTGTCAGTGGCTTTATCTATGTTGCTCTGGGCGCTTTCGGGGCGCACGTGCTAAGCAAAACCCTTGGTGTGGTTGAGATGGGCTGGATCCAGACCGGTCTGCAATACCAGGCGTTTCATACGCTGGCGATCTTCGGTCTGGCGGTCGCGATGCAGCGCCGCATCAGCATCTGGTTCTACTGGAGTAGCGTTTTTCTGGCGTTAGGCACTGTGTTGTTTAGCGGCAGCTTATATTGCCTGGCGCTGTCGCATTTGCGCCTGTGGGCGTTTGTGACCCCGGTTGGCGGGGTGAGTTTCCTGGCAGGGTGGGTGTTGATGTTAATCGGCGCCGTTCGTTTGAAGCGTAAGGGCGTTGTTCATGAATAAAGTGGTGTTGTTGTGTCGCCCGGGCTTTGAAAAAGAGTGCGCTGCGGAAATTACCGATAAAGCGGGACGTCGCGAATTGTTTGGCTTTGTGCGCGTTAAAGAAAACGCGGGATATGTCATTTATGAATGTTATCAGGCCGATGATGCGGAAAAAATTATCAGCGAGCTGCCGTTCAGTTCACTGATCTTCACCCGCCAGTGGTTTGTGGTGGGCGAGCTGCTGCAGCATTTGCCGCCGGAAGACAGGATCACGCCGATCGTCGGTATGCTGCAGGGCGTGGTCGAGAAGGGCGGCGATCTGCGGGTTGAAGTGGCGGACACCAATGAAAGCAAAGAACTGATGAAGTTCTGCCGCAAGTTTACGGTGCCGTTGCGCGCCGCGCTGCGTGACGCAGGCATTCTGACGCACTATGAAACGCCGAAGCGTCCGGTGGTCCACGTCTTCTTTATCGCGCCGGGATGCTGTTATACCGGTTATTCGTATGCCTCAAATAACTCCCCGTACTACATGGGCATTCCGCGCCTTAAGTTTCCCGCCGACGCCCCAAGCCGCTCGACGCTCAAGCTGGAAGAAGCGCTGCACGTGTTCATTCCGGAAGATGAGTGGGATGAGCGTCTGGCGAACGGGATGTATGCGGTAGATTTAGGCGCCTGCCCCGGCGGCTGGACTTACCAGCTGGTGAAGCGGAACATGTGGGTTTACTCGGTCGATAACGGTCCGATGGCGCAAAGCCTGATGGATACCGGACAGGTGACCTGGCTGCGGGAAGATGGCTTTAAGTATCGCCCGAACCGTAACAACATCTCATGGATGGTATGCGATATGGTGGAGAAACCGGCGAAAGTGGCGGCGCTGATGGCGCAGTGGCTGGTGAATGGCTGGTGTCGTGAAACCATTTTTAACCTCAAGCTGCCGATGAAAAAACGCTATGAAGAAGTCTCCCAGAACCTGGCGTATATTCAGGCGCAACTGGATGAACATGGCGTGAACGCGCAGATCCAGGCGCGTCAGCTCTATCACGATCGCGAAGAAGTCACGGTGCACGTGCGTCGCCTGTGGGCGGCGGTAGGCGGGCGTCGCGACGAACGCTAAAACTACGCCGGAAGAGGCCTCGTTTGGCGCTATCTCGCCGACACGTCTGAAACAATAGACGTCACCTCATCCAGATGACCCAGCCGGGCCTCTCCCGAACGGTTGAATTTGCTTTTATCGATCAGCAGCAGCGACTGCGCGGCGCGACTCAGCAGTACGGATTTATATTCAGCGTTAAAAGCGCTGGAATCCCACAGCGCGCCGTGGCGGTCGATTCCTTCACAGGAAAAGATAAACAGATCAATTTCCAGCGTTTTCAGTTGAGAAATGAGTGAGGGATTCACATAACAACGGTGTTTACGCTCAAGCGTACCGCCAGAACAAATCAGTTGAATGTGCTCGCGCTTGCCTAGCGCCTGGCAGATTGGCTGACTGTTGGTGAACACCTGAATGTCGATATCCGGTAGCTGCCGCGCCAGATACCAGCAGGTTGAACTGGCATCCAGCGCAATGACCATACCGTTTTCTATCCAGCCGAGCGCCTTTCTGGCAATGTCTGCTTTGTGGGCGTAATGGCTTTTCAGACGAAGAGAAAACGGATCGCCGTTATCTCCGTTTTCCCGCCGAATGCTTTTTGCCCGTCCGTGGCTACGCAACACTTTGCCCTGACTTTGTAACGCGCTGAGATCGCGGCGGATGGTCTCTTTACTGACATTAAGCAGCGCGGCCAGCGCGTCAGTGGTCAGGCTTTGATGCTGACTAAGCAGATGCACTATCGCTTGCTGACGTACCGCTTTCATCGCTGACCCTCTCACCGTCCGGAAAACTCTGCCGCGGGTGAGATTACGGCGTTACGCCTTTTTTTAAAAGAATATTCCCGTATTTGGCGCGCTCGCCGGTGATGACGATCGCAAAAGCCTTTTTCGCGCGTTCGTAAAAAGCGAAGCGATCGATGCGCACAATGTCAGGGCAAGGCATTTGCAACGAAAGGGCATCGCGATAACGGGTCTCAACATCCGGGTCGAGGGTATCGCCCTCAACCGCCGCCATCATCACCACCGGCGGCGCATAGCTGTCCAGCTCGAACAGCGGAATGATCGCCCGCAATAATTCGCTAACCTGCAGTCCATCGGCGCGGATTGTCTGCGGCCCCATGCTGTGTGCCGGAAAGTGCGCGTCCGAGAAAACGATCTCGTCGCCATGTCCCATTTCCGCCAGCACCTTGAGCAGTTCAGGCGAGATTAATGGAGAAAGTGTTTTAAGCATGAACCACTCCTTTAGTGTGACGGATAGGGTGACTGAGGATGAAAATAACGGTACTGGTAGCGCACCTGCTCGCGCGCCTTCTGCGGACTGGCAAATTCGCCAACGCCATACCAGCCAAACATCGCCGCCCCGGCGACGGTGGTCTCCGCGTCGTCAAGCACCTTAATGGGGATGTTCAGCACGTTGGCTTTGATTTGATTCCACAACGGGTTGCGGCTTCCTCCCCCCACCAGCAGAAGCTCCGTTGCCCGGAAGTGCCCGATGCTTTCCAGCATATGCAGGTTTTGGCGAAGCTGTTCCGTTAAGCCTTCCAGCGCCGCGCGGTATAAATGCGCGCGGGTGGTGGCGAGCGTTACCCCTTGCCAGCCCGCCAGCGGGGAGGTAAGCAGTTCACACTGCATTCTGACCCCTTCAGCGCCAGGCGGTACACGCTGTGCCTCATCAATTAGCGTTTGCCAGGGCGTGTCGGGCGTCCATAACAGTTTGCGCGTCCATTCAAGTACGCCGGAGGCCAGCCACTGCATGCCGGGGTTATACAATCCGCTCTGGCTGTCCAGCTCACAGGTTGATCCGGCATAGCGGCTTAACGTCGCGGTATCGACCTGGCGACTGCGTACCATCAGGATTTCCCAGGTGCCGGAGGAGAGCACCGGCTCGTCCTGCGCCGCGCCCGCGCCAAACAAGGCAAACTGAGTGTCGTGTCCGGCGGAGATCACCGGAACGCCCGGCGGCAGTCCCAGCAGCGTCGCAGCGGTAGGCTGCAGCAAGCCGATTCGTTCACCCGCTTCTACCAGCCGGGGAAACAGCGCGCGCGTCAAACCGGCGGCCTGCAAAATATCGCCGCTGAAATCGCGCTGGTGAAGATCCAGCAACTGGCTGGTGCCGGCCATTGTGATATCGGTGGTGAATTCGCCGGTCAGACACTGATTAATCAGTGAGGAGATAAACAGCCAGGCATGCGCCTGCGCCAGAAGCGCAGGGTGATTCTCTTTCAGCCACACCAGCTTATACAGGGTATTAAAGCTGAATGCGCCCACGCCGGAAATCGCCTGAAGCTGGCGTGGCGGCATAAAACGGCCGATGGCGTCCATGACCGCCGCCGTGCGCGGGCATTTCCAGCTAATTACCGGATACAACAGTTCGCCGCGCGCATCCACCAGCGCGCCGTCAACGCCAAAGGTGGTCACCGTAATGCCGCGAACCCGGCAGGCGGACAGTTCGTCGCTCAGCATCCGACAACACCCGGCGAAGCGTTGCAGTATGGCGTCAAGCGACCACTGATGCCACGCGCTGTTTTCAGTGGCCGCCTCGCTGGCGTTAAGCACCGAGGCGCGGGCGACAATCTTGCCCTGCCGATCGACGGCTATCGCCCGCACGTTGGTTGCGCCACAGTCGAGAACCAGAATAACGTCATTTTTCATAAGGACTCCCGTTGCCGGATGGCATTACGCTATCCGGCCCACGTCGAATCTTAACGCTTATACAGCGGCCCGTAGTTCTGGCAGGCGCGGTAATCCTGACCTTCGATATCCATGCCGTGCGCGGCCCAGGCGGAAGGGCGATAAATTTTCGCTTCGTCCACGTTATGCATACAGACCGGAATACGTAGCATTGCAGCGAGGGTAATGAAGTCAGCGCCAACATGTCCCACGGTGAGCACCCCGTGGTTTGCGCCCCAGTTTGCCATGACCGAATAAACGTCAGTGAACGGTCCTTTGCCGGTCAGCCGCGGAGCGAACCAGGTAGTCGGCCAACTGGAGTCAGTACGCTTGTCGAGTGTGTCATGAACCGCTTTCGGTAGCGCCACGCTCCAGCCTTCGGCGATCTGCAATACCGGCCCCAGTCCCTTGATGATATTCACACGGGTCATGGTGAACGGGACGCCGCCTTCGCTCAGGAAGCGTGACGAATAGCCGCCACCGCGAAAATACTCGTGGATCGCTGGACACCATTCGGTGGCTGCCAGACAGGCGTCGGCTTCCTCTTGCGTCACCTCCCAGTGCGGTTTCAGCGTCGGGTTGCCGTCACTGTCCCGCTGTTTACAGGTGCCGTCGAGCGCGGCGGAACCGGAGTTGATCAAGTGGATGATGCCATGTTCCGCCGTACCGCTGAGGGTATGGCCGGTGACGCGTTTAACCGCGTCCGGCGACCAGTAGGTACGCACGTCAGCGAAGACCTGCGCCGTGCCGGTCAGTTGATGGCCGAACAACATCGCGACGCCGTTCAGGCTGTCGTTTTCAGTGGCGACCACCAGCGGTTCGCGGACTCCGTTCCAGTCAAAGGAGCTGTTTAGCAGCGCTTCGGCGGTATCGCCGTTCGGGTATTGATCGGTCCAGTGGCGCTGTCCCTGAAAACCTGCCGCGATGGCGTTGTAGCCGAGGGACTCTTCCACGCGTCCCCTCTCCGCCAGCTTGCTGTTGCCCTGCATCATGTCGCGGATGCACATTGCCATCAGCAGGCTTTCGCGCAGGATGTGTCGGCTCTGTTCAGCGTTGCGCTGGTATTGTTTCGCATTTTTATCTTCGCCAAAGCGGAAATGGGCATCGGCCCAGGCCAGCGCCATTTCCAGTTCGGCTTCGTCGTAAATGTTATGATCGATACGGCGGCGCAGTTCGGTCATATCGACGGACTGCACCTTCATGCCGAGCCAGGACTCAAAGAAATTATGATCGACTATCGATCCGGCGATACCCATCGAGACACCGCCCAGCGAGAGGTAGCTTTTGCCCTTCATGCTGGCCACCGCCAGTCCTGCCCGCGCAAAGCGCAACAGCTTCTCTTCCACGTCGGCAGGAATGGCGCTGTCGCCTGCATCCTGCACATCCTGACCGTAAATGGAAAACGCCGGGATCCCTTTCTGGCTATGGGCCGCCAACGCCGCAGCCAGATACACCGCTCCCGGGCGTTCAGTGCCGTTAAATCCCCAGATAGCCTTTGGACGCATTGGGTCCATATCGATGGTTTCGCTGCCGTAGCACCAGCACGGGGTAACGGTGATTGTCAGACCGACGTTCAGGCCGCTGAATTTTTCTTCGCAAGCGGCGGCTTCCGCCATCCCGGCAATGCAGCTGTCGGCAATGACGCATTCGACGGGCGCGCCGCAGGCATAGCGCAGCTTTTCCGTCAGCAGAGCGGCGGTAGCTTTCGCCATATTCATGGTTTGGGTTTCCAGTGATTCGCGAACGCCCATACGGCGTCCGTCGATCACCGGACGAATACCGATTTTTGGCAGGGACATTTTCTTCATGCGTGGTTCCTCATCTTCGTTTAGACGCGCTGCGCAGGCGGAAGAGAGGCGCCACCGCGGCAGTCGGCTGAAAAAATGTGTTTTTGCTAACTCGAGTTAGCTTAGGTATTGGCAGGTTTTTTACACAACTTTTTTCTGACGGGATTGTGAGAAACTTCACGAGAAGTGGTTAAAATTCGATCTACGTCAAATAAAAGCGCATGACGATTTCTATAAAAATCAATCTATTTCAATTGGTTAAAATAAAGAGTCTGCCCGGCGTCACAAATTCACGCCAAATAATTTGGCTATTTGGGGTGGCTAAAATAGCTTTAAAAGGCAAATCGCTAACTCGAGTTAGCAATATTCAGCATTGAGCCAACGTGACGTATCACTGTTTTCAGGAAGAATTCACATTCGCGGTAAGGGGCGGCCCTGAGAACGTACTTCGCCTGATTTACAGCCTGCGGTTTCTGATTATTGAGGAAAGCAGCAATGTCCGAAACATTTTTACAGATGAATCATATTACGAAACGCTTTCCCGGCGTATTAGCGTTGAGTAATGTGAATTTCACGCTCCGTAAAGGCGAAGTCCATGCGCTATTAGGTGAAAATGGCGCGGGTAAATCAACGCTAATGAAAATTTTAGCGGGCGTTTATCAACCGGACGAAGGCGAGATTATCTTTGAGGGAAGACCGATCGCGTTTAGCGATCCGCTTAGCGCGCAAAATGCTGGCATCACCATTATTCATCAGGAATTTAATTTATTTCCTGAATTAACCGTTGAAGAGAATATCTTTATTGGCCGCGAGTATTGTAAAAATAACCGTTGGCGGCTGGATGAAAAACAGCAGCGCCAGGCGGCGACGGATATTTTGCAAAAGCTCAATCTGAATATTGCCCCCGATACGTTGGTCTCAGACCTGACGGTCGCGCAGCAGCAAATGGTGGAAATCGCCAAAGCGATCTCGGTTAACGCCAAAATTTTGATTATGGACGAACCCACCGCGGCGCTCACCGAAACGGAGATTGAGAGCCTGTTCCGCGTTACCCGACTGCTCAAGGCGCAGGGGACCGGCATTGTTTACATCTCGCACCGTCTGGAGGAACTGGCGCTGATCGCCGATCGCGCCACCGTGATGCGCGACGGTCAGTACATCGATACCGTGGAGTATGAAACGGTAAAAATCAGCGATCTGATAGCGATGATGGTGGGCCGCGAGTTGGGCAATATCTTTCCCCCTCGCGCGCGAAAGGCGCGCCGGGAGCCGGTGCTGGAGGTCTGCGGGTTAACGCGAAAAGGCGTGCTGAACGATATTCACTTTACCCTTCACCGCGGTGAAATTCTTGGTTTCGCCGGGTTGATGGGGGCTGGACGAACCGAACTGGCGCGGGCGATTTTTGGCGCCGATCCGGTCGATGCCGGGACGATAAAGCTCCACGGCAAAGCGATCGTGATTAACGATATTGCCGATGCCATCGCGCAAGGTATTTGTTATTTAACGGAAGACCGCAAGAAGGAAGGGCTGGCGCTCAATCTTTCCGTCGAGCGTAACATTATGCTGGGCAATTACCCTGAGTTTTCTGACCGCTTTGGCAATGTTGATACCCGACGTTGCCAGCAAATCAGCGAGGAGCAGGTAAACGCGCTCAGAATAAAAACGCCGCATCTCGAACAGGCAGCCATTAATTTAAGCGGTGGGAACCAGCAGAAAATTATTATTGCCCGCTGGGTGTGTAAGGATACTGAAATTCTCATTTTTGATGAGCCAACCCGGGGAATTGATGTCGGGGCAAAACTGGAAATCTATGAATTAATGAATCGCCTGGTGGCGAAAGGTAAATCGATAATCATGATTTCCTCTGAATTACCGGAAGTGTTAGGCATGTGCGATCGCATCTTAGTGATGCGCAGCGGTCGTATTACCGGTGAATTAACTGCCGATAACGCCACACAGGAAAAAATCATGCAGTTCGCGACGTTAGAGGATTAAATCATGACCATCTCTGTCACCTCATCTGCTACGAATAATAAGAAATTAAAAGTTAACAAAGCGCTACTGATGCGCCTCGCGCCGCTGTTGAGTCTGATCATTCTGATCATTTTCTTCAGCTTCAGTTCGCCCTTTTTCTTTAATACCGAAAATATCATGACCATCGCGTTACAAACCTCGGTGATTGGCATTATGGCGATTGGCGTGACCTTTGTGATTATCACCGCAGGAATCGACCTTTCATTAGGCTCAGTGGTGGCGTTTTCCGGCGTCGCGGTGGGAATTTGCGCCACCCTCGGGCTGCCGCTGCCCGTCTGTATTCTGGCGGGCGTCATTGCCGGAGGGCTTTGCGGTTACGTCAACGGCCTGCTGGTCACCAAAATGACCATCCCGCCGTTTATTGCCACCCTCGGGCTGATGATGTCCGTTCGCGGGATCAACATGGTGATGACGGATGGCCGCGCAATCTATTTTGCCGATTACCCCACCTTTAAGCTGCTGGCCCAGGGGCGTTTGTTCGACGTGCTGCCGTATCCGGTGTTTTATCTCGTTATCGTGGCGCTGGTGGCCGGGTACATTCTCAAGAAAACGGTGATTGGCCGCTATGTCTATGCCGTCGGCAGCAATGAGGTGGCGGCGCATCTCTCCGGTATTAAGGTCCAGCGGGTCAAAATATTCGTTTACGCCTTTTGCGGGCTACTGACCGGCATCGCGGGCGTCATTCTGGCCTCACGCCTGAACTCCGGGCAGCCTACGGTTGGCGTCGGCTATGAACTGGAGGCGATTGCGGCAGTCGTTATCGGCGGCACCAGCCTGATGGGCGGCATTGGCACCATCGGCGGCACTATCATTGGCGCGTTCATCATGAGCGTACTGAAAAATGGCCTGAACCTGATGGGCGTTTCCCAGTTCTGGCAAATGGTGGCGATGGGCATTGTGGTGGTGGCCGCTGTGTACCTTGATACCTTACGCAAAAAAATTCGTTGATTTACGCTCCCGGCAGTCACGGGGCATACAGACCCTGACGTAAAGGGTGAGACACTCACAACGGAGTCACATAATGAAAACCAGGCATCTTGTTTATGCGTTATCCCTGCTGGCGTGCATCTCTTCCGGCGCGCTGGCGAAAGATTTAAATCTTCCGGTGATCAGTAAAGGTTTCCAGCATGAATTCTGGCAAACCGTGAAAATGGGGACCGAAGCGGCGGCGAAGGAGCTGGGCGATAAAACCAGCTATGTCGGCCCTGCCGATGAAACTCAGATCGCCGAGCAAATTCAACTGGTGGAAAACGCAATGGCGAAGAAGCCCAACGGCCTGCTGCTGGCGGCGCTGGACGCTAACGCGCTGGCGCCGCTGGTAGAAACCGCCAATTCACGCGGTATCAAGGTGGTGACCTTTGACTCTGGCGTTAATTCTGATATTCCGGTGAGCTTCGTGGCGACCAATAACCGCAAAGCCGGGGCGGAAGCCGCCGACGCGCTGGCGGCGCAGGTGAATAAGAAAGGCAAGGTTGGCATTATCGCCCACGTAGCGGGGACGTCGTCGGCGATTGAACGTTCGGAAGGATTTATTGCGCGCATGAAGGAGATGTACCCGGATATTCAGGTGCTGCCGGTACAGTACAGCGATGGCGATCCGCAAAAAGCGATGGATAAAACCATCGATATGATCCAGGCGAACCCGGATCTGGCGGGGATCTACGGCACGAATGAGGGATCAACGCTCGGTGTCGCCAACGCCATCGACAGCCAGAACCTGAAAGGCAAAGTGAAAGTCATTGGCTTCGACAGCACTGAGGCGATTATCAATTTCCTGAATGCTGGCGTGATTCAGGGGTTTGTGGTGCAGGATGCGTTTCAGATTGGCTATCAGGGGATCAAAACGCTGAATGCGGCGCTTTCTGGCCAAACGGTGCCGAAAGAGATCGACATTCCGGTGAAATTTGTCAGTGCGCAAAATATCAATACGCCGGAAATTGACAAGCTGTTGCATCCGTTTGGCAAGAAATAAGGCCGTGGGGGGCGAGGCCTGCGCCCCCGTTTATGCGTAACGCCCGCCGGCTCACGCTTAAGCGACTGATGCGGTAAGACAAAAGTGTAAAATGCTTTTATGATTGTGAATTGACGCTTGGACGGTGACTGGGGCAATGACATGGCTAAGACAGTAGAACAGATAGCCAGCGATCTGAATTTATCGGTAACGACCGTGAGACTGGTGCTAAATGGAAAAGCTGAACAGTATCGCATCAGCCTCAAGACACAAACGCGAATAAACGAATATGTGGAGCGCTATGGATATGTCATTAATCATTCCGCCCGTAGCCTTAAGCTAAATAAAACGTATACCCTGGGGCTCATTGTTCCCAATATTTCTAACGTCTTCTTCGCCACGCTGGCAGAAAAGCTGGAACAGCGCTGTCGGCGTTCCGGCTACCAGTTGATGATCAGCTGTACCTATGACGATGTGGATTACGAAAATAAGTTAACGAAAGCGTTAATCGCCCGTAATGTCGATGGTCTGTTTATTGTGCCTTCGACCCTGGAAAATCAGCAGCATCATTTACGCCAGGTGAGAAAACCGATGGTATTGCTGGATCGTGATTTTAAATATACCGATAACGCGCTGGTGGAAAGCCATAATATGTCGGGCGGTGAGCAATTAACCCGGCAATTACTGGACGCAGAAAAATTACCGGTCTGGTTTCTGGTGGGCGATACCGGTTTGCCGAGTATCAGCGACCGTCTTAACGGTTATCTGAACGCACTCAGAGAAAAAGGCATTCACCATCGTGACTGGGTGCGCGAAGGGCCGGTAAACACCCCGGAAGGCGGTTACGAGATCATGCAAACGCTGATGGATGAACAAGGATGCCCGCAAGCGTTTATCGCGTCCTCATTGCCGGTTCTCGAAGGGGCGGTGAGAGCGATCCGCGATCGCGTTGGCGTCGTGCCGCCTGACATCAATATCGGCACCTTTGACGAACATCCGATGCTTGGGTTTTTGTCGAATAACGTCTGGTCGATGCAGCAGGATGAAAACGCCTGGGCTGAAAAGGCGGTGGACATGATGCTCAGTGCAATCGATGAACGACCAGTGAAAGAAACCGTAAAAGTGGAAATGAAATTAATTAAGCGCGTAAGACAAAAATAAGATGCGCAAAAAAATCAGCCATTGAACCGATTACCCGGAGAACAAAGATGGAAAGAACGCAATTATCCCGTGAAATCATTGAAACCTGTTTAGAAATGACCCGACTGGGGCTTAATCAGGGAACGGCGGGAAACGTCAGCGCGCGTTATCAGGACGGCATGTTAATTACGCCCAGCGGCATTCCTTATGAACGCATGACGGAAAATATGATCGTCTTTGTCGATAACGACGGCCATTATGAAGACGGGAAATTGCCCTCCAGCGAATGGCGTTTTCATCTGGCGGCGTATCAGACGCGCCCGGACGCGAATGCCGTGGTCCACAACCATGCGATTCATTGCACCGCGGTTTCTATCCTTAACCGCCCGATCCCGGCTATTCATTACATGATTGCCGCAGCGGGGGGGAATACCATTCCTTGTGCGCCTTATGCGACCTTTGGCACCCGTGAGCTTTCCGGGCACGTCGCCGTCGCGCTGAAAAATCGTAAAGCCACGCTGTTGCAGCATCATGGGTTGATCGCCTGCGAAGCGAATCTGCAAAAAGCGCTGTGGCTGGCGCATGAGGTGGAAGTGTTAGCGCAACTGTACATGAGTACGCTGGCGGTGGTTGACCCGGTGCCCGTGTTATCAGATGCAGAGATTGCCGTGGTGCTGGAGAAATTTAAAACTTACGGTTTGCGCATAGAGGAATAATTACAATCACTACGCTTTGACCAGCCGTAGCTGCTGCAGGTTGCCGTCGAGTTGTAAATCCGTTTGCAGTCGGGCGATATCGCGACAGAGAAAAGCCATCTCTTTATGCTCATCCAGTTTTTTACGCCACTTTTCCGGCACTTCCGCCAGGTGTGCGTAAAGTCCTTCCAGCGTCTGAAACTGCGCCAACAGCTGCGTGGCGCTTTTCGGACCGATACCGGCGACGCCGGGCACCTTTGAGCTACTGATCCCCGCCAGTCCCCAATAGTCTGGTAACTGTTGGGGCGAGACGCCAAACTCTTTTTCAATGAAGGGGGCATCCAGCCAGCGCTTCTGAAAGTAGTCGCGGATGCGCAGCGTCGGGGAGAGAAGCTGGCAATAACCTTTGTCTGTCGACACGATGGTGGCCTGATGACCGGCCTGAGTGACTTTCACCGCCAGCGTTGCCGCCAGGTCGTCAGCTTCGTGACCGTCAGATACCCAGCAGGCGACGCCGCGCTGTTCAAAGGCGGCACGCAGAGCGGGCATCTCGTCATGCAGGTCATCCGGCATTGGCGGGCGACCCGCTTTGTAATCCGGAAGCCGTTGGTGACGCCATCCGCTGTTTCGCGCTTCATCATCAAATACCGCCACGGCGTGGGTGGGTTGGCTGTGGAGAATCAGCTGATCCAGCGCGTGCTGGCAGGTCTGCGCGCACGGCGAACCCTGCACGGCATGAATGCGGCGAATCAAATTGAGCGCGTCGACAATAAGCAGATGGACAGCCACGGTGTTCTCCCTTTACAACCTGCGGGTAGGGTAACATTCACGGCGAAATGAGGCGAGCCTGGCGTGGTTTGCCCGGTAAGCGCTATGCCACCGGGCAGACGGCAGGCGTTAGTCGCAGGTGACGATTTTCATCGCCAGACCGCCGCGGGAGGTTTCGCGGTATTTGGCGTTCATGTCTTTTCCGGTTTCATACATGGTTTCGATCACTTTATCGAGGCAGACGCGCGGTTCGCTGGTGCGACGCAGCGCCATACGCGCCGCGTTGACCGCTTTCACCGAGGCGATCGCGTTACGTTCGATGCACGGCACCTGTACTTGTCCCGCGACCGGGTCGCAGGTCAGACCGAGATTGTGTTCCATGCCGATTTCCGCTGCTATGCACACCTGCGCCGGGCTGCCGCCCAGCAGTTCCGCCAGACCCGCCGCCGCCATAGAGCACGCCACGCCGACTTCGCCCTGGCAGCCTACTTCCGCACCGGAAATGGAGGCGTTCATTTTGTACAGCGAGCCAATCGCACTGGCAACCAGCATATAGCGGGCCAGCGAGTTCGCATTCACTTCACGGATGAACTTATCGTAGTACGCCAGCACCGCCGGAACGATACCGCAGGCGCCGTTGGTCGGTGCGGTGACTACGCGCCCACCGGCGGCGTTTTCTTCGTTAACCGCCAGCGCGAACATGTTGATCCAGTCCACGACGGCCATTGGATCGGTCGTGGTTTTATCCTGGCTGACCAGCATCCGGCGCAGCGCCGCCGCACGGCGCGGCACACGCAATTTTCCGGGCAGAACGCCTTCGGTGGTAATGCCGCGCTCAATACCGCTGCGCATCACTTCCCAGACGTTGGCAAAGTGCTGTTCCAGCTCTTCTTTGCTGTGCAGCGCCAGTTCGTTTTGCATCATCAGGCCGGAAAGCGAGAGCCCGGTTTCTGCGCAATGTCTTTGCAGATCGGCGGCAGATTTGTATGGATAGGGCACTTCGACCGGCGCACTGTTCGGTAAGCCGAAATGGTCTTCATCGACGATGAAGCCGCCGCCAATGGAGTAATAAGTCTGGCTGTAGAGGACGGTTTCTCCTGCCAACGCGGTAATGCGCATACCGTTCTCGTGCAGGGACAGGTTGTCGGCATGGAAATTCATGCACTTATCCACCGGGAATTCGACCTCATGCTGACCATTTGCCAGCAGCAGACGCCCGTGGGTATTCACATCCTGAATGAAACTTGGAATGGCATCGATGTCGACGCTGTCCGGCAGATTTCCCGCCAGACCCATAATAATCGCGATATCGGTGTGGTGGCCTTTCCCCGTCAAAGACAGAGAGCCATAAACATCCACCACGACGCGGGTGACATCGGTAAGCATGTTGCGGGCAATCAGATCGTCCGTGAACTGTTTGCCTGCCTTCATTGGTCCAACGGTATGAGAACTGGAAGGGCCAATGCCGATTTTGAAGATATCGAAGACGCTAATCATAGGACTTCCATTAAATAAAGCTCGGGAGGACGCGCCGCCCACAGGCGGCGCTGTAAAACTTAGCTGAACAGAGAGTAGAAAATTGCGGAGATAGCGATCAGACCCATGATGACAACGAAGACGTTGCTGATATGGCCGCTGTACTTACGCATTGCCGGTACTTTCTGAATCGCGTACATCGGCATCAGGAACAGAATCATCGCGATGATCGGGCCGCCCAGGGTTTCGATCATACCGAGAATGCTCGGGTTCAGCGTCGCGACAATCCAGGTGGTCACCAGCATGAACAGCGCGGTGATGCGGTTCAGTTTGTTGATCTCGATGGATTTACCTTTACCACGCAGAGATTTGATAACCATGCCGTTGAAGCCTTCACGCGCGCCCAGATAGTGGCCGAGGAAAGACTTCGTGATGGCGATCATCGCAATGATCGGCGCCATCCAGGCGATGATCGGCGCGTTAAAGTGGTTCGCCAGGTAAGACAGAATAGAGATATTCTGCTCTTTCGCCGCGGCGAGATCCGCCGGGGACAGGCTCAGTACGCAGCTGAAGACGAAGAACATGACCGTCAGCACCATCATGATGTGGGCGAACGCCAGAATCTTAGCGCATTTTTTCTCGGCGCCGTCGCCGTACTCTTCACGCTTCGCTACCGCGAAAGAGGAGATGATCGGCGAGTGGTTGAAGGAGAAGACCATCACCGGGATCGCCAGCCACAGGGTCATCCACAGGCCGTTGCCGGTAGAGGCGGCGGTATCAAAGGACAGCGTTTCCAGCGCCGCGCCGTTCCACTGCGGGATCAGGTACAGAGCCAGCAGCATCAGCGCTGCCACAAACGGGAACACCAGGATGCTCATCGCTTTCACGATCATCTGCTCGCCGAAACGCACGATAGTCATCATACCGACAATCAGAATCAGGGACAGAATCGCACGCGGCGGCGGCGTGATAGCCAGCTGATGCGTCAGAAAGCTTTCCACCGTGTTGGTGATCGCCACGCTGTAAACCAGCAGGATAGGGTAAATGGCAAAGAAATAGAGCAGGGTAATCAGCTTACCTGCGCCGATACCGAAGTGCTCTTCAACCACTTCAGTGATGTCTTCGCCCGGGTTTTTACCGGACAGAACAAAGCGGGTCAGGCCGCGGTGGGCAAAAAAGGTCATCGGGAAAGCGATAATCGCCATGATGATCAGCGGAATCATGCCGCCGACGCCTGCGTTGATTGGCAGGAACAGTACGCCCGCACCGATAGCCGTGCCGTAAAGGCCCAGCATCCACATGGTATCTGTCTTGCGCCATGCGCTTCGGGAATCAATCGAAGCAATAGTGCTGGTTTGAGTGGTTTCCATCTATTTCTCCTGGAGGATGCTAAAAGTCAGGTTGCTGGTCTAATCCAATGAAAAAAGTCCCGACCGTAAAACGAAATTTCATCAAAGACGATTTTTATATAATTTTTCGCCGTAATAATTTGCGGGCGGAAAGATACAGATAACCAATGAATCTATCAGTGATCGCGATCCCAAATGCAATAATCCACCTTTAATGTGGATAAAATTGGATCATTAATCTGTCAAAAAATCATCAAAGCGAATTTACGCGCGCGAAGGCTAGCATTAACGATACAGCGACGGGAAGTTTTCCCCGAGAGATGCGGAGGTTACGCTGTAAAAGTGCCATTTATTGGTGGTTTCTGATGCCTAAGCAAAGTTAAGAATGATAAAACGCGGTATCTCAGGGCGGGTAATCGTTTGCGTATAAAAATAATGAGTATGATTTATAAGTGAAACTAATTAATTAGCGAGGCTATCTTATTGGTATCAATAAAAAAACCGGAAAGGCCAGCAGCCGTTTCCGGTTCGTTCAGGACTTTTCGCCTCAGGCGCAGATTTCGTAGCAGGGAATGTATGCAGAGCCAGGCAGCTTCATACGGTGTTGCGCGACAAACCCTTGCAGTAGATCGTCCATGCGCCGCATCATCGCCTTATCGCCATGGATTTTGTAAGGACCATATTGCTCGATGGCGCGAATGCCGACTTCCTTCACGTTACCCGCGACGATCCCGGAGAACGCGCGACGCAGGTCTGCCGCCAGCACTTCAACGGGCTGGTCAGGGTACAGCTTCAGGTTAGCCATATTTTCATGGGACGGTTCGAACGGCATTTGCAGATCCGGCGCGATGCGAATCGACCAGTTGAAGCTGTAGGCATCGCCAGTGTCACGACGGTTCTCTTTCACCCGCGGCATCGCTTTTTTCATCAGACGCGCCACTTCCGCCGCATCGTCGATAATAATCCGGTAGTGACTGCGCGCCGCTTCACCCAGCGTGTGCACGATAAACTCGTCCAGAACGCGGAAGTAGTCGGCGCTCTCTTTCGGGCCGGTGAGGATCAGGGGCAGCACCTGATCTTTGTTCGCCGGATTCATCAGGATCCCCAGCAGGTACAGCAGTTCTTCCGCAGTACCGACGCCGCCCGGGAAGATGATAATCCCGTGGGCGATGCGTACGAACGCTTCCAGACGTTTTTCAATGTCTGGCATGATGATCAGTTCGTTGACCAGCGGATTTGGCGGTTCGGCGGCGATGATCGACGGTTCGGTCATGCCGATAAAACGGCTGTCTTTGTAACGCTGCTGGGCGTGACCCACTGCCGCGCCCTTCATTGGCGCTTCCATTGCCCCCGGCCCGCAGCCGGTGCAGATGTTCAGTTCACGCAGACCCAGTTGCGTGCCGACGCGGCGGGCGTACAGGTACTCATTTTCGTTAATCGAGTGGCCGCCCCAGCACACCACCATGTTTGGCGCTTCGCCCACGTGTAGCGCTCTGGCGTTACGCAGAATGGAGAACACCAGGTTGGTAATGTGTACCGAACTTTCGAGATCCAGATGCTGGAAACGACCCGCGTTATGGATCTGGCCGTTGACAAACAGGATGTCGCGCAGCACGGCAAACAGGTTGGCCTGTAGCGCGCGGATAATACGTCCGTCAACGAAAGCGTCTTCCGGTGGGTTGATCAGCTCCAGCTTCACGCCGCGCTCGCGGCGCAGCACGTTGATGTCGAAGGTTTCAAAGCGGGACAGCAGCTCTTTGCTGTTGTCAGTCAGACTGCCGGAGTTTAAGACGGCAAGCGAACAGTTACGAAACAGTTGATACAGGTCGCTGCTGGCCGTGCGTTTAAGCATATCGACTTCCAGTTGCGACAGCATGTCCATTGAGCCAAGCGGGCTAATATGTGTAATCAAGTAAACTCCTTATGGGACGCAAAACGTCATTCCCTGTTGATTACAATAGCCCTGGCTTATGATCTTTCACAACCTTGAGTGCGGAATCAGGCACGCAAAACGGTGAAATAATTTACTGGCGAACCAGTCTGCCGAGCGCAGGAACGAAATCGGTATTGCTCCGCCATGGGTTAATATCCAGTCCGCCACGGCGGGTGTAACGCGCGTAAACGCTGAGGGTTTCCGGCTGGCAGAAGCGCAGCAGGTCATTGAAAATGCGTTCCACGCACTGTTCATGAAACTCGTTATGATGACGGAAGGAAACCAGGTAACGTAGCAGCTTTTCGCGATCTATTTTCCGGCCGCGATACTGGATCTGAATGGAGCCCCAGTCCGGCTGGTGAGTGATCAGACAGTTGGATTTCAGCAGATGGCTGACCAGCGTCTCCTCTACGACTTTTTCGCCGCTGGCGGCATCCTGCAGTGCGTCGGTGGTGAACTGATAGTTGTCGATGCTGATGTCCTGATCGTCAATACAGGCGCCATGAAAATGGGCGATCGGCTGGCCTTCCAGCTCATCCAGGCGGTACAGCGCGACGCTGACTTGTCCTTGCGCGCAAGCGCTGAGATCGTTTTCCAGCGTCTGGCGCACCGCGTCCCAACTGTCAAAACGGGTCTGGTTAAAGCTGTTGAGATAGAGCTTAAAGCTTTTGGATTCAATCAGGTTAACGCTGGCGTAATCCAGTTCCACCTGCCCGACCGCGACCTGCGGCAGGCCTTTGGCGTTCAGCCACGACAGTTCGTACAGCGTCCAGATGTCGCCGCCGTGAAAGGGCAGGCGGTCAGCGTGGAGGCCGAGCGGGTCGCGATTGAGGCTGCGGGGAACGCCCTGTAACAGGCTGGCGTCGTAATTATCCCGGTAATCGGTTGATTTACCAAGAGTCAGGCCGTCAAGCGCCTGATGGTTTTCATAAGAAGACATGTTTCACCGTCGTAAACCAGATACACTATGGCTCCAGTGTATCCTGGCTTTTATGATGAGAGAAACCGGTGAACGAACAGACTGCATTGGCCCTGAAGGCTTTTACGACGCGTTATTGCGACGCATGGCATGAAAAACAGCAAAGTTGGCCGATGAGCGAGGAGCTGTATGGCGTGCCTTCTCCCTGCATCATTTCCTCTACTCAGGACGCGGTTTACTGGCAGCCGCAGCCGTTTGAGGGCGAGTCGAATGTAAACGCGGTTGAACGCGCCTTTGATATTGTGATACAACCTGCCCTTCACGCGTTTTACACCACGCAGTTTGCCGGCGATATGCCCGCACAGTTTCACAATGAAACGCTGACGCTGCTGCAAACCTGGAGCGCTGACGATTTCCGTCGGGTTCAGGAAAACCTGATTGGTCATCTGGTTACGCAAAAACGTCTGAAGCTGCCGCCGACGCTGTTCATCGCCACCCAGGAAAATGAACTGGAGGTGATTTCAGTGTGTAATCTGTCAGGTGATGTCATCAAAGAAACGCTGGGAACGCGGCAACGCACCGTTCTGGCTCCCTCCCTTGCGGAATTCCTTACTCAGCTTAAGCCTGTTCTGTAATCCATTTACCTGGTAATGTTGTGAGAGATCTCTTACACGCCCTGTAGGAGATCGCCAGGTGATAAGTGAAGACTTAAGGGCATAAGAATTATCAATATCCTAATAAATCAGATGGTTAACTAATTCGTGTCAACTTTCATATGAAATTTTCCTTAAGGCATTGCCTGTAAGTCCCTTGTAAGACGGCGTAAAAAAGGCGATTCTATGTACGTCGACAGGGAGTCGCACAACGAAGCGAACATCAGGATGATGGCGCTTTGGCAGGACACACCAGGACGGTGTTGCAAGGAAAGGCTTCAGGACGAAGCAAAGTGGAAAACGCAGGAAGGCGTTAAAGGACACCTCCAGGAAGGAGAACGAGAGCCGGTCAGGATGGTCGGTGGGTCAGGAAGGCCAGGACACTTCAGGATGAAGTTTTCACATCGGGGTGGTGTGAGCAGGATGCGCACGTTCAGGATGAACAACGGGTCGCAAGACCGCTGGAAAAGTTGTCAAGGATGAGCAGGGAGCACTAAAAGTAGCTGGAATGCTGCGAAACGAACCGGGAGCACTGTTTTTACAGTGCTCCCTTTTTTTATTTCTTTTTTTACTGGTGGTATTCTTCGCGCCACATTTTTCTTTACTGAGGTGACTTCATGACGACTCATGACCGTGTGCGTCAGCAGCTTCACGCACTGGAAGCGCTGCTGCGCGAGCATCAACACTGGCGGATGGATGAACCCGAAGCCCACCTGTTTACCAGTACGCAGCCTTTTTGCATGGATACCATGGAGCCGCTCGAGTGGCTGCAATGGGTGTTGATCCCCCGGATGCATGCCCTGCTGGACAGCGCGCAGCCATTGCCTGAGGCTTTTGCCGTCGCGCCGTACTACGAAGTGGCGCTGAGCGCCGATCATCCGCAGCGTGAGGTTCTGATCGCCGCGCTGCAGGCGCTGGATGCGCTGTTTGCGCAAGATAAATCCTGATGCTGGAGATTCTGTATCAGGACGAATGGCTGGTGGCGGTCAATAAACCCTCCGGTTGGCTGGTGCACCGCAGCTGGCTCGAACGTGATGAAAAAGTGGTGGTGATGCAGACCGTGCGCGATCAGATTGGTCAGCACGTTTTTACCGCCCACCGTCTCGACAGGCCCACCTCCGGCGTCCTGCTGATGGGGTTATCCAGCGAAGCCGGACGACGGCTGGCGCAGCAGTTTGAGCAGCATCAGATCCAAAAGCGCTACCACGCGATTGTACGCGGCTGGCTGATGGACGACGCGGTGCTCGACTATCCGCTGGTAGAAGAACGGGACAAAATCGCCGATAAATTTGCCCGCGAGGATAAAGAGCCGCAGCCAGCGGTGACCCATTATCGTGGTCTGGCGACCGTAGAAATGCCGGTGGCAACCGGGCGGTATCCAACGACGCGTTACGGTCTGGTGGCGTTAGAGCCAAAAACCGGCCGCAAGCATCAGCTCAGGCGTCACCTCGCGCATCTGCGTCATCCGATTATCGGCGACAGCAAGCATGGCGATCTGCGGCAAAACCGCAGCGCAGCGGAACATTTCGGCTGCCACCGTCTCATGCTGCACGCCAGCGCGCTCTCTCTGACACATCCCTTTACCGGCGAGCCGCTGACGATTCGCGCCGGGCTGGATGCGGTCTGGATGCAGGCGCTGGCGCATTTTGGCTGGCGAGGATGTCTCCCCGACAATGAAAGGGTTGAGTTAAGCGCGTCGGCAGGTCAGGATGAAGGCGTAAATTCGTAACTCAGGGAGTCAGTAAGCATGGCGAAAATAGGCATTTTTGTCGGGACGATGTACGGAAACTCGCTGTTGGTTGCCGAAGAAGCCGAAGCGATCCTCACGGCGCAGGGACATGAGGCGACCGTTTATGAAGATCCTGAACTGAGCGACTGGCAGAACTATCAGGATAACGTCGCACTGGTGGTGACCTCCACAACGGGGCAGGGAGATTTACCTGACAGCATCGTGCCGCTGTTTCAGGGCATAAAGGATAATCTGGGGTTTCAGCCCAATTTGCGCTACGGCGTTATCGCGCTGGGCGACAGCAGTTACGTGAATTTCTGTAACGGCGGCAAACAATTTGATGCCCTGCTGCAGGAACAGCGCGCGCAGCGCGTCGGCGAGATGCTGTTGATTGATGCCAGCGAACATCCGGAACCCGAAAGCGAATCGAATCCCTGGGTGGAACAGTGGGGAACGCTTTTATCGTGAGAGTAAACCCTCCCCCTACCGGGAGGGACTCCCGCTTGCGCCAGTAAGCAAGGGGGACAACCTGAAATCAGTTTAGTCAAAACTGAATCGTGTTAGCATCGGGCAAATGCCTAAAATCCTTTCAGATGAAAGGGTTTTTATTGACGTTTTCATAGGGTCAAGCGACCTGATTCACACTCCTGCCTTTTCTGCCTCTCCTGCCGGGCGAATTCCCTGACTGCTTTTCATTTCCGTGAAGTCGCTTCCATTACCCTGGGCTTTTGCCACAAACCGACGCGTTATCCCCCTGAAATGTTGTGTTGTTGCACGGTGAGCAACCTCCTGGCGCTTTTTATACTTCTCCTGCCAGTTATAAAAAAGCAGTACGCAAGGCGAACGACCTACAAAAAGCTGCCATGTATGAAACGTCACCTCTGATTCCCTACCGGCTGTGCAGTTCAGAGTGAGCGTGACTAACGCGAAAATTCAGGAGTGCAACAATGAGTTCATTAAGTCAGGCTGCGAGCAGTGCGGAAAAACGCACTAACGCCCGCTACTGGATAGTGGTGATGCTGTTTATCGTCACATCCTTCAACTACGGCGACCGCGCGACGCTTTCCATCGCTGGTTCCGAGATGGCCAAAGACATTGGCCTCGATCCGGTCGGTATGGGTTACGTTTTCTCTGCGTTCTCATGGGCCTACGTTATCGGTCAAATTCCGGGGGGCTGGCTGCTCGACCGCTTTGGTTCCAAACGCGTCTACTTCTGGTCCATCTTTATCTGGTCGATGTTTACCCTCCTGCAGGGCTTCGTCGATATCTTTAGCGGCTTCGGCATTATCGTCGCGCTGTTTACGCTACGTTTCCTGGTCGGTCTGGCGGAAGCGCCCTCTTTCCCGGGCAATAGCCGTATCGTCGCAGCGTGGTTCCCGGCGCAGGAAAGGGGAACCGCGGTGGCGATTTTTAACTCCGCGCAATACTTTGCCACCGTTATTTTCGCCCCCATCATGGGCTGGCTGACCCACGAAGTAGGCTGGTCGCACGTGTTCTTCTTCATGGGCGGACTGGGTATCGTCATCAGCTTCATTTGGTTGAAGGTGATCCACGAGCCGAACCAGCATCCGGGCGTCAACCAGAAAGAGCTTGAGTACATTGCAGAGGGCGGCGCGCTGATCAACATGGATCAGAAGAGCAACAAAGCTAAAGTGCCGTTCAGCGTGAAATGGGGACAGATCAAGCAACTGCTGGGCTCACGCATGATGATCGGGGTTTATATCGGCCAGTACTGCATCAATGCGTTGACGTACTTCTTTATCACCTGGTTCCCGGTTTATCTGGTGCAGGCGCGGGGCATGTCGATACTGAAAGCGGGTTTTGTGGCCTCGGTTCCCGCCATCTGCGGCTTTGTTGGCGGCGTACTGGGCGGCATTATCTCCGACTGGCTGATGCGCCGTACCGGCTCGCTGAATATCGCCCGTAAAACGCCGATTGTGATGGGGATGCTGCTGTCGATGGTGATGGTGTTCTGTAACTACGTTAACGTCGAGTGGATGATCATCGGCTTTATGGCGCTGGCGTTCTTCGGTAAAGGGATTGGCGCGCTGGGCTGGGCGGTAATGGCGGACACCGCGCCGAAAGAGATCAGCGGTCTGAGCGGCGGTTTGTTCAACATGTTCGGCAACATTTCCGGTATCGTGACGCCTATCGCCATCGGCTACATTGTCGGCACGACCGGCTCCTTCAACGGCGCGCTGATCTACGTGGGGATCCATGCGTTGGTCGCGGTGCTGAGCTACCTGGTGCTGGTGGGTGATATTAAACGTGTCGAACTGAAACCTGTTGCGGGGCAATGATCATGACAACGCAATCGAGTCCTGTTATCACCGACATGAAGGTCATTCCGGTGGCCGGACATGACAGTATGCTGCTGAACATCGGCGGCGCGCATAACGCGTACTTCACCCGAAATATCGTGGTGCTCACCGACAACGCCGGGAATACCGGCGTTGGCGAAGCGCCGGGCGGAGACGTGATTTATCAAACGCTGGTCGATGCCATTCCGATGGTGCTCGGTCAGGAGGTGGCCCGGCTGAATAAAGTGGTTCAGCGGGTGCATAAAGGCAACCAGGCTGCAGACTTTGACACCTTCGGCAAAGGGGCGTGGACGTTTGAACTGCGCGTTAACGCGGTCGCCGCGCTGGAAGCGGCGCTGCTCGACCTGCTGGGCAAAGCGCTGAATGTGCCAGTCTGTGAGCTGTTAGGGCCTGGCAAGCAGCGCGATGCGGTGACGGTGCTGGGTTACCTGTTCTATATCGGCGATCGTACAAAAACCGATCTGCCCTATCTGGAAAACACCCCGGGGAACCACGACTGGTATCATCTGCGCCATCAGGAAGCATTAACCCGCGACGCGGTCGTGCGTCTGGCGGAAGCCTCGCAGGATCGCTACGGCTTTAAAGATTTTAAACTCAAGGGCGGCGTTCTGCCGGGCGAGCAGGAGATTGAAACTGCCCGTGCGCTGAAAACACGTTTTCCGGATGCGCGTATCACCGTTGATCCGAACGGCGCCTGGCGGTTGGATGAAGCCATTGCGTTATGCAAAGGGCTGAACGATGTGCTGACCTACGCGGAAGATCCCTGCGGCGCGGAACAGGGCTTCTCCGGTCGCGAAGTGATGGCGGAATTCCGCCGGGCGACCGGGCTGCCGGTCGCAACCAACATGATCGCGACCAACTGGCGCGAGATGGGCCACGCGGTGATGCTCAACGCCGTTGATATTCCGCTCGCCGATCCGCATTTCTGGACGCTTTCCGGCGCGGTGCGCGTGGCGCAACTGTGTGACGACTGGGGCCTGACCTGGGGCTGCCATTCCAACAATCACTTTGATATCTCTCTGGCGATGTTTACTCACGTTGGCGCGGCCGCGCCAGGCAAACCGACCGCCATTGATACCCACTGGATTTGGCAGGAGGGTGATTGCCGCCTGACCCGACATCCTCTGGAGATCAAAAACGGCAAAATTGCCGTTCCGGACGCGCCCGGGCTGGGCGTTGAGCTGGACTGGGATCAGGTGCATAAGGCGCATGAAGCGTACAAAAAGCTGCCCGGCGGCGCGCGCAATGACGCAGGCCCGATGCAGTATCTGATCCCCGGCTGGACTTTTGACCGCAAACGCCCCGTTTTCGGTCGTCACTGATTTTGAAAAGGACAAGATTATGAGCGCACAATTTACCACTCCCGTTGTTACCGCCATGCAGGTGATCCCGGTTGCCGGTCACGACAGCATGCTGATGAACCTGAGCGGCGCGCACGCTCCGTTTTTCACGCGTAACATCGTCATTATCAAAGATAACTCTGGCCACACCGGCGTTGGTGAAATTCCTGGCGGCGAAAAGATCCGTAAGACACTGGAAGATGCGATCCCGCTGGTGGTGGGGAAAACGCTGGGCGAATACAAAAATGTGTTAACCGCGGTGCGGAATGAATTTGCCGATCGCGACGCGGGTGGTCGTGGATTGCAGACCTTCGACCTGCGTACCACCATTCACGTGGTGACCGGTATCGAAGCGGCGCTGCTTGACCTGTTGGGTCAGCATCTTGGCGTTAACGTGGCGTCACTGCTCGGCGACGGACAGCAACGTAGCGAAGTGGAAATGCTCGGTTATCTGTTCTTCGTCGGTAACCGTAAAGCGACGCCGCTGCCGTACCAGAGCCAGCCGGATGAGCAATGCGACTGGTATCGCTTGCGCCATGAAGAAGCGATGACCCCGGATGCGGTGGTACGCCTGGCGGAAGCCGCGTATGAAAAATATGGTTTCAACGACTTCAAACTGAAAGGCGGCGTGCTGGCCGGAGAAGAAGAAGCCGAGTCCATCGTGGCGCTGGCGAAACGCTTCCCGCAGGCGCGGGTGACGCTCGACCCGAACGGCGCATGGTCGCTGAATGAGGCGATTAAAATTGGTAAGTACCTGAAAGGCACGTTGGCCTATGCGGAAGATCCATGCGGCGCCGAGCAGGGTTTCTCCGGACGCGAAGTGATGGCGGAGTTCCGTCGCGCTACCGGCTTGCCGACGGCGACCAATATGATCGCAACCGACTGGCGTCAGATGGGCCATACTCTGTCGTTGCAATCCGTGGATATTCCGCTGGCGGATCCGCACTTCTGGACGATGCAAGGTTCTGTGCGCGTGGCGCAGATGTGCCACGAGTTTGGTCTGACCTGGGGCTCGCACTCTAATAACCATTTCGATATTTCACTGGCGATGTTTACCCATGTCGCGGCCGCCGCGCCGGGCAAGATCACCGCTATCGACACTCACTGGATCTGGCAGGAAGGCAACCAGCGTCTGACCAAAGAACCGTTCGAGATCAAAGGCGGTATGGTTCAGGTTCCGGCGAAACCGGGACTGGGCGTTGAGATCGACATGGATCAGGTGATGAAGGCGCATGAGCTGTATCAGAAACACGGCTTAGGCGCGCGTGACGACGCGATGGGCATGCAGTATCTGATTCCGAACTGGACCTTTGATAACAAGCGTCCTTGCATGGTGCGTTAAGACCTGTGCCGGTCCCCTTTCGGACCGGCTATTTTTTTATTTGTAGTATGACGGGTATATGCTTAACAGAGTCAACATGCGTAAGGACGATTTATGAAAATAGTGATCGCACCGGACTCATATAAGGAAAGTTTGAGTGCTCTTGAGGTGGCGAGCGCCATTGAACAGGGGTTTCGCGAGATCTGGCCCGATGCGGATTACGTCAAGCTGCCGGTCGCTGATGGCGGTGAAGGAACGGTTGAAGCCATGGTTGCGGCGACGGCGGGACGCATTGTTGACGTTGAGGTCATGGGGCCTCTGGGCGAGCCGACACAGGCTTTTTATGGGTTATCCGGCGATGCGCGCTCCGCCTTTATTGAAATGGCGGCGGCCAGCGGGCTGGAGCAGGTTCCTCCCCATCGGCGCGATCCGTTAAAAACCACCTCCTGGGGTACCGGAGAGCTTATTCGACATGCTCTGGACGCGGGCGTGGAACATATCATTATCGGGCTTGGCGGCAGCGCGACCAACGACGGCGGCGCGGGTATGGTTCAGGCGTTAGGGGCAAAACTGCTCGACGCCCGGCATGCCGACATCGCCCAGGGCGGCGCGGCGCTGGAAACCCTCGACCGCATTGATATTAGCCAGTTAGACCCGCGTCTGGCCGGATGTCGCATTGAGGTAGCGTGCGACGTCACCAATCCGTTGACCGGTAAGCAGGGCGCTTCGGCGGTGTTCGGGCCGCAAAAAGGGGCGACGCCGGAGATGATTGTGCGCCTGGATCGGGCGCTGGAACATTATGCGCAGCTCATCGCCCGCGATCTGGATGTGGATGTCTCTACGCTTGCGGGCGGCGGCGCGGCAGGGGGAATGGGCGCGGCGCTGTATGCATTCTGCGGCGCGCAGCTGCGGCGCGGCATTGAGATTGTGACCGACGCGCTGCATCTCGATGCCTGCGTCGCCGACGCCGATCTGGTGATTACCGGCGAAGGGCGCATCGACAGCCAGACCATTCACGGTAAGGTGCCGGTTGGCGTGGCGAACGTGGCAAAACGCTATAACAAGCCAGTGATCGCGATTGCCGGCAGCCTGACCGCGGACGTTGGCGTGGTGCACGAACATGGGCTGGATGCGGTGTTCAGCGTCATTTACTGCATCTGTACTCTGGACGACGCCCTGAAAAATGCGGAAGACAACGTGCGGATGACGGCGCGAAATGTGGCTGCAACGATCAAGATTGGGCGGCTTTCAGGCTAATTTCCCCAATGGCGCAACGCTTATCAGGCCTGCAATTATCCTGTCCGCAGGCCCGGTAAGCCGCTTACATTACTTTCCGCCAATAGACAGTCACCCCAGTATCTTCTTCGCTTCGCGCGCCACGTTGTCCATCTCGTCGAGCAGTTCGAGGAATTCAGGTTCCAGTTCGCTTTCGGGCGTACCGTTACGTAACTGGCCTTCCAGCAGCTGACAGAGATTTTTCATCCGTGGAACCCCGCTGTAGCCACAGCTGCCGTGCAGCTTATGAATTAAATCGACTAACCCATCCGGGTTTTCGCCGACCAGTTGTTCTTCGATGCAGTTACGCACTTCCGGCAGGAAATCGATCAGCATTTGCAGCATATCGCGCGCCAGATCCGGTTTTCCTGCCGCCTGGCGCAGCGCCAATTGCCAGTCGAGCGTCGCGTTTGGATTAAAAATCGGCTCGGGCGGCTCAGCCGTCAGCATCCGCGTGGTGACGCCGGTGCCCGGTTTGTAGCGCAGCAGCAGGTTATGCAGCTTTTCTTCTTCAATCGGCTTCGCCAGATAATCATTCATACCGGCGCTCAGCAGCTTCTCCTTCTGACCCGCCATTGCATGTGCGGTCACGGCAATCACCGGCGTTTGCTGTTGGTGAGGAAGCTGGTGGATCAACTCACAGGCGCGAATGCCGTCCATATCCGGCATCTGAATATCCATCAGGATCAAGTCGAACTGCATCTGTCTGGCGCGATCCACCGCCTGTTGGCCGCTGTCGCAAAGCTCAACGTGCTGCACCAGATCGTCCAGTAAGGCGCCGATCAGTTTCAGGTTAGCGGGGTTATCATCTACCGCCATTACCGTCATGGCGATCTTGTTTTCGTCGGATGGCAGGGCGTCATGATGGTAATTCTGGCGGCACAACTCCACCAGCGCGGGCAGCAGTCGCGTTGAGGTCAGCGGTTTTAACAGACAACTCGCCACGCCGTCTTGCTTAAGTTTTTCCGCGTTAACCTGCGCGTGACACGGCAGCGCCAGCATCAGGAAGTCGGTCATTTCCGTCGCCTGAATCAGGCGTTCATGCTGCATGGTCAGCGGTTCGTTGAAGGTCACGGCGACGCCCAGCAGCATGTAGTCGTAATGCTCTACCGCCAGCGCGGAGAACGAAGGACTGTAAATCACCTCCAGCGGCGTTTCCGCGAGGATATCTAAAGTGCATTGCGCGGCAGCGGCGTTTGGCTCAACGTAAGCGATGCGCTTCCCGGTCAGGCAGCCAGTGGCCGGGCCATCGCTGACCACGTTCGGATTCAAATCCAGGTTGATATGGAACCAGAACGTCGAGCCCCGGTTCGGCTGGCTATGGAAGGAGATATCTCCCCCCATTTCATTGACCAGCTTCTGTGTAATCACCAGCCCCAGCCCGGTACCGCCATGGCGACGGGAGATACTGGCATCGGCCTGACGGAAGGCCTGGAACAGGCGTGACTGGTCGCGTTCAGGAATACCGATACCGGTATCACGAATCTGGACCTCTATCTGGACTTTGGTATTACTGATCGCACGTTTCTCGACCAGAATATCGATGTTGCCGCTTTCGGTAAATTTGATCGCGTTGCCGACCAGGTTGGTAATCACCTGCTGTAAGCGCAGCGGGTCGCCGATGACGTTGTCCGGAACGTCATTTTTAATGTTAAGCGTCAGCTCAAGGCCTTTATCGTGGGACGAGTGCGCCAGCAACGTCACCACTTCATCCAGCGTATTGCGCAGGGCGAAGGGAATGCTTTCCAGAATCAGTTTGCCCGCTTCCAGCTTGGAAAAGTCCAGCACGTCGTTAATGATCGCCAGCAGATTATTTGCCGAACGCTCAATGGTGTTCAGGTGGTCACGCTGGGTGGTGTTCAGCTCTGTTTTCAGCGTCAGGCGAGTAAAGCCGATGACACCGTTAAGCGGCGTGCGCAGCTCATGGGACATATTGGCCAGAAACTCGGACTTAATGCGGGCGGCCTCCTGGGCGCGCTTCTTCGCCAGATCCAGCTCAACGTTCTGGATCTCCATCTGTTCAAGCGTTTCACGCAGATCGGAGGTCGCCTGATCGATGTTGTGCTGCATCTCTTCGTGATAGGCGGCAAGCGACATCGCCATGGAGTTAATGCCGTTTTTCAGCATATCCAGTTCACCCAGCATGAAACCTTCAACCCGGCTGTCGAGTTGCCCGCGACGAATGCGATCCACCGTGTTGACCATGTTACGAATAGGCCCGGTCACGTCGCGCATCAGGCGCCAGCCAAAAATGAGCGCGATGCCGATGCAGAACAGCATCATCACCGTGGAGATGAAAATTTCTTTATACTGCTGCAGGCGAACAGACTTGAGATCCAGCTCAAGCGCCACATATCCCAGCATATTATGCGCATTTTTCGCGTCGGTTAACGCAGACTCGTCCGGTGAATAGCTTTCCGACACGATCGGCGTTCGCAGGATTAAAATGTCGCCATGGCGTTCCACGCTCAACCGGCGTGGAAACGGCAGACCCGGCGGAAGCTGGAGCTCCGACGGGTTAAGATTAAAGTTCGACGTGACGAACAGGCGGTTATTTTCGTCGTAGACCGAAATCGCCCGCACGATCTCTGAATGGCGGCGATGCAGAACGCTAATCAACTGGCCGATAGATTCGCGGTTTTGCAGATTCATACCATATTCAGTGGAGACGGCGAGCGGCTCAATAATGCTGGCGCCGGCATCTTCCAGTTGACGCTGCAGGTCGTGATAGCGATGAACGACAAAGAAGATACTTAGCAATAAACCGATCAGTACGGTCGGCGCCAGGATCAGAATCATCATGCGAGCGCGCAGGCTGTAGTTGGTCATGGAGTTCCGTTATGGGACAATTAGGGTCACACTGTTAATTTGAGAATAATCTCGTCGATGGCGCAATTCTACTCTGCAAAACGGCGCGTGACGACGCGCCAGATCATAACCGTTACAGTCACTGACCTGGATGCCTTTGGTCAGGGCGTGGCGCGGCATAACGGAAAGGCGCTGTTTATCCCAGGATTACTGCCGCAGGAAAGTGCGGAGGTGGTCATTACTGAAGATAAAAAACAGTACGCCAGAGCGCAAGTGAAGCGTCGGTTAAATGAAAGCCCTGAGCGCGTCGCGCCGCGCTGCCCTCATTTTGGCGTTTGCGGCGGCTGCCAGCAGCAGCACGCCAGCGTTGCCCTGCAACAGCGCAGCAAACGCGCCGCGTTAGCGCGCCTGATGAAAAATGACGTGGCGGAGGTCATCGCCGGGGAGCCGTGGGGCTATCGCCGTCGCGCGCGCTTAAGCCTCCATTACCCGCCGAAAACCCAGCAACTGCAGATGGGCTTTCGCCAGTCGGCGTCCAGCGACATTGTTGACGTCACCCGGTGCCCTGTTCTGGCGCCCCAGCTTGAGGCGCTGTTGCCTGACCTCAGGGCATGTCTGGAGACATTACAGGGGAAACGCCATCTGGGGCACGTCGAACTGGTGCAGGCGGGCAGCGGCACGCTGATGATCTTGCGCCATACGGCGCCATTAAGCGCCCATGACCGGGAAAAACTGGAACGCTTTTCGCATTCACAGAACCTGGCGCTTTATCTGGCGCCCGCAAGCGAGATACTGGCGTCCGTTTCGGGGCAAACGCCCTGGTACGAATCAAACGGGCTACGCTTAAACTTTAGTCCGCGCGACTTTATTCAGGTCAACGAAGGGGTGAATCAGCAGATGGTCGCCCGGGCGCTGGCGTGGCTTGACGTACAGCCGGACGATCGCGTGCTTGACCTTTTTTGCGGCATGGGCAACTTCACGTTGCCGCTCGCGACGCTGGCGGCGAGCGTAGTGGGCGTCGAAGGCGTACCCGCGCTGGTTGAGAAAGGGCGTGAAAACGCGCGGCAAAATGCATTACAGAATGTGACATTCTTTCATGCCAATCTGGAAGAGGATGTTACCCAACAGCCGTGGGCGAAAAACGGCTTCGACAAGGTCCTGCTGGACCCTGCGCGCGCCGGGGCGGCGGGCGTGATGCAGCATCTTGTAAAATTACAGCCTGACCGCATTGTTTATGTATCCTGTAACCCTGCCACGCTGGCGCGGGACAGTGACGAATTATTACGTGCGGGATACCAAATTCAGCGGCTGGCAATGCTCGACATGTTCCCGCACACTGGGCACCTGGAATCAATGGTTCTGTTTGAGCGCAAGTAATAACTTCCGGCTTGCTGAATTCGGCAGGCCCGGTCCCTTAAGGAGAGGACAATGGTTGCGGTAAGAAGTGCACATCTAAATAAAGCTGGGGAATTTGATCCGAAAAAATGGATCGAAAGTCTTGGGATCGCCAGCCAGCAGTCGTGTGAACGCTTAGCCGAAACCTGGGCGTATTGCCTGCAACAGACACAGGGGCATCCGGACGCGGAACTGCTGCTGTGGCGCGGCGTCGAGATGGTGGAAATCCTTTCGACGCTGAGTATGGATATCGACACGCTGCGGGCGGCGCTGCTGTTCCCGTTAGCCGACGCCAACGTGGTCAGCGAAGACGTCCTGCGCGAAAGCGTGGGCAAATCGATCGTCAACCTGATCCATGGCGTCCGTGACATGGCGGCGATTCGCCAGCTTAAAGCCACGCACACCGACTCCGTTTCGTCCGAGCAGGTCGACAATGTTCGCCGTATGCTACTGGCGATGGTGGACGATTTCCGCTGTGTGGTCATTAAGCTTGCCGAACGTATTGCCCATCTGCGTGAGGTGAAAGACGCGCCGGAAGATGAGCGCGTGCTGGCGGCGAAAGAGTGCACGAACATTTACGCTCCGCTGGCCAACCGTCTGGGTATTGGTCAGTTGAAATGGGAGCTGGAAGATTACTGCTTCCGCTATCTGCATCCGGCGGAATACAAGCGTATCGCCAAACTGCTGCATGAGCGTCGTATCGATCGCGAACACTATATTGAAGAGTTCGTTGGCCATCTGCGCGCCGAAATGAAAACCGAAGGCGTGAAGGCGGAAGTTTACGGACGTCCGAAACATATCTATAGCATCTGGCGCAAGATGCAGAAAAAAGATCTGGCCTTTGACGAGCTGTTTGACGTACGCGCCGTGCGTATCGTCGCCGAGCGTTTGCAGGACTGCTACGCCGCGCTGGGCATTGTGCACACCCACTATCGTCATTTGCCGGATGAGTTTGACGACTACGTCGCTAACCCAAAACCAAACGGTTATCAGTCTATTCATACCGTGGTGCTGGGGCCGGGCGGTAAAACCGTTGAGATTCAAATCCGCACCAAACAGATGCACGAAGATGCCGAGCTGGGCGTCGCCGCGCACTGGAAGTATAAAGAAGGGGCGGCGGCAGGCGGTGCGCGTTCGGGTCATGAGGATCGCATCGCCTGGCTGCGTAAGCTGATCGCCTGGCAGGAAGAGATGGCGGATTCGGGCGAAATGCTCGATGAAGTGCGCAGCCAGGTTTTTGACGACCGGGTGTATGTGTTTACGCCAAAAGGCGATGTGGTCGACTTACCTGCGGGCTCCACGCCGCTTGACTTCGCCTATCACATTCACAGTGACGTGGGGCATCGTTGCATCGGGGCGAAAATTGGCGGGCGTATCGTGCCGTTTACCTATCAGTTGCAGATGGGCGATCAGATCGAAATCATCACCCAGAAGCAGCCGAACCCCAGCCGCGACTGGCTTAACCCGAACCTGGGCTATGTCACCACCAGCCGCGGACGCTCAAAAATCCACGCCTGGTTCCGCAAGCAGGATCGCGACAAGAATATCCTTGCCGGTCGCCAGATCCTTGACGATGAGCTGTCGCATCTGGGGATCAGCCTGAAAGAGGCGGAAAAACTGCTGCTGCCGCGCTACAACTTTAACGAGCTGGAGGAACTGCTGGCGGCGATCGGCGGCGGCGATATCCGCCTTAACCAGATGGTCAACTTCCTGCAGTCGCAGTTCAACAAACCGAGCGCGGCTGAAGAAGATGCCGCCGCGCTGAAACAGCTTCAGCAGAAAACTTACGCGCCGCAGAATCGCCGGAAAGACGACGGTCGGGTTGTGGTGGAAGGGGTTGGCAACCTGATGCACCACATCGCGCGTTGCTGCCAGCCGATTCCGGGCGATGAGATCGTCGGATTCATTACTCAGGGGCGCGGGATTTCCGTTCACCGCGCCGACTGCGAACAACTGGTGGAACTGCGCGCGCATGCGCCGGAGCGGATTGTGGATGCGGTGTGGGGCGAAAGCTATTCGGCGGGTTACTCGCTGGTGGTGCGCGTTCAGGCTAACGACCGCAGCGGGTTACTGCGTGATATCACCACCATTCTGGCGAACGAAAAGGTCAACGTGCTGGGCGTCGCCAGCCGCAGCGACACGAAGCAGCAACTCGCGACCATCGATATGACCATCGAAATCTACAACCTGCAGGTGCTGGGTCGCGTTCTCAGCAAGCTCAACCAGGTGCCGGATGTGATTGACGCGCGTCGTCTGCACGGCAACTAACGATAATACAGGCCGGATCGCGCGGTACGCCGCCATCCGGCTTTTTTTTGCCCGACAGCGTTTGGCTTGACGGGCCTGGAGGTTCAGGACATACCCATGACACAAATTGATCGCCTGCTTAACATCATGCAGCGCCTGCGCGACCCGGAAAACGGCTGCCCGTGGGACAAAGAACAGACTTTTGCCACCATTGCGCCCTATACGCTGGAAGAAACCTATGAAGTCCTTGACGCGATTGCACGAGAAGACTTTGACGATCTGCGCGGCGAATTGGGCGATTTGCTGTTTCAGGTGGTGTTTTACGCGCAAATGGCGCAGGAAGAAGGGCGCTTTGATTTCAATGATATTTGCGCTGCCATCAGCGACAAACTCGAACGCCGTCACCCGCACGTTTTTGCGGACGTTTCCGCCAGCAACAGTACGGAAGTCCTGACTCGCTGGGAGCAGATCAAAACCGAAGAACGGGCGCAAAAAGCGCAGCATTCCGCGCTGGATGATATCCCGCGCAGCTTACCCGCGTTGATGCGGGCGCAGAAAATCCAGAAGCGTTGCTCAAACGTCGGGTTTGACTGGACCACGCTCGGGCCGGTCGTCGATAAAGTGTATGAAGAAATCGACGAGGTGATGTATGAAGCCCGACAGGCGGTGGTTGACCAGGCTAAACTCGAGGAAGAAATGGGGGATCTGCTGTTTGCCACCGTCAATATGGCGCGTCATTTGGGGACCAAAGCCGAGATTGCCCTGCAAAAAGCCAACGAAAAATTTGAGCGTCGCTTTCGCGAAGTCGAACGGATTGTTGCGGCGCGCGGCCTGGAAATGACAGGAGTCGATCTGGAAACCATGGAAGACGTGTGGCAGGAAGTAAAACGCCAGGAAACTGATCTCTAACGGAATTTTGCGAACAAGCGCTATTTGTGCGGTTTTTTAAATGACAAGCGCTTGATTTGCGTCAAAAACATTTACCCAAAAGGGGCTATTTTCTCACTCCTTATGATAGTCCTGGCCTGGGAAGGAGACGGAGAATGAAAGTTTGTGGCGCTCGCTGTGTTCGGGTATACTACTTTCCCGTCCTGGTTATTCCATCGTTTCACCCTAACTTCTCAGGTTCAGCATGACAACGAACTATATTTTTGTGACCGGCGGGGTCGTATCCTCTCTGGGTAAAGGCATTGCCGCAGCCTCCCTCGCAGCCATTCTTGAAGCCCGTGGCCTCAATGTGACCATGATGAAACTGGATCCGTACATCAACGTCGATCCTGGCACCATGAGCCCAACCCAACACGGGGAAGTGTTCGTTACTGAAGACGGCGCTGAAACCGATCTGGATCTTGGCCACTACGAGCGTTTCATCCGTACCAAAATGACCCGTCGTAACAACTTTACGACTGGCCGTATCTACTCTGATGTTCTGCGTAAAGAGCGCCGTGGTGACTATCTGGGCGCAACCGTGCAGGTTATCCCACACATCACCAACGCCATTAAAGAACGCGTCCTTGCCGGTGGCGAAGGGCATGACGTTGTGCTGGTTGAAATCGGCGGTACCGTAGGGGATATCGAATCCCTGCCTTTCCTCGAAGCGATTCGTCAACTGGCGGTCGATATTGGTCGTGAACATGCGCTGTTCATGCACCTGACGCTGGTGCCTTACATGGCGGCGGCTGGTGAAGTAAAAACCAAACCGACACAGCACTCCGTTAAGGAGCTGCTTTCCATTGGTATTCAGCCAGACATCCTGGTTTGCCGTTCCGATCGCGCGATTCCGGCAAACGAACGTGCGAAAATTGCATTGTTCTGTAACGTGCCTGAAAAAGCCGTTATTTCAATGAAAGATGTCGATTCCATTTATAAAATTCCGGGCCTGTTGAAATCTCAGGGTCTGGACGATTATATTTGTAAACGATTCAGCTTGAACTGTCCGGAAGCTAACCTGTCTGAATGGGAACAGGTAATTTATGAAGAAGCCAATCCGGGCGGCGAAGTGACTATCGGTATGGTCGGCAAATACATTGAACTGCCGGACGCCTATAAGTCGGTTATCGAAGCGCTGAAACACGGTGGTCTGAAGAATCGCGTCTCCGTCAACATTAAGCTGATTGATTCGCAGGATGTTGAAACGCGCGGCGTTGAAATTCTGAAAGATCTGGATGCTATCCTGATCCCTGGCGGCTTCGGCTACCGTGGTGTTGAAGGCAAGATCGCCACTGCACGCTATGCGCGTGAGAACAATATTCCTTACCTCGGCATTTGCCTGGGTATGCAGGTTGCGCTGATCGAATTTGCGCGCAACGTAGCGGGAATGGAAAACGCGAACTCTACGGAATTTGTGCCAGACTGTAAGTACCCTGTCGTGGCGCTGATTACGGAATGGCGCGACGAAGACGGTAACGTCGAGGTCCGTACCGAGAAAAGCGATCTGGGTGGTACTATGCGTCTTGGCGCACAGGCTTGCCAGTTGTCCGACGATAGCGTGGTTCGCCAGCTGTACGGCCAGCCAGTCATCACCGAGCGCCATCGTCACCGCTATGAAGTCAACAACATGTTGTTGAAACAAATTGAAGCTGCGGGTCTGCGCGTTGCGGGCCGCTCCGGGGACGATCAGTTAGTCGAGATCATCGAGGTGCCTAACCATCCGTGGTTCGTTGCCTGCCAGTTCCACCCGGAATTTACTTCAACGCCGCGTGACGGGCATCCGCTGTTTGCAGGCTTCGTGAAGGCCGCCAGCGAGTATCAGAAGCGTCAGGCGAAGTAAGAAGAAAAAAGTTAGAACGGCAACGCGTACCAAAGGTACGCGTTGTTTGTCTGGAGTTTTAGTTAACTAGTGACTCGAGGAAAACCTAATGTCCAAAATCGTTAAAGTCATCGGTCGTGAAATCATCGACTCCCGTGGTAACCCGACTGTTGAAGCCGAAGTACACCTGGAAGGTGGTTTCGTCGGTATGGCAGCTGCCCCGTCAGGTGCCTCTACGGGTTCCCGCGAAGCGCTGGAACTGCGCGATGGCGACAAATCCCGTTTCCTGGGTAAAGGCGTAACCAAAGCAGTTGGCGCGGTTAACGGTCCGATCGCTCAGGCTATCCTTGGCAAAGACGCCAAAGATCAGGCTGGTATCGACAAGATCATGATCGATCTGGACGGTACTGAAAACAAATCCAACTTCGGTGCGAACGCAATCCTGGCGGTATCTCTGGCTAACGCCAAAGCCGCTGCAGCCTCTAAAGGCATGCCGCTGTACGAGCACATCGCTGAACTGAACGGTACTCCGGGCAAATATTCCATGCCGGTTCCGATGATGAACATCATCAACGGTGGCGAGCACGCTGACAACAACGTCGACATCCAGGAATTCATGATTCAGCCGGTTGGCGCGAAAACCGTTAAAGAAGCCATCCGCATGGGTTCTGAAGTTTTCCATCACCTGGCAAAAGTGCTGAAAGGCAAAGGCATGAACACTGCGGTGGGTGACGAAGGGGGTTATGCGCCGAACCTGGGTTCTAACGCCGAAGCACTGGCTGTTATCGCTGAAGCGGTAAAAGCGGCTGGCTACGAGCTGGGCAAAGACATCACTCTGGCGATGGACTGCGCAGCGTCTGAATTCTACAAAGACGGTAAATACGTTCTGGCTGGCGAAGGCAACAAAGCGTTCACCTCTGAAGAATTCACTCACTTCCTGGAAGAACTGACCAAGCAGTACCCGATCGTCTCTATCGAAGACGGTCTGGACGAGTCTGACTGGGACGGTTTCGCATACCAGACTAAAGTGCTGGGCGACAAAATTCAGCTGGTGGGCGACGACCTGTTCGTGACTAACACCAAGATCCTGAAAGAAGGTATCGAGAAAGGCATCGCTAACTCCATCCTGATCAAATTCAACCAGATCGGTTCTCTGACCGAAACCCTGGCTGCAATCAAGATGGCGAAAGACGCGGGCTACACTGCCGTTATCTCTCACCGTTCTGGCGAAACTGAAGATGCGACCATCGCTGACCTGGCTGTAGGTACCGCTGCTGGCCAGATCAAAACCGGTTCCATGAGCCGTTCTGACCGCGTTGCTAAATACAACCAGCTGATCCGTATCGAAGAAGCGCTGGGCGAAAAAGCACCGTACAACGGTCGTAAAGAGATCAAAGGCCAGGCGTAATCCTGAACTTTCGTTCTTCTAAAAAACCCGCTTCGGCGGGTTTTTTTATGCCTGCGGTAAAGCAGCTCTCGCACATGACCTTAAGGGCAACATCTGCGATACTTAACGTTTATTCCCCTTACAGAGATGACTATGCAGTACCCGATTAACGAGATGTTCCAGACCCTGCAAGGCGAGGGTTATTTTACCGGCGTTCCCGCTATTTTTATTCGCTTACAGGGATGCCCGGTTGGCTGCGCCTGGTGTGATACCAAACATACATGGGATAAGCTCGCGGATCGGGAAGTGTCGCTGTTCAGCATTCTGGCGAAAACTAAAGAGAGCGACAAATGGGGGGCAGGCAGTGCAGAAGATCTGCTTGCCATCATTGGTCGACAGGGCTGGACGGCTCGCCATGTGGTGATCACAGGAGGGGAACCCTGCATTCACGATCTGATGCCGCTAACCGAACTGCTCGAAAAGAATGGCTTTAGTTGCCAGATAGAAACCAGCGGCACTCATGAAGTGCGCTGTTCTCACTCAACCTGGGTCACCGTCTCACCAAAAGTGAATATGCGTGGCGGTTACGACGTGCTGTCGCAAGCGCTTGAGCGTGCTGATGAAATCAAACATCCGGTGGGACGTGTGCGTGACATTGAAGCGCTGGACGAACTGTTGGCGACGCTGACGGACGAAAAGCAGCGCGTTATCGCACTCCAACCCATCAGCCAGAAAGACGATGCGACCCGACTGTGCATTGAAACCTGTATCGCCCGCAACTGGCGGTTGTCGATGCAAACGCATAAATATTTGAACATTGCCTGACAACCGCGTCAGACGTCACAGTGCAGGCCGGATAAGGCGCTTCGCGCCGCTATCCGGCACAGGGCGGGGCCGCCATGCCGGATCTGACGGTGTAGCGGGTACGTTATGCGTTAGACCAGCTTTGAATCGAGTCGACGTTATCCAGACTGCCATGCAGCACTTCATACGATTTTTTCAGAATCACATCGGTATGGCTGGTTAAATCGCGGAAGATCCCTTTATTCAATGCATCATAGCGCCTGGCGTGGCTCTCTGTCGGCATGAAGACATCTTTTACCCGCACCATTTTTTCTGTCGCCGTCTCATAGTCCGGATATAATCCAAGCCCTACCGCTGTATTGATAGCGGCCCCAAGACTGGCGCAACCGTTTATCACATTCCGCCTCGTTGGCAGGTTGAACACATCGGCAAAGATTTGCATAAACAGATCGCTGTTTGAACCGCCGCCCGTAATGATGAGATGTCTGGCAAAGCGGCCCATTTCATTACACATCTCGTCGTAGTTATTTTTCAGGGTCAGGGCAACGCTCTCCAGAATGGAGCGATAGATCCAGGCGTAGTCCATACTGGAATCAAAACCAATCATTATGCCGCGCTTGAAGGGTTCCCAGGGATTGGTGAGCCAGTCCAGAACGGTCATCAGGCCGTTGCAGCCAGGTGGAACGCAGGCGGCTTTTTTATTTAACAAATCCTCCGGTGAAAGATCCTGCGCTTTTGCCTCCGCAATCAACGATTCACCCAACATATCGCGCAACCAACTGACCGTCCACATGCCTTTACGGATACCATAGCCTTCATACAGTAAGGTTTCAGGAACAGAAGACATAATCGGCCAGTAAGCGCGCGGTTCTACAGGCAGCGTTTTACCGTTCATCATCAGGGCGATATAAGTGCCCAGAGAAATCACTGCGGTTTCGTCGTCCAGTAATCCCGCGCCCAGCGCCTCTACCGGTTTATCGCTGGTGGTGCAGACGACGGGTAATCCAACTGGGAAATGGGTAGCCAGTGCAGCCTCGCGGGTCAGATGACCGAGCACGGTGCCGGGCATCTGAACATCAAACAGCATATTGCGTGGGATATTGAATTTCCTGATAACCTCTTCATCGTCACTCCATGTCCAGGTCTTATAATCCACCGGCCACTGGCCAAAATAATTGGCGATGTTGTCTTTAAACTCGCCGGTTAAGCGATGAGACAGATAACCTGAAAATGACGTAACGTAGGTCACATCGGGGTTGTTGTGCTCATAGGGACGCGTAACGCGCGCATCCTGCCAGCTTATCAGCGGAGCGGCCGGGGTGCCGTCGGCTTTAAGCAAAGCGCGACAGCAGCGAATGGAGCCAAGCCCAATGCCGACAATGTCCTTTTTATCTCCCGCGAATTGGCTCATTAATTCTCTACCGGCAAAGCATAAAGAGGTCCATAAATCGTCGTCAGGATGTTCCGCGGTATCAGCATCCGGCGTGTGCATAGGTTGCAGTTGCCCTTTACCTTCACAAACGATATTGCCATTCAGATCGTACATCACAACTTTGGTACTCTGACTTCCACCATCAATTCCAATGATGTATTTCTTCGACATTGCCATTCTCCTTTAATTTTCTCTCTTCACTCGCCGGTGGTATCAGCAGCCAGTGAGGTTAACTTTTCCGGTACGGCGTTGGCGGTACGAATTTTGCGAAACAGTAAGAAGGTAAAAAAGATCACCATGCACAGCGCCGCCAGCCCCATCAGCCACATGTTGCGGTAAGCTTCGGCAGCTGGCAGGGTGTCCTGCCAGTACCCGACGATCGGATAGACAAAGACGTCGGGCAGGAAACCGATCACTGAACAGATCCCTACGGTGGTTCCCATAATGTAAGACGGCGTTCTGGCTTCGCCGGGACAGGCCCAGTACAGTCCACGGGAGGCGTAGCAGGTGAAACCGAGGAGCAGAATCAACCCGATCCCCATCACCACAGACTGCGGGTTGGTATTGGTCGCCAGCAGTGCGATGAGCGTGAGCGCGCCGACACAGGAGAGCAACTGGATCACCCGCGTAGGGGATTTGATTTTGCTGTAAGTGGTAATGATCCCGCCCAACGGTCCGCAGATCGCACGGAAGATTTTATTGATGACGATCCCCATGTAGCTTGCCGCCACCAGCGACATGCCGTACATTTCTGTCAGATAATTGGTGGAGTAGCTGAGAATGGCATAGATGGTAAAGACGCCGAAAATGACCATACTGCAGTACCATGTCGTGCTGATACGCAATACCGCCAGAATATCGCGTAGCTGAAACGTCTGTTTTTCGACCGCCACACTGTCGCGACGGGCGTGGCTGTCGCTAACGAAGAACCAGCATAAAATGCCCAGCAGGATGTACACAACGCTGTAAATCAGAATCACGGCCTTCAGGCTGTTGCTGTCATCCGGCGCGAAGCGGGAAAAGACCCACATAGTGAATACCGCCAGTGACATAACGCCCACGCCGCGAAGCCCTTCCATCCAGCCCATTATTTTGCCCTGCTCGCTGTGGTCTCCCAGCAGTGACGCGGCTTTGATTGAGACTGACCACAGCATCAGGATCGTGGTGACTGCAAAAGCGACCTGGATACAGAGCATGACCCACAACGGTGGGTAAGTCATCATCAGCAGACCGAGCATGCCGGTTAATATCATTGCTGAGGTAATCATTTTGCGATGCGAAAATTTATCGGCAATAACCCCGCTGGGAGCATAAAGAATAATAGCGGCAACGCCGAACGTACTCATTATTAGCCCGATTTCGGTATTGCTAAACCCCATAAATTTTGCCATGGGAATCTGATATATATAGCGTAAATAAGCCAGATCGAAACTGACGCCTCCGCTAAAGCTTATAATAGCGAGGGTTATCCAACGACGATATGAGTTCTGGTGCATATCGAATTCCCATTTTTGACAGACAAAAAAAAGAGAAAAGTAAACCGCCTTTTCAGGTGGATTACTTTTCTCAGGTCTCTAGTAATTGCATTCAGAAATAGCATGGAAGGGCTAATAAGTGTGTGAGAATAATCACGCTTCTGGATGTTTGGCTTATTTATAAAATGAAACGGGCAACTGTGATTTCGATCACGTAAGATAGATTAACGCTGTGTTAAAACATATCACAGTTACCAGAGATAATGAGAAAGGTAACTTCCCTGTCGCCGGGGAAGTTACCTTTCTTTTTTTTTGCCTTAAGGAATGTGGAGCTTACTATGTCGATCGAATCTCTCAATGCGTTCTCAATGAATTTTTTCTCGTTGCAAGGAAAAACCGCGATCGTAACGGGCGGCAACAGCGGCCTGGGCCTCGCTTTCGCAACGGCGTTGGCGAAGGCTGGGGCGAATCTGTTTATCCCGAGCTTTATAAAAGACCATGAGGAAAGCAGGGAACTTATTGAAAAACAGGGTGTTGAAGTTGAGTTTATGCATGTGGATATCACGGAAAAAGGGGCGCCGCAGAAGATTATCGCCGCCTGCTGCGAACGTTTCGGCACAGTGGATATTCTGGTGAATAACGCCGGGATTTGTAAGCTGAACAAAGTACTGGACTTTGGCCGCGCGGACTGGGATCCGATGATTGACGTTAACCTGACCGCGGCATTTGAGTTAAGCCATGAGGCCGCCAAAATAATGATCCCGCAACATAGCGGTAAAATTATTAATATCTGTTCTTTGTTCTCTTATCTTGGCGGGCAATGGTCGCCAGCTTATTCCGCAACTAAACATGCGCTTGCCGGGTTGACGAAAGCATATTGTGATGAACTGGGGCAATACAATATCCAGGTTAATGGCATTGCCCCTGGCTATTATGCAACAGATATTACATTAGCGACGCGCAGTAATCCGGAAACAAATCAACGGGTGTTGGATCATATCCCGGCAAATCGTTGGGGAGATACTCAGGATTTAATGGGCGCGGCGATATTCCTTGCCAGTCAGGCTTCTGATTATGTTAACGGTCATTTACTGGTCGTCGATGGTGGTTATCTGGTCCGCTAATTTATGGCGGTGGTTTCTGTTTTTATTCATTATTCCGAATGACTTATCAGGAAGGAAGGGCTATGACTTTATCTCGAGAAGCGATTGTTGACCAGTTAAAAGAAATTGTCGGTTCAGAACGTGTCATTACCGATGAAACGGTGTTAAAGAAAAACAGTATTGATCGCTTTCGCAAATATGCGGATATTCACGGCGTTTATACGCTGCCACTGCCCGCGGCTGTCGTGAAGCTGGGATCGACAGAACAGGTGTCCCGCGTACTGGCGTTTATGAACCAGCATAAAATCAATGGCGTACCGCGTACCGGCGCATCCGCAACCGAAGGCGGGCTGGAAACCGTAGTCAAAAATTCCGTTGTCCTTGATGGCGCAGGGATGAATCAGATCCTGAGCATTGACGTTGAAAATATGCAAGCGACGGCGCAGTGCGGCGTTCCGCTTGAGATTCTGGAGAACGCGCTACGTGAGAAAGGTTATACCACCGGCCATTCGCCGCAATCTAAACCCCTGGCGCAGATGGGTGGGCTGGTAGCGACCCGCAGTATTGGGCAGTTTTCCACCCTGTACGGCGCGATTGAAGATATGGTCGTCGGGCTGGAAGCGGTGCTGGCGGATGGAACTGTCACCCGAATTAAGAACGTCCCGCGCCGCGCTGCCGGGCCGGATATTCGCCATATTATTATCGGTAATGAAGGCGCGCTGTGCTATATCACTGAAGTCACAGTGAAAATTTTTAAATTTACGCCGGAAAACAATCTCTTTTACGGCTATATCCTTGATGATATGAAGGTTGGTTTCGATATCCTCCGCGATGTGATGGTAGAGGGATATCGGCCCTCCATTGCGCGCCTGTATGACGCCGAGGACGGCACCCAGCACTTCACCCATTTTGCCGATGGCAAATGCGTACTCATCTTTATGGCCGAGGGAAACGCGCGGATAGCGAAAGCGACCGGTGAAGGGATTGCTGAGATCGTGGCGCGCTATCCGGAGTGCCAGCGTGTGGACAGCAGGCTTATTGAGAACTGGTTCAATCAACTGAACTGGGGCCCGGAGAAAGTGGCGGCTGAGCGGGTGCAGATCCTGAAAACCGGCAATATGGGATTCACGACAGAAGTGTCGGGCGGTTGGGGATGTATTCACCAGATCTACGAAAATGTGATCAGGCGTATCCGTAATGAGTTTCCCCACGCGGATGATATCACCATGCTCGGCGGTCACTCTTCTCACAGTTATATCAACGGCACCAATATGTATTTTGTCTATGACTACAACGTAGTGGACTGTAAGCCGGAAGAAGAGATCGATAAATACCATAATCCACTGAATAAGATCATCTGCGAAGAGACTATCAGACTGGGCGGCTCAATGGTGCATCACCACGGCATTGGTAAGCATCGCGTTCACTGGAGCAAGCTGGAGCATGGCAGCGCATGGCCGCTTCTGGAAGGTCTTAAACGCCAGTTTGATCCGAACGGCATAATGAATACGGGGACGATTTATCCCATCGAGAAATAACGTAGCAGGTGGCTTCCCGCTCGGGAAGCCACTTTTTTTACCGGACAATGAAGGGGTAGAAATGAACACTTCACCGGTGCGCATGGATGACTTACCGTTAAATGCTTTTCACTGCCGTATTGCGGCGTTAACCTTTGGCGCGCATCTTACTGACGGATATGTTCTTGGTGGGGTGGGTTACGCCATTATCCCATTGATGTCAGCAATGCAACTGACGCCTTTTATGGCCGGGATGATTGGCGGAGCCGCGTTGCTCGGGCTTTTTCTCGGTAGCCTTATACTGGGCTGGGTGTCCGATCATATCGGCCGACAGAAGATTTTTACCTTCAGCTTTATGCTGATCACTATCGCTTCATTTTTGCAGTTTTTCGTCTCAACGCCGGAACAGCTGATCGCGTTACGGATCCTCATCGGGATTGGGCTTGGCGGCGATTATTCCGTCGGCCATACGCTGTTGGCTGAATTTGCGCCGCGACGTCATCGGGGAGTTCTGCTCGGAGCATTCAGCGTGGTATGGACTATCGGCTACGTACTGGCGAGTCTGGTTGGACATCATTTCATTTCCGCAAGCCCGGATGCCTGGCGCTGGCTGCTTGCCTCGGCGGCGTTGCCCGCACTGTTGATTACTTTGCTTCGTTGGGGAACGCCGGAATCACCTCGCTGGCTGATACGCCAGGGACGCTTTGCGGAAGCTCATGCGGTGGTTCATCGCTATTTTGGCCCGCACGTCCTGCCCGGCGATGAAATTGCCGCCGCGTCCACTAAACATATTAAAACGCTCTTTTCCGCTCGCTACTGGCGGCGAACAGTTTTTAACAGCGTTTTCTTTGTCTGCCTGGTGATCCCGTGGTTTGTTATCTATACCTGGCTGCCGACGATTGCCCGGACTGTTGGTCTGGAGGATGCGCTTACCGCCAGCCTGCTGCTGAATGCGCTATTAATTGTCGGCGCACTGCTGGGGCTACTATTAACGCATCTGTTGACGCATCGTCGGTTCCTGCTCGGCAGTTTCCTTCTGCTTGCGGCAACGCTGTTCGTGATGGCTTTCTTGCCGCCAGGCAGCGCTTTCACATTGCTGCTGTTTGTTCTGTTCAGCACCACGATTTCTGCTGTCAGCAACCTGGTGGGGATCCTGCCTGCGGAAAGCTTCCCGACTGATATTCGTTCGCTGGGCGTTGGATTTGCGACGGCGATGAGTCGGCTTGGCGCTGCGATAAGCACCGGTCTGTTACCTTTGACGCTGGCGCAATGGGGAATGCAGGTCACGTTGTTGCTATTGGCGGGCGTGTTACTGATTGGATTTATCGTGACCTGGCTATGGGCGCCGGAAACGAAGGCATTGCCGCTGGCGGTGGCCGGGAGGGTGGAGAAAAGACAGGGAGGGGTAAATGAACATTCTGTTAGCGTTTAAAGCAGAGCCGGACTCCGGCATGCTGGCGGAAAAGGACTGGCTGGCTGCGACACAGGATACCTGCGGCCCCGACACCGCTTTGCTGCGCAGCTCGCCTGGCGCCGACGAGCAGGCCGCCGCCGCATTGCTGTTGGCTGAGCGCCGGGCAGGTTGTGAGATGGTCCTGACGGCGCTGAACATCGGCGATGAACGGTCGCTGCACTGGTTACGCTATTTTTCCGCGCTGGGTTTTGATAAGACGGTACTGCTGGAGAACGGGGCGGATCTGCGATTTGCGCCAGCATTCATCGCCGGGCAGATCGCCGACTGGCATTACCGTCACGGGGCCGACCTGATTATCACTGGATGCCAGAGTAGCGAAGGGCAGAACGGGCAAACGCCGTTTCTGCTGGCGGAAATGCTGGGGTGGCCATGTTTTAGCCAGGTGACGCGTTTTGCGCTTGAGGCGCCCTTCGTCAGCGTTGATCAGCGAATGGAGTCCGGGCTTCGTCGTTGCCGGGTACGTCTTCCGGCGGTCATCGCCGTCAGACAGTGTGGCGAAGTGGCGCTCCCTGTGCCCGGCATGCGCCAGCGCCTGGCGGCGGCCAAAGCGGAGATTATCCGCCAGCCCGTCGACATTGTGGTGCCTCAGGGGCGCAATTGTCTGGCGCTGACGCGACCGGAACAGCGACGGCGCGCGAAAATTATCGACGGCGCGACGGCGCAAGAAAAGGCCCGGATTTTATGGCGGGACTATTTGCGTCAGAGGTGCGCGCCATGAAAATAGCAATGATTACCACGCCCGGAGAATGTGCGGCAATGGCGGGATGGATCGCGGCAAATGCCCCCGGTGCGGCGGAAGTGGAGCGCTGGGTAATCGATTCCGTACCGGCGGTTGCGGAACAGGTGCTCGACGCGCTGGCCGCCCAATGGGCGATAACGCCTGCCGGGGTGCTGATCTTTCCCTCTGGTTCGTTCGGCGATGAGCTTGCAACACGTCTGGCCTGGCGGCTACGGGGTGATAGCGTATGTCAGGTGGTTACCGCAGACCTGCAACATGGGCGGGTGAGTAAATCACATTGGGGGGGCGCGCTCTTAGCGTCCCTGCCTGTCTCCGGTTGTCCTGTGTGCCTCTCACTGGCGCGCCAGCCTGATGCGGGCGCGTCAGCGTCGGTTTTGCCAGTTATGACGGAACGACGTATCGTCCCGGCGGAACCGCCTGACTGGCTCGAACACCTTGAAAGCGTGAAAAGCGAAAACAGGCGCCCTCTGTTACAGGCCAGCCATGTTCTGGTGGTTGGGCAGGGAGGCCGCGAGGTTGAAGAGGATAACATCACCGCTCTGGCTCAGGCGCTACGCGCCGAGGCGGGATACAGCCGGGCGCGGGTGATGAACGGCGGTGTGGATGTGGAACGGATGGTTGGCATCACCGGCCATCTGCTTTCGCCGGATGTCTGTATTGTGGCGGGAGCTTCCGGCGCGGCGGCGTTGATGGCCGGGATTCGCCAGAGTCAGTTTGTCGTGGCGATAAATTGCGATCCCGACGCGCCTGTTTTTTCCCAGGCGGATGTCGGTATCGTCGATGACTGGCCAGAGGTGCTGGAGAAACTCGTGGCGTGTACGAAAACGTAGCCTCAGGGTGTTTGCCCTCCGGCCGCTGAGGCTAATTCAGCTTTTTAGCCAGCGTCCAGACGTCGGTATTGGTGGTGGAAAGCGCCGCCACGCCGGCTTTTATAGCATTGCGCGCGTCTTCCTCATCGCAGACCAGCCCGCCGGCAATCAGCGGCTGGCGTATTTTTTCCGTGACCCAACCCAGCACTTTTGGCATGCAGCCGGGCAAAATCTCAATACAGTCCGGATTTGACTGCGCGACTTGCTTATCAATATTGTGAAAAGAGATGGAGTCGACGATAAACAGGCGATGGATGCAGAAAAAGCCCTCCGCCCGTGCGGCTTTAAGCATCGGGGCTTTGGTGCTGATGATGCCATCTGCCTCGGTGACCAGCTTCAGAAACTGAATGACCACCTCTTTATTCGATGCTCCCTCCAGCAGATCAACGTGGATAAACGCATATTTTCCGGCATTCTTGATCTTCTTCACGATGTTGCTGATGGTGCAGATATTGCCATACAGCACAGAGATGAACAGACATTCGGAGTCAATCGCTAACTGCAGGCTGGCATTATCTTTTACGGCGGCAATGACGGGATTCTGGCGGAGCAGGTGTAACAGGGGCATAGATTATCCTTATAAATATTAGCCGAAGCGGTAAGCGATGCCAGCACCGGACGCGGGATAGCGCCACTGTAGCAACATTTCATCGTCGCACAACAGGCGACAGGCGCCGCACTCCAGACAGCCGCGAAAGTCGATGAGCAATTCGCCTTCCGGTGACAGGGAATACAGCCCGGCAGGGCAGGCGGCGATCAGCCGCGCGGCCGTTTCGTGGTCGATCTGCCTGGCGGGAACGATATGGGAAAAACTGGCGGGACGCCAGACGTTGCGGGCTACAGACATCGTATGCTCCTGATAATATCGCCTGCTAAATGACGCAGGCCGTGACGACGGAGATGACGCCAGACAACCTGGCGCAGCGGGGCCACCGGTCCCTCTCCCTGACGCCAGATTTCGCGGGAAACATCATCCATCAGCGCGGGCCATTGACGATACCATCCCGGGCGCTGTAACAGGTCCGGAAGATGACGGTAGCGTTGCAGAACGTCCCACAGCAGACTGTGCTGAATATCCTGATGGTAGGCCGGAAAAAGATTTTGCGGATCGCGTTTCTGGCAGGCGTGAATTAGCGTTTGCGCCGCGGCCTGCGCGCCGAGAAGCGCCATGTCCATTCCTCTGATTGTGAAGCCGGTATTGACGCAGCTACGTAGCGCATCTCCGACCAGCAGCCAGCCTTCCCCTGCATATTGCACGGGCAGACTATGCAGGCCGCCTTCCGGCACCAGATGGGCGCCGTACTCCAGTGTTTCGCTGCCTTTGAGTAAAGGGCGAAGCGCCGGATGCGTTTTCAGCCGCTCCAGCAGTCTGCCTGCCGGAATATCACCCTGCGCCAGCGAGGAGAGGGGACAGACGACGCCAAAAGAGAGCGTGTCCTGATTGGTATACAGGAACGCTCCGCCGGGCCGATCGGCACAAATTTCACCACTGAACAACATCGCTGCGCCTTCTTCAGAAGATAAGCGAAAACGCTCCTCAAGCAATTGTTTGTCCAGCGCCAGCGTTTCTTTTATCCCCAGCGCCATACTGCTTCGCGATGGCGGCGGCAAAAAACCATAACGTTCCGCCAGAAGGCTGTTTGCGCCTTCCGCCAGGACAACATAGCGGGCGCGCAGCGTCTCGTTGTCAGCAATCACGCCGCAAACCCTGCCCTTTTCACAATGCAGCGCTTCAACCGTCACGCCGCTGATAAACTGAACACCTTCGGCTTCCGCCTGGGCGACAAACCAGGGATCGAAGCGGGCGCGCAACAGGCTCCATGACTCCCCGTCCGAACGCAGGCTGGAGTAGGTTGTCGCGCCGTCATGCGTGAGTAACGTGAGGTTTTCCTGGGTAATTCGTCGTTCCAGCGGGGCGGTGCGTTGGAAGTGGGGGAGAAGTTCGGCGAGCGCATGCGCGTAGAGTCGTCCGCCGGAAAGGTTTTTACTGCCGGGCCGTTCTCCACGCTCAAGCAACAGCACCGACAGTCCGGCGCGGGCGCAACGTAAAGCACAAGCGGTTCCCGCTATCCCTGCCCCGACAAAAATAATATCGAAATCGTCAACCATGCTGTGCTCCTTTATCCAGAGCACATAACCCTATCAGATTGACGGTAAAGGAATGTTGACTCCCGGCACATCCCGGTTATACGCCAGGCAGCTGGGGAAAAATGCGGATCATTCGCCGCGATAGACGCAGCCTGCCGTACACGTTTCTTTTACCATCACCGCGCTCAGTAACGGTACTGCGGGTTTTACCTGTTCCCAAATCCACTTCGCCAGCACTTCGCTGGTGGGATTCGACAAACCCGGAATATCATTCAGGTAGTAGTGATCCAGACGGTCATAGGTCGGCTTAAACGCCGCCTTCAGTTCTGCAAAATCAATAATCCAACCCGTGTGCGGATCAACTTCGCCGGTAACCTCCAGGCGCACCATAAAAGAGTGCCCGTGCAGACGACCACATTTATGTCCTTCCGGGACGTGCGGCAAACGGTGAGCGGCTTCGAAGGTGAAATCTTTAAACAGGGTGGTGGTCATCTTAAATTCTCAGTCAGGCAAAAACCGCCGTAGGGTACAGTAAAGTACATTTTTTCGCATTAACTAAAGCGGCCATGACGCGTTGATTACGGAATTGACGCGCTGAATAATGTGTATCTCTATATATTTCAGCGGGTTATTTAATCGCTTTTATTGTTAATAACGATAACTAAAACAGGTTAGTCCATTTGGTTATTTGATATTTCCAACCCTTCTTTAATTGTTATTATCCCCGCCGTTAACCTTACCCTCAGTTTGGGTTTTATCGCTTAAATTCGCTTTGCTTACTGGAACATAACGACGCATGACGACACAGGCCCCACCTTCCGCTTTGCTTCCGCTGAACCCGGAGCAGCTGGCGCGCCTTCAGGCGGCCACAACCGATCTCTCGCCCACGCAGCTTGCCTGGGTCTCTGGCTATTTCTGGGGCATGCTGAATCAGCAGCCGGGCGCAGCCGTGTCACCGCCTGCGCCGGTCGCTGAAATGCCGGGCATCACGCTGATTTCCGCTTCCCAGACCGGCAACGCGCGTCGTGTCGCGGAAGCGCTGCGTGATGATTTGCTGGCGGCTAAACTCAGCGTCACGCTGGTCAACGCAGGCGACTACAAATTCAAACAGATCGGCAATGAAAAGCTGCTGGTTGTTGTGGCTTCCACGCAGGGAGAAGGGGAACCGCCGGAAGAAGCCGTCGCGCTGCACAAGTTCCTGTTTTCGAAAAAAGCGCCGAAGCTGGAAAATACCGCCTTTGCCGTGTTCGGTCTTGGCGATACGTCGTATGAATTCTTCTGCCAGGCCGGGAAAGATTTCGACAGCAGGCTGGCGGAACTGGGCGGTGAGCGTTTACTGGATCGCGTGGATGCCGACGTCGAATACCAGCCCGCCGCCGCAGAATGGCGTGCGCGCGTGGTTGACGTGTTGAAATCCCGTGCGCCGGTCGCTGCCCCTTCGCAGGTCATTGCCAGTGGTGCGGTTAACGAAATTCACTCCAGCCCCTACACCAAAGAAGCGCCGCTCAGCGCATCGCTTTCGGTCAATCAAAAGATTACCGGGCGCAATTCAGAAAAGGACGTGCGCCATATCGAGATCGATCTTGGCGATTCCGGCCTGCGTTACCAGCCCGGCGATGCGCTGGGCGTCTGGTATCAGAACGATCCGGCGCTGGTTAAAGAGATTGTCGAGCTGGTATGGCTGAAAGGCGATGAACCCGTAACGGTTGACGGGAAAAACCTCCCGCTGTCGGAGGCGTTGCAGTGGCATTTTGAGTTAACGGTCAACACCGCCAATATCGTTGAAAACTACGCCACGCTAACGCGCAGTGAATCCCTGTTGCCGCTGGTGGGCGATAAAGCGCAGTTGCAGCACTATGCGGCGACGACGCCGATTGTCGACATGCTGCGCTTCTCACCGGCACAACTGGACGCAGACGCGCTGATCGGCCTGCTGCGTCCGCTTACGCCGCGCCTGTATTCCATTGCCTCATCGCAGGCGGAAGTGGAAAGCGAAGTGCATATTACCGTCGGCGCGGTACGTTATGAGGTGGAAGGCCGTGCCCGTGCCGGTGGTGCGTCCAGTTTCCTCGCCGATCGTGTCGAAGAAGAAGGCGAAGTGCGCGTGTTCATCGAACACAATGATAATTTCCGTCTGCCGGAAAACCCACAAACGCCAGTCATTATGATCGGTCCTGGCACCGGCATCGCCCCCTTCCGCGCCTTTATGCAGCAGCGCGCGGCGGATGAAGCGCCGGGGAAAAACTGGCTGTTTTTTGGCAATCCGCACTTTACCGAAGATTTCCTCTACCAGGTGGAATGGCAGCGCTACGTTAAAGAGGGCGTGCTCTCGCGCATCGATCTGGCCTGGTCACGCGATCAAAAAGAAAAAGTCTACGTACAAGACAAACTGCGCGAACAGGGCGCAGAACTGTGGCGCTGGATTAACGACGGCGCGCACATTTATGTCTGCGGCGACGCCAATCGCATGGCGAAGGACGTTGAGCAGGCACTGCTGGACGTGATTGCTGAATTCGGCGGGATGGACGCCGAAGCAGCGGATGAATTTTTAAGTGAGCTGCGCGTAGAGCGCCGTTATCAGCGAGATGTCTACTAATGAGCGAAAAACATCCAGGACCACTGGTGGTCGAAGGTAAACTGTCAGACGCCGAGCGCATGAAGCTGGAAAGCAACTACCTGCGCGGCACCATTGCTGAAGATCTGAATGACGGTCTCACCGGCGGGTTTAAAGGCGACAACTTCCTGTTGATCCGCTTTCACGGTATGTATCAGCAGGACGATCGCGATATCCGCGCCGAGCGCGCCGAGCAGAAGCTGGAGCCGCGTCACGCGATGCTGCTGCGCTGCCGTCTGCCGGGCGGCGTCATCACCACGAAACAGTGGCAGGCGATCGACAAGTTCGCGGCTGAAAACACGATTTACGGCAGCATCCGTCTGACCAACCGTCAGACCTTCCAGTTCCACGGCATTCTGAAGAAAAACGTGAAGCCGGTGCACCAGATGCTGCACTCCGTTGGACTGGATGCGCTGGCGACCGCCAACGACATGAACCGCAACGTGCTCTGCACCTCGAACCCTTATGAGTCTGAGCTGCATGCCGAAGCCTACGCGTGGGCGAAGAAAATCTCTGAGCATCTGCTGCCGCGCACCCGCGCTTATGCGGAGATCTGGCTGGATCAGGAAAAGGTCGCGACCACCGATGAAGAACCGATTCTCGGTCAGACCTATCTGCCGCGTAAGTTCAAAACCACGGTGGTGATCCCGCCGCAGAATGATATCGATCTGCATGCCAACGACATGAACTTTGTCGCCGTGGCGGAAAACGGCAAGCTGGTGGGCTTTAACCTGCTGGTGGGCGGCGGATTGTCCATCGAACACGGTAACAAGAAAACCTATGCCCGCACCGCGAGCGAGTTCGGCTTCCTGCCGCTGGAGCACACGCTGGCGGTGGCTGAAGCGGTGGTCACCACCCAGCGCGACTGGGGTAACCGCACCGACCGTAAAAACGCGAAAACCAAATACACCCTGGAGCGCGTGGGCGTTGAGACATTTAAAGCGGAGGTTGAACGTCGCGCGGGGATCACATTTGCGCCGATTCGCCCGTATGAATTCACCGGTCGCGGCGATCGTATCGGCTGGGTAAAAGGCATCGACAATAACTGGCACCTGACGCTGTTTATTGAAAATGGCCGTATTCTGGATTATCCGGGCCGTCCGCTGAAAACGGGTCTGCTTGAGATTTCGAAGATCCATAAAGGTGAATTCCGCATTACCGCTAACCAGAACCTGATTATTGCCGGCGTGCCGGAGAGCGAAAAAGCGAAAATAGAGAAGATCGCGCAGGAGAGCGGCTTAATGAATGCCGTAACGCCGCAGCGGGAAAACTCAATGGCTTGCGTCTCGTTCCCGACCTGTCCGCTGGCAATGGCAGAGGCTGAACGCTTCCTGCCGACCTTTATTGATAAGGTCGATACGCTGATGGCGAAGCATGGGGTGAGCGATGAGCATATTGTTATGCGCGTGACCGGTTGCCCGAACGGCTGTGGCCGCGCCATGCTGGCGGAAGTGGGGCTGGTCGGGAAAGCGCCGGGGCGTTACAACCTGCATCTGGGCGGCAACCGCATCGGAACGCGTATTCCCCGCATGTTTAAAGAGAATATCACCGAGCCGGAGATTCTGGCCTCGCTGGATGAACTGATCGGGCGCTGGGTGAAAGAGCGCGAAGCGGGTGAAGGCTTCGGCGACTTTACGGTGCGTGCGGGCATTATTCGCCCGGTGCGCGATCCTGCGCGGGATTTTTGGGAATAACCACGCCTTTGCCCGGAGGCGCTTCGCTTACCGGGCCTTTAGGTTTTCAGGCCGGGCAAACGTCATTGCCGCCCGGCAATACAGGCAAACGAGGTTCTTATGTCCATACTCGATCTAAACGCCCTGAACGATCTGCCAAAAGTTGAACGTGTTATGGCGTTGGCAGAAATCAACAGCCAGCTGGAAAAACGGGATGCAGAAGGCCGCGTGGTCTGGGCGCTGGAAAATCTGCCCGGTGAATACGTGCTGTCGTCCAGCTTTGGCATTCAGGCGGCGGTCAGTTTGCATCTGGTCAATCAGATCCGCCCGGACATTCCGGTGATCCTCACTGATACCGGTTATTTGTTTCCGGAGACCTACCGCTTTATTGATGAGTTAACGGACAAGCTCAAGCTGAACCTGAAGGTGTACCGCGCGACTGAAAGCGCGGCCTGGCAGGAGGCGCGCTACGGCAAACTCTGGGAACAGGGCGTTGAGGGCATTGAGAAGTACAATGAGATCAACAAAGTCGAGCCGATGAACCGTGCGCTGAAAGAGCTGAACGCGCAAACGTGGTTTGCCGGTTTGCGTCGCGAGCAGTCCGGGAGTCGGGCCCATCTGCCGGTGCTGGCCATTCAGCGTGGGGTGTTTAAGGTGTTGCCCATCATCGACTGGGACAACCGCACGGTGTACCAGTACCTGCAAAAGCACGGCCTGAAATACCACCCGCTGTGGGATGAAGGCTATCTCTCGGTGGGCGACACGCACACTACCCGCAAGTGGGAGCCGGGGATGGCAGAAGAAGAAACCCGCTTCTTTGGCCTGAAACGCGAATGCGGTTTGCATGAGGGGTAATTTCTTCAGGAAGGTTGAATCACTATAATACTTGCCCTGGTGAAACATAAGAAAGCCTACAGGCTCTTTTATTCCATATTCTAATACCACTCAACCACTGCGTTTTGATGTTATGGAATAATCAGTAAAGCATTCAATGAAAAACTCTTGATACTCCAGTGAGTTATGTATTGACAGATCCCTGCGAAAGCGGGGATTTAATGACGATAACCATGTTGTTACAGGGCTAAAATTCTGGGACTTTCGTCACGGTATCCCGCCATCATACGTGCGCTTATTTTCCCGAAAATGTCTGACCTCTTCCAGCCTGTCACGATACTTTAGCAAAAAGTGCTGAAAGTGTAATTTCTTTATCTCATAAAAAGAGAGCAATATTCCTGGAGTGGTTAAGAAAAATCAGTCAAAAAAAGCATCGGCAATTTTATCTAACTGTTTTTGCAATATGTAAAATTTATATTTATTGGCGATAACTCATTTTGGTTAGGATTTTTCCATTAAAATTCACGTTTCGTAATTATATCACCATCTTGCTTAGTTTTATTCTTTTCCATACCATAGCAATTAAGGGATGGTATATATAGGAAGGAACTCCAACCTGCTGATTTTTTTAATGTATCAGTCGCATCATTTTATTTCCCTCCCGCTATCACCCGCTAAAAATCCCCAAGTATTTTACGCAAGAGGGGCGTTTTTTTTATTTTTATCTGTATCACACGCATGGTATTAAATGATGAAGCTTAAAACACAACTGACGACACTTGCATTTCTGACGGCGATATCATTATCGCAATCTTCCTTTGCCGCGACATTTTGCGGTAGCCGCACCAGCGTATCGTATGGCGGCTCTGCAACGGTGACTGGCGATCTTGACGCAAATCGCTGCATCGAAATTGGCGCATATAACTATGGTGGGGTTAATGGCTACGCTGGCACGGCAATGAACGTCAATATGTTGAGCGGTAGCCTGATGAGTGTGCTCGGTTTTATGGAAGATTCTATCGTCAACTCGGGCGCCGAAGTTTACATCACGCAGGTCTCAAAAATAGCGAATGGTGGTTTTGATAGTACAGTACCCGCTACCGCATCCAATATAAAAATTAAAAGTGGCGGCTTAGTACGCGTATATGATGGTGGCACGCTGCAAAATTCTCATCTGGAAGGGGGAACCGCTTATATTTCTAACAGTGGAAACACCGGGAGTACTGGTAAAGCCATAGATAATAACGTCAGTGATGGCGGAAAATTATTTGTCTACGAAGGTGGCAGCAGCAGCGGTACCGTTATCGATCAAGGCGGCTACGAATATGCTCAGCAGTCTGGAGTCTCCAGTAATGCGCAGATTAACGGCGGCATCCAGTATGTGACCTTATCAGGTATCGCAAATAGCGCGACCATCAATGAAGATGGACGTCAATATGTCTATAACAGCGGCGTAGTGAATGATACAACCATCAAAAGCGGTGGCATTCAGTACTTGTTTATCAACGGTTCGGATACATCAGCCATTGCTGGCGTCGCCAATAATACGACGTTGTTTGGTACCGGGGCGCAGGTATTACAACAGGGCGGTACGGCTAACATCGTCACCCTGAACGATAATGCCGTACAGACGATTTACGCTGGCTCTGCAGCGAATAATGTGACGCTGAACGATGCGGCGATACAGACGGTGTATGGTAATGCGACCACGGAAAATGTCACCATTAACGGCAGCGCGAAATCCTGGTTGGCGAATAGCGCAACAATGACAGGAGCAACGCAGGTTAATGACCGGGGGCAATTGCAGCTTTCGACATCCGCTGATGGCGGGGCGAGGGCAGATAACGTAGCGCTGAATGGCAGCGATTCAACATTGTTGATTATTGCCAACAGCAGTGACAGTGACGCGGCAACCGTAGGGGCCTTGTCTGGACAAGGTAATGTCAGGTATTACACTGGCAGCGATGCCACCAGCGGTGCTGCTATTTACTCCAGACTGAATGTTGACTCACTGTCTGGCAATTTACATTTTTACTTCAATACCTCTTTAGAAGGCGGCAAAGGGGACTACCTGAACATCACCTCGGGTACCGGCAACCATAACGTTACCGTAGCCGATTCAGGTGCGGAGATCACAGAGCCGGATAGACGCAGCCTTGATATTATTTCCGATGCAAGCGGTGGAGCGAGTTTTAGCCTTGCCACGCTCGCCGGTACCAATATTAATGCCATTGACGGCGGTACCTACATGTATTCGCTTTATGAAAGAGATGAAGACACCGGTAAAATTTGGTATCTGGCAGCAGAAAAAGAGCCTGTAGTCGAAATTCCGGAGCCAGAACCGGGAGAAGAAATTCCGACTCCTGAACCGGGCGAAGAAACCCCGACACCTGTCGATCCTACACCTGATCCGGGTCAGGAAATTCCGTCCATCACGGACAAGCCGAAAACCACGCCCGCGACGGATGCTGTGCTTTCTATGTCAGCGGCGCCCGTTATCATGTTTAAAAACGAGATGCAGAATTTACGCTTCCGGCAAGGCCTGGCGGAGAAAACGGAAGGTGACAATGGCGCATGGGTGCGTTTCACGGGTGGAAACTCAAATATCGACAGCGGGCATACTGACTTTAAACTTGAACAATCGGGAATAGAGTTAGGCGTTGACCAAATAATGGCAACCGAAGGCGCCAAAACACGTGTTGGTCTGTTTACAAGCTATAACAGCGGTAAGGTGAAGCATGCGCGAGGGGGCGTAAGCCGTATTGATAGCCTTAGCATTGGCGCACAGGCCACCTGGTTTCACAACGAGGGATGGTATGTTGATGGCATACTGAAGTACAACCATTTTGATAACGCTTTAAATGCAGTATCGACAAATGGAAGCGGTATTTCGGCCGATTACAGTCAACATGCTCTGGGCGCAGCGATCGAAGTGGGTAAGAGCATCCATTTCCAGAACCATTTTTGGTTTGAGCCGTATGCAAAGGTTGCCGCAATTCAGGTTAAAGGTCAGGATATCAAACTGAATAATGGCATGAAAGGCAGCATTGACGATCAGGATTCGCTGACCACAGAAGCTGGTTTTAATCTTGGACGTACTTTCTTGCTAAACAAAGAGACATCTATTACACCGTATTTCAAAGCGGCGTGGGTGCATGAATATGTCGACAACAACAGTACGACAATTAACCAGCGCAATACGTTTACCACCAATCTTTCCGGTGACCTGGGAAAAGCGGGTATCGGGGTAAGTGCGTCCTTCAACAAGGAGCTTTCACTGTTTGCCGAACTTGATTATGCAAAAGGGAATAAGCAAGAAGACCCTGTTCAGGCGAATCTTGGATTCCGTTACAGCTTCTAATCATCCATGTTCTCTCTTCTGAACAACAAACCGGTACGTTGTGCCGGTTTGTTTACCAGCTGACCCGATGTTTCAGACGTAACTGCTCTAAGCGTTTTAAATTACCCAGTTTCTTACACAGCGAGTATTGGTAATTATAAACACTCTTAACAGAACAGTTGAGTTTTTGTGCGATGAAAGACGTTGAGTGCCCACTTCCAAACATCCTTAAAACTTGCATTTCATTTTCTGTTATTTCAACAATACCTTTAGGTTTGACCTTTTTTCCGCGTAAGATATCTTCTGCGTCCTTCATAAAGGAGGCGCGTTCGTTGCCTGCCACCAGTATAGCAATAATCTCTTTTCTTCTGTTGAACCAGTACCTGGCCATTGACTTCATTGACCGGTCGGTGACCAGTACAATGCTCATCTCAAAATTTTTTAGTTTTTCCAGCCAGGCAATGTCGATGAACAATGGCAGATTCTCAATGCAAAAATCAACAAAGATAACGCCCCTTGGTAATTTGCACGCGTATTTTCTGAAGACTAAATGATGCAGTGATGCCGAGAAAAAATAGTTGTCCTCAGGCCATATGATTATTTTTTTATTTTCACAAAGTACAGCCCAAATGGTTTTTTGATCGCTGGTTGGACAATGTAACCCACAACCTACACAGTGAGTGATATCGGGTATTTCTTTTATTTTCAAAATGTACCTTCACAATTAATTTATTTTCGAAGAGAACCATAATGAAGCGAGTATGAACAAACAGTAAACATGTTTCTTTATCGAAATATATTTACGTTGACATACAGAAAATAGCGGAAATTTAAGAAAAGCCCTTTTCCCGTTAAGCACCCGATCGCCTAAAAGTTAAAAAAGTAGAAAAGAATAAGCAATGATACTTTGTGATGCCAGGTGTTTTTCCCCACACAGAGCGAGAGCTGCTTTCATTTTCGAAGCATTTTGTGAAATACATTTAACATTTTGTGCTATTTACCTTTACATAAACCCGCGCCATCGCCAGCAATAATCCTAAAATTGTCTGGAAAGAATCCTGGTAAACAGGATAAAAAGCAATATCAGTATCGCATAACCTCGAGATACTTTTCTGCGAAGCATCAGAATAATCCATCTTTTTCATAATAATAGAGAAGTGAAATATATCTAGAATAGCAACAAATAAAACAATAATATTTAGATAAGGAATGTTATTTCTCCATAATGGACGCATTGTGAACTACCATAAAGATTACCCCATTAAATGCCAAAGCTGTGCCTGGCAATGTAATATGACCGATACTTTTAACGTGCGCATGCTCAATTGCATGGAGAGTCAATATATTATCTGGCCTATAGGGAATTTCCTACTGGAAAAAGGAATAACTCTCTTGCTGAAGGATAATTATTACAATATTCATTCGGGTGGGATGATTTTTGTTGATTTTTCCCATTATTATCTTTCTCTATTTGCTGACGATGCATGGCTGAATCATTTGAAAAAAGTGCCGATGAAGATAATTTTGCTTAGCGATCAAACGATGGAGCCTCTTGCCGGTTACTGGAAACATAAGGAAACGTGTATCGTTGATGTATTGACTGTACGAACCTACAAGCCGTTAGCATTGCGCAAGTCCGGACGTATGGTTTCAATGAACCAGAGCCAAAAGATAACGAGGGCGACGGGTCTTGAAGTAAAGATCCTGCATTTACTCCTTTCCGGTTACAGCACCCAGGAAGTGGCGGAAATAGTCAGAATAAGCAACAAAAGTGTTTTTAACCTAAAGTACTCCTTAGAGCGGAAGATGGGTAAAAAGTTGAAAGAATTGATTATTTTATAAATGCCAGTCTTTCTTATCAGCCTCTTCTCATCTGAGGGGCAGGGTTAAAAATGTCGTCAGGCGTCGAACTGTGATCTGTTTGTCGAAAACTAAAATGAATAATCTGAAAATAATGTCTGAAGCTGTTTTACCCTCTGATTTGCATTACTCTTGATGGCGTTATTGCCGGAGGCAGTAACGTCATTTTAACACTGAGGGACAAACAGATGAAAAAAATCATTTTTGCTACGGCACTGACGCTGGTGTCCGGCACTTCTTTTGCAGCAATCACCGAAACCTGTCAGCAATATTTTAACGATGTTGATACATTAATTGTTGAAGCGTCAAAATCCAGCGAACAAGCTAAACAACAAATGGACGCCATGAAACCGCAGTTGGAACAGGCTAAAAAACAACTTGCGGAATTACCGGCGGAAAACCAGGATGCTGGCTGTAAGCAAGGTGCGGCGGCGCTGGTTCAAATGAAACAGTCCATGGGTCTCAAATAACGCCCCGGTTATACCGCGTACCGCAATTACTTCCGGGCCGGATAAATTGTTGACGTTATCCGGCTTTTTGCAGTTTGCTATTCCCGTAGGCAAAATGCACCCTTCACATCACATTACTCGTCATCGATTTACTTTGCGTAAAATTGCTTGTTTTATAACGATTCTTCAAGGTGATTATTGGATTTTCTCTTCTCTCATTTTACAGCGCTGACTATTTCGGTAGAAATTTTCAAATAATAATTCCGTATTCCTGCTACTTAATAACAGTTTTATTTCCTGAAAAATTAGTGTGGCGCCAGAGAATTGCGTGAAGGCGATCTGTGGTCATCGAGACTGGCAACTGGCCCTGCGTGCCTCAGGGCCAGGCGATATGGGAAACTTAAGACGCTTTCGCCAGCTCTTTCACCAGCGGCAGCATGATACGCATCACGTCCCGGTTGCGGCGCTCAATGCGTCCGGGAAGCGCTTTATCGATATGCTGCTGGTTATCCAGGCGAACGTCGTGCCAGCTGTTGCCTGCCGGGAAGGACGCCGTTTTCGCGCGCTGCTGATACCCGTCTTTTTTACCGAGGTTCCAGTTCGTGGCCTCAACGGAAAGCACCGCAATTCCGGCTCTGTCGAACACTTCCGCATCGTTACAACAGCCGGTGCCTTTCGGGTAATCCTTATTCATCCCCGGATTGGTGGTCGCGGCAATGCCGTGACGGCGGGCAATGGCGAGCGCCCGGTCGCGGGTCAATTTGCGCACGGCTTCCGGAGTGCGCTGTCCGCTATTAAAGTACAGCTTATCGCCAGTAATCAGGTTATCGAGATTAATCACCAGCAGGGTGTTTTTCTTCTCCGCTGCGCTCATACGCTTAAGGAGATTTTCCGCGCCGAGTTTGCCTTCTTCCTCGCCGCTGGTGGCGATAAAACGAATGCCGTATTCGGTGGGGACATCTTTCAGACGTTCGGCCAGCTCGAGCATCACGCCCAGACCCGCGGCGTTATCGTCCACGCCCTGTAGGGTCAACCCGCCCAGATTCGCGTCGATGTCGGCGTCGCTTTGCGGGGCGTAGGTATCCAGGTGCGCCATGATAATAATTTGCTGCGGCGCTTTGCCTTCATGGGCGGCAATCACGGTGCTACCGGTCACGTTATGCCAGTTCTTGCGGTTATCTTTCGCGGTATAAATATAACGGCTGTTAAAGGTACGAATATCGCTGCGATACCCCATTTGCGCAAACTGCTGACGTAAATAGTCAGCGGAAAGCATTTCAGCCGGGGAACCCGTCATTCGACCGGGAAAGACGGTCGCAATATGCCGGGTTTGTAATGTCGCAAAATCGCCAGGTGACGATGCTGACGCCTGTGCGGGAGCCATAAAGCAGACGCCGAGGGCCAGGATGGCGACAAAACGGCGCGTTGCGGAAAACATAGTGAGTCCTTAAATAGCCTGCCAGGGAGACGCCCTGAATACAAAGCAAAAATTTTAACCCGCCTAGTATGAAACCGCGGCCCGACTAACACAATTTCATTTGCTCTGAAATGCCCGAAAAACCGCTGGCTTAAGCACTTTTTGATATTTGCTTTCCCAGATCGTTATTCCTTTGAGGAACTACTCATTCCAATTCGTAATTTCATTCGTTCTGCTGCGCTCCCTATAGTCGGGTTATCTGACGCGCTCGACAGTAGCGGTATTGTAAAGGAACGGCTATGGACCAAAAACGACTCACCCACCTGCGACAGCTGGAAGCGGAAAGCATCCATATTATTCGCGAGGTGGCGGCAGAATTCTCCAACCCGGTAATGCTCTATTCTATCGGTAAAGACTCCAGCGTCATGCTGCATTTGGCGCGTAAGGCGTTTTACCCGGGAACGCTGCCGTTTCCGCTGCTGCACGTCGACACCGGTTGGAAGTTCCGCGAAATGTACGAATTCCGCGACCGTACCGCGAAAGCTTACGGTTGCGAGTTGCTGGTGCATAAAAACCCGGAAGGGGTAGCGATGGGCATTAACCCGTTTGTCCACGGCAGCGCCAAACATACCGACATCATGAAAACCGAAGGCTTGAAGCAGGCATTGAACAAGTACGGGTTTGACGCTGCGTTCGGCGGCGCGCGTCGTGACGAAGAAAAGTCTCGCGCTAAAGAGCGCATTTACTCTTTCCGCGACCGTTTTCATCGCTGGGATCCCAAAAACCAACGCCCGGAACTGTGGCACAACTATAACGGCCAGATTAACAAAGGCGAGAGCATCCGCGTCTTCCCGCTTTCTAACTGGACGGAACAGGATATCTGGCAGTACATCTGGCTGGAAAACATCGAGATTGTCCCGCTGTATCTGGCGGCTGAGCGTCCGGTGCTGGAGCGCGACGGCATGCTGATGATGATCGACGACGATCGCATTGACCTGCAACCGGGGGAAATGATCAAAAAACGTATGGTGCGCTTCCGCACCCTCGGCTGCTGGCCGCTGACCGGCGCGGTTGAATCGAATGCCCGGACATTACCGGAAATTATTGAAGAGATGCTGGTTTCGACCACCAGCGAACGTCAGGGGCGGGTCATCGACCGCGACCAGGCAGGCTCTATGGAGCTGAAGAAACGTCAGGGGTATTTCTAAGGAGCCGCCATGAACACCACACTTGCACAACAAATCGCCAATGAAGGCGGCGTCGAAGCCTGGATGGTCGCCCAACAGCATAAAAGCCTGCTGCGTTTCTTAACCTGCGGCAGCGTGGATGATGGCAAAAGTACCCTGATTGGTCGTCTGCTGCATGACACCCGCCAGATTTACGAAGACCAGCTCTCATCGCTGCATAATGACAGCAAACGTCACGGGACGCAGGGCGAGAAACTGGATCTGGCGCTGTTGGTGGATGGCCTACAGGCTGAACGCGAGCAGGGGATCACCATTGACGTCGCGTACCGTTATTTCTCCACCGAGAAGCGCAAATTTATCATCGCCGATACGCCTGGGCACGAGCAGTATACCCGTAACATGGCGACCGGCGCGTCCACCTGCGATCTGGCGATCCTGCTGATCGATGCGCGAAAAGGCGTGCTGGATCAAACCCGACGCCATAGCTTTATTTCCACGCTGCTGGGGATCAAGCACCTGGTCGTGGCGATCAACAAAATGGATCTGGTCGGTTTCAGCGAAGAGACTTTTGCGCGCATTCGGGAAGATTACCTGAACTTTGCCGGGCAGTTGCCGGGGGATCTGGATATCCGCTTTGTGCCGCTGTCTGCGCTGGAAGGCGACAACGTGGCTTCCCGAAGCGAGAGTATGCCGTGGTACAGCGGTCCGACACTGCTGGAAGTGCTGGAAACCGTTGAGATCCAGCGGGTGGTGGACAACCAGCCAATGCGCTTCCCGGTGCAGTACGTTAACCGTCCGAACCTTGATTTTCGCGGTTACTCCGGCACTCTGGCCTCCGGGAGTGTCAACGTGGGTCAACGCGTTCGGGTGCTGCCGTCCGGCGTGGAGTCCAGTGTGGCCCGCATCGTCACCTTTGACGGCGATTTGGAGCAGGCGTTTGCCGGTGAGGCGATCACCCTCGTTTTAAAAGATGAAATCGATATTAGCCGGGGCGATTTGCTGCTGGATGCGGGCGACACGTTACCTGCCGTACAACGCGCCGCTGTAAATGTGGTGTGGATGGCAGAACAGCCGTTGGCACCGGGTCAGAGCTACGAAGTCAAAATTGCCGGCAAAAAGACTCGCGCGCGCATTGACGGCGTGCAGTATCAGGTAGATATCAACAACCTGACCCAGCGTGAGGTGGAAAACCTGCCGCTGAACGGCATTGGCCTGGTTAATCTGACCTTTGACGAACCGCTGGTGCTGGACACCTATTCGCAGAATCCGGTGACCGGCGGACTGATCTTTATCGACCGTCTCAGCAACGTTACCGTCGGGGCGGGCATGGTGCGTGAGCCCATTGCGCAGGCAGCGACAGCCTCAACCGGGTATAGCGACTTTGAGCTGGAACTGAATGCGCTGGTGCGCCGTCACTTCCCCCACTGGGGCGCGCGCGATCTGCTGGAGGGCAAATAATGGCGCAGCATGACGAAAATGTCGTCTGGCATGCCCATTCCGTTACGCCGCACCAGCGTGAGCAACGCCATGGTCATCGTGGGGTTGTGCTGTGGTTTACCGGGCTTTCTGGGTCGGGAAAATCGACGGTGGCCGGCGCGCTGGAAGAAGCGCTGCACGCGCTTGGCGTCAGCACATATTTGCTTGATGGCGATAACGTGCGCCACGGCCTGTGCAGCGACCTGGGCTTTAGCGATGCCGACCGCAAAGAGAACATTCGTCGGGTCGGCGAGGTAGCGAATCTGATGGTGGATGCCGGGCTGGTGGTGCTGACAGCGTTTATCTCGCCGCACCGGGCGGAGCGGCGGATGGTGCGTGAGCGGGTAGGCGAAGGGCGTTTTATTGAGGTGTTTGTCGATACGCCGCTGGAAACCTGTGAAGCGCGCGATCCAAAGGGGTTATATAAGAAGGCGCGCGCCGGTGAGTTGCGCAACTTTACCGGTATTGATGCGGTTTACGAAGCCCCTGAATCGCCAGAGATTCATCTGAATGGTGAACAATTAGTAACAAATTTGGTGAGTCAATTGTTAGACCTGCTGAGACAGGACGATATTATCAGATCCTGAGACACCTGACCTGTTTGCCCGGTCAGTCAAGGTTACAGGATTCGATATGCGTAATAGCCAGAACATCACCCTCCCGGCGTCCGAAACGTTTTCTGCCGATGACGAAACCACCTGGTCGCTACCCGGCGCCGTGGTGGGATTCGCGTCATGGCTGCTGGCGCTGGGGATCCCTTTTTTGGTGTATGGTCCTAACACCTTGTTTTTCTTCATTTATACCTGGCCATTCTTTCTGGCGCTAATGCCCGTCGCGGTTGTCGTGGGCATCGCCCAACATTCCCTCTTCAACGGAAAATTGCGCTACAGCATTGTCGCCACGCTGCTGACGGTGTGCGCGATGTTCGGCGCGCTGTTTTTGTGGCTGCTGGGCTAAAGCGCGACCGCTGTCCATAATTCAAACCGTAACCAACAATGAGATGATGTTCCCGGGGTGCCGGGTATACGTTATGCAGGGCAAATGTGGTACATTTGCCCGCGTTGTCGCGGCATTCCCGCCCACAGCATAGAGTCGTTTGTGGAAGTATGGGATGATAGTGCCGTTTTTCAGGGGGCAGGATGGGTAAACTAACGCTGCTGTTGCTGGCTTTACTGGTCTGGCTGCAGTATTCGCTGTGGTTCGGTAAGAACGGTATACATGACTACAGTCGCGTCAACGATGACGTGGCGGCGCAGCAGGCGACGAACGCCAAACTTAAAGCGCGTAACGATCAGCTTTTCGCCGAAATTGACGATCTCAATGGCGGTCAGGAAGCTATCGAAGAACGCGCACGCAACGAACTCAGCATGACGAAACCGGGCGAAACGTTTTATCGCCTGGTGCCCGACGCGTCTAAACGCGCGCAAACTGCGGGGCAAAATACTCGATAAACCATCCAGGGATTTAACATGGCAGCCACTTATTTGGATGTTTGCGCCGTGGTGCCGGCGGCCGGCTTTGGCCGCCGTATGCAAACTGAATGTCCTAAGCAGTACCTCTCGATCGGCAATAAAACCATTCTCGAACACTCGGTCTATGCGCTGCTGGCGCACCCTCAGGTCACCCGCGTGATCATTGCCATCAGCCCAGGCGACAGCCGCTTTGCACAACTTCCGCTGGCGCAACATCCGCACATCACCGTGGTGGACGGCGGCAATGAGCGTGCCGATTCCGTTCTGGCCGGGCTTCGCGCCGCAGGCGACGCTGAATGGGTGCTGGTGCACGACGCGGCGCGCCCCTGTCTGCATCAGGATGATCTCGCCCGCCTGCTGGCGATCCGCGAAACCAGCCGCACCGGCGGGATCCTTGCCGCCCCGGTGCGCGACACGATGAAGCGCGCCGAACCGGGCGTTGCGGCCATCGCCCATACCGTCGAACGCACCGATCTATGGCATGCGCTGACGCCGCAATTTTTCCCGCGTGAACTGCTGCATGACTGTCTGACCCGCGCGCTGAACGAAGGCGCGACCATTACCGACGAAGCCTCGGCGCTGGAGTACTGCGGCTTCCATCCACAGCTTGTTGAAGGGCGGGCTGATAATATCAAAGTAACGCGTCCGGAAGATTTAGCGCTGGCTGAATTTTATCTGACCCGAAAAAACCATGAGGAGATAGCGTAATGCGAATTGGACACGGTTTCGACGTACATGCCTTTGGCGGCGAAGGCCCGGTTATCATTGGCGGCGTGCGCATCCCGTATGAGAAGGGCCTGTTAGCGCATTCTGACGGCGACGTCGCGCTCCACGCGCTGACCGATGCGCTGCTCGGCGCAGCCGCGCTGGGGGATATCGGCAAGCTGTTTCCGGATACCGATCCGGCATTTAAAGGCGCGGACAGCCGTGAATTGCTGCGTGAAGCCTGGCGTCGCATTCAGGCCAAAGGCTATACCCTCGGAAACGTTGATGTGACGATTATTGCCCAGGCGCCAAAAATGCTGCCGCACATTCCGCAGATGCGCGTGTTTATCGCGGAGGATCTCGGCTGTCACATGGATGACGTTAACGTGAAAGCCACCACCACGGAAAAACTCGGCTTTACCGGACGGGGGGAAGGGATCGCCTGTGAGGCGGTCGCGTTACTGATAAAGGCGGTGAAATGACAGCGTTTGACGATCTCACCTGGCTCCACGGCAAACCGCAGAGCGCCGGGCTGCTGAAAGCCAACCCGGAAGATTTTGTGGTTGTGGAAGATTTAGGTTTTGAGCCCGACGGTGAAGGTGAGCATGTCCTGGTGCGGATCCTCAAAAACGGCTGCAATACCCGTTTTGTCGCGGACGCGCTGGCGAAATTTCTGAAAATTCACGCCCGGGAAGTCAGCTTTGCCGGGCAAAAAGATAAGCATGCCGTCACCGAACAGTGGCTGTGCGCGCGTGTGCCGGGCAAAGCGATGCCGGACCTGAGCGCCTTCCAGTTGGAAGGTTGCAAGGTGCTGGAGTATGCGCGCCACAAGCGTAAGCTGCGTTTAGGCGCCCTGAAGGGGAACGCGTTTACGCTGGTGCTGCGCGACATCAGTCAGCGTGATGAGGTGGAATCCCGTCTGAAGGCGATTAATGAGGCGGGGGTGCCCAACTATTTTGGCGCGCAGCGCTTCGGCATTGGCGGCAGTAACATACAGGGCGCGCTGCGCTGGGCGCAAAGCGATGCGCCGGTGCGCGATCGCAATAAACGCAGTTTTTGGTTGTCGGCGGCCCGTAGTGCGTTGTTTAATCAAATTGTCAGCGAGCGTTTGAAAAAACCAGACTTTAATCAAGTTGTTGACGGCGATGCGCTACAATTAGCGGGACGCGGAAGCTGGTTCGTGGCGACGTTGGAAGAGCGGGCGGAATTACAGGCTCGCGTCGACACTAAAACGCTGATGATTACGGCTTCGCTTCCCGGTCGCGGTGAATGGGGAACCCAGCGTGATGCGCTGGCGTTTGAACAGGCCGCTATCGCGGAAGAAACGCAGTTACAGTCATTACTGGTGCGTGAAAAAGTAGACGCGGCGCGCCGGGCGATGCTGCTTTATCCGCAACAGATGCGCTGGAACTGGTGGGACGACGTCACCGTCGAACTGCGTTTCTGGCTACCTGCCGGGAGCTTCGCCACCAGCGTAGTGAGGGAACTGATTAACACAATGGGTGATTATGCGCATATTGCTGAGTAACGATGACGGGGTCCACGCACCCGGTATACAAACGCTGGCGAAAGCGCTGCGGGAGTTTGCCGACGTACAGGTCGTCGCCCCGGATCGTAACCGCAGCGGCGCGTCGAACTCATTAACGCTGGAATCTTCGCTTCGCACCTTCACCTTTGATAACGGCGACATTGCGGTCCAAATGGGTACGCCCACTGACTGCGTTTATCTGGGCGTAAATGCGCTGATGCGTCCGCGTCCGGACATCGTGGTGTCCGGGATTAACGCCGGGCCGAATCTCGGCGATGATGTGATTTACTCGGGGACCGTCGCCGCGGCGATGGAAGGACGGCATCTTGGTTTTCCGGCGCTGGCCGTTTCGCTGGACGGCTATCAGCATTACGAGACCGCCGCCGCCATCACCTGCCGTATCCTGCGCGCGTTAAGCCGTGAGCCGCTGCGTACAGGACGGATCCTGAACATCAACGTCCCGGACCTGCCGTTGGATCAGATCAAAGGGATCCGCGTAACCCGCTGCGGCAGCCGCCATCCGGCGGATAAAGTGATCCCGCAGGAAGATCCGCGTGGCAATACGCTGTACTGGATTGGCCCGCCGGGCGACAAGCATGACGCCGGGCCTGACACCGATTTTGCCGCGGTGGAGGACGGTTATGTCTCCATTACGCCGCTGCATGTGGATTTAACCGCGCACAGCGCGCATGATGTGGTTTCTGACTGGTTAGACAGCGTGGGAGTTGACACGCAATGGTAAGCAGACGCGTACAGACGCTTCTTGATCAACTTCGCGGGCAGGGGATCCGCGATGAGCATGTGCTTGAGGCGCTAGCCGCCGTGCCGCGCGAAAAATTCATCGATGAAGCGTTTGAACATAAAGCCTGGGATAACATCGCGCTACCGATAGGACAGGGGCAGACGATCTCGCAGCCCTATATGGTCGCGCGTATGACCGAATTGCTGGAGCTGACGCCGCAGTCGCGGGTGCTGGAGATCGGCACGGGTTCCGGGTATCAGACGGCGATACTGGCGCATCTGGTGCACCATGTCTGCTCGGTCGAACGCATCAAAGGGCTGCAATGGCAGGCGCGCCGTCGCCTGAAACAGCTTGATTTACACAATGTTTCAACTCGTCACGGCGATGGATGGCAAGGTTGGCAAGCACGTGCGCCGTTTGACGCTATCATTGTGACGGCAGCACCGCCGGAGATCCCGACTGCGTTAATGACGCAACTGGACGAGGGCGGCATTCTCGTTTTGCCCGTGGGCGATGAGCATCAGTTTCTGAAACGGGTGCGTCGTCGGGGCGGCGAATTTATTATCGACACCGTGGAAGCCGTGCGTTTTGTTCCCCTGGTCAAGGGCGAACTGGCATAGAAAACGGCCCGAATACCTGGAGTTTTCCTGGTTATTTTGCAACAGGTCAGCGTATTGTGAAGACGTTTTCCAGTGCTTTCATGGTTATTATGTCACTGGTTGTTAACCAATTTTTTCCTGGGGGATAAATGAGCGCGGGAAGCCCAAAATTCACCGTCAGCCGCATCGCGGCATTGTCACTGGTTTCGTTATGGCTGGCAGGCTGTTCAAATTCCTCTAATCCGCCAGCGCCAGTCAGTTCCGTTAATGGCAGCGCCCCTGCGAACACGAATTCTGGGATGCTGATTACGCCCCCGCCGACAATGGGGAGCGCGAATACCGCACAGCAGCAAACGCCGCAAATTCAGCCGGTCCAGCGTCCGGTGAGTCAACCGACGCAAATCCAGCCCGTTGCGGAGCAACCCGTTCAGATGGAAAACGGTCGTATTGTGTACAATCGTCAGTATGGGAACATTCCGAAAGGTAGCTATACCGGCGGCAGTACCTACACCGTTAAAAAGGGCGATACGCTATTTTATATCGCGTGGATCACCGGCAACGACTTCCGCGATCTTGCGCAACGGAATAACATTCCGGCCCCGTATGGCCTGAATGTTGGGCAGACCCTCCAGGTCGGCAACGCGTCCGGTGCGCCAATCACGGGCGGAAATGCGATCACCCAGGCCGATGCGGCCGCGCAAGGAGTTGTGACCAACCCTGCACAAAATTCCGCCGTCGCTGTTGCGTCGAAACCGACAATTACGTATTCTGAGAATTCAGGTGAACAAAGTGCTAACAAAATGTTGCCTAACAACAAGCCTGCTGGGACAGTTGTCACAGCGCCTGTAACGGCTCCGGCGGTTAGCACAACCGAATCGACTGCAAGCAGTACGTCTACCAGTTCGCCAATTTCAACATGGCGCTGGCCGACGGAAGGCAAAGTGATCGAAAACTTTGGCGCTACCGAAGGGGGCAATAAAGGGATCGACATTGCAGGCAGCAAAGGACAGGCAATTGTCGCGACCGCAGATGGCCGCGTCGTGTATGCCGGTAACGCGCTGCGCGGTTACGGTAATCTTATTATCATCAAACATAACGATGATTACCTGAGTGCCTACGCCCATAACGATACAATGCTGGTCCGGGAACAACAGGAAGTGAAGGCGGGGCAAAAAATAGCGACCATGGGTAGCACCGGAACCAGTTCTACACGCTTGCATTTTGAAATTCGTTACAAGGGGAAATCCGTAAACCCGCTGCGTTATTTACCGCAGCGATAAATCGACGGAACCTGGCTGACACTTGCTAGTTCCGTCAAGGGATCACGGGTAGGAGCCACCTTATGAGTCAGAATACGCTGAAAGTTCATGATTTAAATGAAGACGCGGAATTTGATGAGAACGGAGTTGAGGTTTTTGACGAAAAAGCCTTAGTTGAAGAGGAACCCAGTGATAACGAGTTGGCTGAAGAGGAGCTGTTATCGCAGGGGGCCACACAGCGTGTGTTGGACGCGACTCAGCTTTACCTTGGTGAAATCGGATATTCGCCACTGCTAACAGCCGAAGAAGAAGTGTATTTCGCGCGTCGCGCACTGCGCGGAGATGTTGCCTCACGCCGTCGGATGATTGAAAGTAACCTGCGTCTGGTGGTGAAAATTGCCCGCCGATACGGCAATCGTGGTCTGGCGTTGCTGGACCTGATCGAAGAGGGCAATCTGGGGCTTATCCGTGCCGTCGAGAAGTTTGACCCGGAACGCGGGTTCCGCTTCTCAACATACGCAACCTGGTGGATTCGCCAGACGATTGAACGGGCGATTATGAACCAAACCCGTACCATTCGACTGCCTATTCACATTGTAAAAGAGCTGAACGTTTACCTGCGTACCGCCCGTGAGTTGTCCCATAAGCTGGACCACGAACCGAGCGCGGAGGAAATCGCAGAGCAACTGGATAAACCGGTTGATGACGTTAGCCGCATGCTTCGTCTTAACGAGCGCATTACCTCGGTGGACACCCCGTTGGGTGGCGACTCTGAAAAAGCGTTGCTGGATATCCTGGCCGATGAAAAAGACAACGGTCCGGAAGACACCACGCAGGATGACGATATGAAGCAGAGTATCGTCAAATGGCTGTTCGAACTGAACGCCAAACAGCGTGAAGTGCTGGCACGTCGTTTCGGTCTGCTGGGTTATGAAGCTGCGACACTGGAAGATGTGGGCCGCGAAATTGGTCTCACGCGTGAACGTGTCCGTCAGATTCAGGTTGAAGGTCTGCGTCGTCTGCGGGAAATTTTGCAGACTCAGGGACTGAATATCGAAGCGCTGTTCCGCGAGTAAGCAAAGTTCCATCAAGAAAGACCAGTCTCTGTGAGGCTGGTCTTTTTTTTGGGGATTGTCCGGCAAGTCCAGAGGGAACGGGCTTCAGGCCGGATAAGGCGTGAGCCGCGCCAGGAAAATCATTCCATCATTTTACGCACCAGTCGCGTGAACTGTTCGCGCTCTTCTTCGCTTAGCCGCCCCAGAAATTCCTCATCCACGCGGTTGCCCAGCGGCATCGTCGTTGTCAGCAACGCTTCGCCTTGCGCAGTGAGAAACACAAAGCGTCGACGTTTATCCAGCGGATCGTTTTCTCGCCTCACCAGCCCGCGTTTTTCCATTCGGCTTAGCATCTCCGCCAGCGTAGCTTTCGTACTTACCGCAGCCTCGGTAAGGTCGACCTGCTCAATGCCAGGGCGCTCGGCAATGGCGCGCATGACGGCGTACTGAGGTTTGGTCAGCTCCGGTAATTCATGCTGCCAGCGTGCGGTATGCTGCTGAAAAAGTTGCCGTAACAGGTGAAACGCTGTGTTTCGTAACGCCATGGGAACTCCGGTTTGCGTATCGGCTTCTATCATAGCGGTTTCTTGCCGGTTTTTTAATGCAGCCGTTTTAAGCGATCCGTGCGGTGCAATTTTCAGGATCTTGTTGTTACTTCATCGCTGGCGTATTTTAATGCAAACGTTCGTATACGAACAATATTGAGGCGATGAATGAGACTGATTGTTGGGATGACCGGCGCAACAGGCGCGCCGCTTGGCGTGGCGCTGCTTCAGGTGTTGCGGCAGATGCCGGAGGTGGAAACGCATCTGGTGATGTCAAAGTGGGCCAAAACCACCATTGAGCTGGAAACGCCCTGGCGGGCGCGGGACGTTGCGGCACTGGCTGATTACTGTCATAGCCCGGCGGATCAGGCGGCAACGATCTCTTCTGGATCCTTTCGTACCGACGGCATGATCGTCATTCCGTGCAGTATGAAAACGTTGGCCGGTATTCGCGCAGGCTATGCCGAAGGCCTGGTGGGGCGCGCTGCCGACGTGGTGCTGAAAGAGGGGCGCAAACTGGTGCTGGTGCCGCGCGAAATGCCGCTTAGCACCCTGCATCTGGAGAACATGCTTGCCTTATCCCGCATGGGCGTGGCGATGGTGCCGCCGATGCCCGCGTTCTACAACCATCCACAAACCGTAGATGACATCACTCAGCATATCGTGGCGCGCGTACTCGACCAGTTCGCGCTTGAGCATCCCCACGCCCGCCGCTGGCAGGGGTTGCAGCAGGAGCGGAATTTTTCTCAGGAGAATGAATAATGGCATTTGATGATTTACGCAGCTTTTTACAGGCGCTGGACGAGCAGGGGCAACTGCTGAAGATCGGTGAAGAAGTGAGCGCCGAGCCGGATCTGGCGGCAGCCGCTAACGCCACCGGACGTATTGGCGACGGCGCGCCCGCGCTGTGGTTTGATAACATTCGTGGCTTCACCGACGCGCGCGTGGCGATGAACACCATCGGTTCGTGGCAAAACCACGCGATCTCACTGGGGTTGCCACCGAATACGCCGGTAAAAAAGCAAATAGATGAGTTTATTCGTCGCTGGGATCACTTTCCCGTTGCGCCGGAACGCCGGGCGAATCCGGCATGGGCGGAAAACACCGTTGACGGCGATGCGATCAACCTTTTCGACATCCTGCCGCTGTTTCGACTGAACGACGGTGACGGCGGTTTTTACCTCGATAAAGCCTGCGTGGTCTCCCGCGATCCGCTTGATCCGGACAACTTCGGCAAGCAAAACGTCGGGATTTACCGCATGGAAGTCAAAGGCAAGCGCAAACTTGGTCTGCAACCGGTGCCGATGCATGACATCGCGCTGCATCTGCATAAAGCGGAAGAGCGCGGTGAGGATCTGCCGATTGCGATTACCCTCGGTAATGATCCGATCATCACTCTGATGGGCGCCACATCGCTGAAGTACGATCAGTCGGAGTATGAAATGGCCGGCGCGCTGCGCGAAAGCCCGTATCCCATCGCCACCGCCCCGCTGACTGGCTTTGACGTACCCTGGGGCTCCGAAGTGATCCTCGAGGGCGTCATCGAAAGCCGTAAGCGCGAGATCGAAGGGCCGTTCGGCGAGTTTACCGGCCACTACTCCGGCGGACGCAATATGACGGTGGTGCGTATTGATAAAGTCTCTTACCGCAGCAAACCGATTTTTGAGTCGCTTTATCTCGGGATGCCATGGACTGAAATCGACTATCTGATGGGACCGGCGACCTGCGTACCGCTGTATCAGCAACTGAAAGCGGAATTCCCGGAGGTTCAGGCGGTAAACGCGATGTACACCCACGGCCTGCTGGCGATTATTTCGACCAAAAAGCGCTACGGCGGTTTTGCCCGCGCCGTGGGCCTGCGCGCGATGACCACGCCGCACGGTCTGGGCTACGTAAAGATGGTGATTATGGTTGACGAAGATGTCGATCCGTTCAATCTGCCGCAGGTGATGTGGGCGCTGTCGTCGAAGGTCAATCCAGCGGGAGATTTGGTGCAGTTGCCGAATATGTCGGTGCTGGAGCTGGATCCCGGTTCAAGTCCGGCGGGGATCACCGACAAGCTGATTATTGACGCCACCACGCCTGTTGCGCCGGACAACCGTGGACATTACAGCCAGCCGGTCTGCGATCTCCCGGAAACCAAAGCCTGGGCGGAGAAACTGACCGCCATGCTGGCTAACCGTAAATAAGGAGGAGCAGATGATTTGTCCACGTTGTGCCGATGAGCAGATTGAAGTGATGGCGACCTCGCCGGTGAAGGGGGTCTGGACGGTTTACCAGTGTCAGCATTGCCTGTATACCTGGCGCGATACCGAACCGCTACGCCGTACCCGCCGCGAGCATTATCCCGAGGCGTTTCGCATGACGCAGAAGGATATCGACGACGCGCCGATGGTGCCCGCTATCCCGCCGTTGCTGGCGGAAGATAAACGTTAATACAGAACCGGATAGCAGCGACGCTTTATCGGGCCTACGAATTCTTAACGCCGTAGGCCCGATAAGCGCAACGCCACCGGGCGATAACGGTTACACCAGGCTTTTGAGCCGATAAATCCACTCCAGCGCCTGGCGCGGCGTCAGCGAATCCGGATCGAGATTTTCCAGCGCTTCCACGGCAGGAGAGGTATCCTCTGGCATCGACAGCAGCGACATCTGCGTGCCATCGACCTGCGTAGCGGCAGCGTTCGGCGAAATGCTTTCCAGCTCGCGCAACTTCTGGCGCGCGCGCTTAATCACCTCTTTCGGCACGCCCGCCAGCGCCGCCACCGCCAGACCATAGCTTTTGCTGGCCGCGCCGTCCTGCACGCTGTGCATAAAGGCGATGGTATCGCCATGTTCCAGCGCATCCAGATGGACATTGGCTACCCCTTCCATTTTTTCCGGTAATTGGGTCAGCTCGAAGTAGTGTGTCGCAAACAGCGTCAGCGCCTTGATCTTATTCGCCAGGTTTTCCGCGCAGGCCCATGCCAGCGACAGGCCGTCGTAAGTGGAGGTGCCGCGTCCGATTTCATCCATCAGCACCAGGCTGTTCTCGGTGGCGTTATGCAAAATGTTGGCGGTTTCAGTCATCTCGACCATGAAGGTGGAACGGCCGGAAGCCAGATCGTCTGCCGCGCCGACGCGGGTGAAGATGCGATCAATCGGACCAATCTCCACTTTCTGGGCGGGCACATAGCTGCCAATGTATGCCAGCAGCGCGATCAGCGCGGTCTGACGCATATAGGTGCTTTTACCCCCCATGTTCGGCCCGGTGATAATCAACATCCGCCGCTGCGGCGAGAGATCCAGCGGGTTGGCGATAAACGGCTCATTGAGCACCTGCTCAACCACCGGATGACGGCCTTCGGTAATGCGAATGCCCGGCTTATCGGTGAAGACAGGGCAGGTATAGTTGAGTGTGTAAGCGCGCTCTGCCAGGTTCACCAGCACGTCGAGTTCCGCCAGCGCATTAGCGCTTTGCTGCAGATCTGCCAGATGTGGCAACAGCAGGTCGAACAGTTCGTCATAAAGCTGTTTTTCCAGCGCCAGCGCTTTGCCCTTAGAGGTGAGCACTTTATCTTCGTACTCTTTCAGCTCCGGAATAATGTAGCGCTCGGCGTTTTTCAATGTCTGACGGCGGACGTAGTTGATTGGCGCCAGGTGGCTCTGCCCGCGGCTAATCTGAATGTAGTAACCGTGTACGGCGTTAAAACCGACTTTGAGGGTGTCCAGGCCGGTACGTTCGCGCTCGCGGATCTCCAGCCGGTCGAGATAGTCGGTCGCGCCGTCAGCCAGCGCGCGCCATTCGTCCAGCTCTTCGTTGTAGCCCGGTGCGATAACGCCGCCGTCACGGACCAGCACCGGCGGCGCGTCGATGATGGCGCGCTCCAGCAGATCGCGCAGTTCAGCAAATTCGCCCATCTTTTCGCGCAGCCTCTGCACGGGAGCGCTGTTTACCGACTCCAGTTGCGCGCGCAGTTCCGGAAGCTGCTGGAAGGCGTGACGCATACGGGCGAGATCGCGAGGACGGGCGGTTCGCAGGGCCAGACGCGCGAGGATACGCTCCAGATCACCGACCTGACGCAGCACCGGTTGCAGGTCGCCAGTGGCATCCTGTAACGCGCCGATAGTTTGCTGACGTTCGGTGAGGATGTCGGTGTCGCGCACCGGCATATGCAGCCAGCGTTTGAGCATACGGCTGCCCATCGGGGTCACGGTGCAGTCGAGCACCGAGGCCAGCGTATTGTCCACGCCGCCCGCCAGATTCTGGGTGATTTCCAGATTACGACGCGTAGCGGCATCCATAATGATGCTGTCCTGCTGGCGCTCCATGGTGATGGAACGGATATGCGGCAGAGAGGTGCGTTGGGTATCTTTCACATACTGCAAAAGGCATCCAGCGGCGCAAAGCCCACGCGGCGCGTTTTCGACGCCGAAACCGATCAAATCCCGGGTGCCAAACTGCAAATTAAGCTGTTGGCGGGCGGTATCAATCTCGAATTCCCATAGTGGGCGACGACGCAACCCACGGCGCCCCTCAATCAGCGCCATCTCGGCAAAATCTTCCGCGTACAGTAATTCTGCCGGGTTGGTGCGTTGCAGCTCGGCAGCCATCGTTTCGCGGTCGGCGGGTTCGCTCAGACGAAAGCGCCCGGAGCTGATATCCAGCGTCGCGTAGCCGTAGCCTTTGCTGTCCTGCCAGATGGCGGCCAGCAGGTTGTCCTGGCGCTCCTGCAACAGCGCTTCATCGCTGATGGTGCCTGGCGTGACAATGCGAACCACCTTACGTTCAACCGGACCTTTGCTGGTGGCCGGGTCGCCAATCTGTTCGCAAATAGCGACTGATTCGCCCTGATTGACCAGCTTCGCGAGATAGTTTTCGACGGCATGGTGGGGGATGCCCGCCATTGGAATCGGTTCGCCCGCCGACGCGCCGCGTTTGGTCAGCGATATATCGAGCAACTGTGACGCACGTTTCGCATCGTCATAAAACAGTTCGTAAAAGTCACCCATGCGGTAAAAAAGCAGGATCTCAGGATGCTGGGCTTTCAGCTTGAGATACTGCTGCATCATGGGCGTATGGTCTGATAAATCCTTGTCAATAGACTCATTCATATTGATTTTACTCGTTTTTTAAGTCTTTTGCGTGCTCAAATGGCCCCAAGTGAAACCTCCTTGAACCCACATAAACCCATAAATTTGTATACCAGAAGTCTACCGGTTAGTTTCGGGTATATACTCTGGCTTGCTGGTATACATCAAATGAAAATGACACTCACTCAGTCGATTATAATCAATGAGTTATCTAGCGACGTCAAACCAGATATCGGCCAGCAAGAGCGAGGTGTCTACTTACCCAGTCCTGAACGAAAGCCGTATCTTATCACTGACAACCACAGGGATTCACCCGTAGGTTGTGGTGTCAAAATCAGTGCCGCCAAAAAGATTTGTATCCTTCAACGAGGTATGTCATCACCAGACAAGCGACAGGTGGCAAGGCGTTAAAACAGGTTATCAGATCTACTATTGGTAATGTCTCAGATTCTGCCAGCATTGATCAGTCACGCGAGACTGCTCGCAAATTCATTGAAACTATGAAGTTGAACAGATGAAATCTGGATGCGGCGACGCGAGAAGCAGAGGCTTTGTATTGCTAACAGATCCTGGGCGCTGCGTGAACCTTTAAAGAGGGTTGATATGAATTTGCGTAGAAGATTTGGTATACTGTTTGAACGATGTCTTTCAGCCCAGATTCTGCTTTTCAGGAGTGTTTATGAACAACAAAAAAACTCAGGCAAGCTACGCTAAGCCATCTCGCGCTGACATCGTTCGCTCGGTAGCAACATCTACGGCTGTTGAAACAGGGCAGTCCTCCGAGAAGATCGAAGCTTCCCTTGAAGCGACGCGCAAAAAGTTCGCTCATTTACGTCTTGCGGTTTAATCCCTTCTCAATGCTTCTCTGACCCAGTGTTTCATCGGCTCGTAGTCCATTGATACGCCTGCATGGATAGCCGAGATATACTGGGCTTTGTTTTGCTCCCAGCTTTGATAATCCAGCGGTTTGTATCCTCCCTGAACGGCCATCACGTCGGCCAGCAGCCGCGACAGGCGTCCGTTTCCCTCTCTGAATGGATGGATAAGTATTAGCTCGACATGGGTGATGGCGATAGCGGTGATGAGTTGTTCTTCGTCCATGCCGCTACATGGCGTGAAAGGAGCAAGATATTTGGTATCGAATTTGTTCAGCAGTTTTGGCAACTGTGCTGAGGGGGCAAACATAAAGCCGCCTTTGCTGATGTTAACCGCTCTTTCTTGTCCAGCCCACTCGTAGACATTACCTAACCAGCGGTGGTGCCAGCGTTTTAGCATGGCGACGCTGAGCTGTCCTTCCGGAAACTGTTCTTCAAAAACGGACTGGTAGAGTTGTTCTAACAGGACAAGTTCAGCCTCATTCATCTCATCAGAAGTCGCGATCCCCAGCTTGTTAGCCAAAACTTGTTCGCCAGAGTCTTTCTCATACTGGCCTTCACTGCTGGGTACATGGTATCGGCTCATGGAGATGCCCTGTGTTATTAGAGGGATGAAAAACAGAGGGAGTATAACGCCAGACGAGTATGGCAAACAATGTTCGTAAAATCAGTTAGTTAAATAAATGTAGGCTGAAATGCAGTTTTTGGTATTTTTATGAAAATAATCGTTATTTATCAATATCAACACACCAATGCATCATGGGGGTATGGGCGTCGAAATTATCGATTGTACTCATGAAGTTGTGTCCAGTTCCCTGAATTTAAACGGATTGCGATGCTTTTCGTTTTCGTTGTTATCACATAAGGGGCTTATGATAACGGAGATAAGCAACTCAGGGAAAGCGAGGATCGAGACTTCTCGATCCTCATTCCATTTCGATTTAGCCAAACCGTGGCAGGAGGTTAAAGGTGCTGCCGAACCAGCAAAGAATGACCGTAATGCCGAACAATATCACCACCATGGGGATCGCTCTGCCGCCCCATACGGTGAACATTTTATCCGGAAAGCGTTCACGCGATTTCAGCGCAAGGAATGCCGGCACGATAACCGCCCAGATGGTGGCACACAGCCCGGCTCCGCCAATCGCGTAGATAAAACCGTTTGGGAACAGCAGGTACAACGCAGCCGGAGGTAAAAAGGTAAACAGCAGGGTTTTGAATCGCCCGAGGGGGGAATTGTCGATTTTGAACAGATCCGCCAGGTAGTCGAACAGCCCCAGCGTGACGCCAAAGAATGAACTGGCTACCGCAAGGTTAGAAAAGATCAGCAGGAAAAACTCGATAATGCCATGCTGGTTAGTGCCTAAAAATGACTTTACCAGCGAATCAACATTGCCGCCTGAGGCGATGATCTCCTTGAAGTTGCTGCGATGAATATTGCCCATCGTGCAGTACAGCCAGAACAGATAAATCACCAGCGCCAACAGTGAACCAAAGACGATGCTTTTGATCAGCTTATCCTTTCTCTTGCCGTAACAGATAATCAGGCTGGGAATATTGCCGTGAAAACCGAACGAAGCCAGGCAGACCGGAACCGCCATCAAAATATAGGGCAGATAGGTGCGATTGGCCTGTGGCTCGGCGATGTCCCTGAGAATGGAATAGTCAACCTGAAAGAAGAATGAGCCGAACACCACGATAAAGGCAATGATCTTAATGCCGAGAAAAAAAGAGGTGATGCGACTGGCGGCGAGAGAACTGATCCACAAAATGCTGGCGACGAAGATTGCGCTACCTATGCCCACGATCCTCGGGTTCACATGTGAGCCGGTGTTAATCGCAATGGTTTCGCTAATGATTGCCCCGTTCGCCGAAATATAGGCATAGGTCAAAATATATAACACGAAAGCGACGGTGATGCCGCTGATGATGTTCCACTTCGCGCCTATTAAATCTTTCGTAATCGTGTTAAAGCTGGATCCTACGGGGTAATTAAGGTTGGCTTCTAATAACAATAACCCGGAATGCAACATGGAAAACCAGGAGATAATTAAAATAAACGCCCCCCAGAAAAACCACGCGCCAGCAAGGTCAACCGGTAAAGCAAACATCCCGCCACCAATAACGGTGCCGGCAATCACCATAATTCCCCAGAATGAGGAGTGTTTTTTATTTGCGTCTTCGTCCATGGCGTTCCCTTAATGATAACGGCTAAGTCGGTGTTGTCGTCAGGAATATCAGTAATGCCAGGCTTGAATTCGCCAGCGGCGTTATCAAGGCGATAACGCCGCTGGCGTCAGGGTTAATTACACTTCCGCGAGTCGCGCGGTAAAGTGACGTAAGACTTTTGGCTCGTAGGTGAAGGTTAACCCTTTAATATTATGGGCATTTTCTTTGACGTGTCCGAACGCTTCAATAATAAAGTCCATATGCGTTTGGGTGTACGTCGCGCGTGGGATGGTTAAGCGCAGCAGCTCGGCCGGACACGGTAGCTGCTTGCCGGTTTTCGGATCGCGGCCAAGCAGGAATGACCCAATCTCGACGGCGCGAATGCCCGCGACTTTATACAGTTCGCAGGCCAACGCCTGGGCCGGGAACTGCTCAGCAGGAATATGCGGCAGCAGCTTACCGGCGTCGACGAATGCCGCATGCCCGCCCGCTTGCTGACAGGTCACGCCGATGGCTTCCAGGCCGTCTACCAGGTATTGAACCTGCGCGATGCGGTAGGATAGCCAGTCCTGGTTCATCCCATCGTAGAGGCCCGCGGCCAGACGCTCCATTGCACCGCCTTCCAGCCCGCCGTATGTCGGGAAGCCTTCCTGCACCACGCAAATCGTCCTGCATTCGGTATACACATCGAGGAAACTGTCGTCTTTAATGCACAGCAGCCCACCCATTGGCACCATGGCATCCTTCTTCGCTGACATGGCGAGCATATCCGCATACTTGTAGGTCTCGCGGGTGATCTCTTCAATGGTCCAGTCCTGATAACCCGGCTCTCGTTGCTGAATAAACCAGGCGTTTTCCGCAAAGCGCGCCGAGTCCATTACCACCGGAATATCGTACTTCTTCGCGATAGCGTACATCGCTTTCAGGTTCGCGAGCGAAACCGGCTGGCCACCCGCCGAGTTACAGGTAATGGTCGCCACGATATAAGGGACATTATTCGGGCCGACGGTTTCAATTTCATGCTCCAGACTCTGCAGATCAAAATCACCCTTAAAGTCATTGCGAACGGCAGTATCAAACGCTTCCTTAATGTAGACGTTGCGAACGGTACAGCCGTTAATCTGGCTATGACCCTGGGTGGTGTCGAAGAAATAGTTGGAGAAAGCCACCATTTTGCTGCGATCGAGGCCTTTTTCCTGCTCGCGTTTTTTGATCAGCACCGGAATGTAGATTTGTTCAGCGCCGCGCCCCTGGTGCGTTGGAATGGTGTACTGATAACCAAAAATATCGTTCACCGCTTTGCATAACGCATAATAGCTTCGGCTGCCGCTGTAAGCTTCATCGCCGCGCATCATTGCCGCCTGCATATTTTGCGTGACGGCGCCGGTGCCGCTGTCAGTCAGCAGATCAATAAAGACATCTTCGCTATCCAGCAGGAAGGGGTTCATCCCGGCGTTAATAATCGCATTGTCACGATGCTCCCGGGTGGTGCGTTTTACCGGTTCAATAACGCGAATACGAAAAGGTTCTGGCAGATGTTTAAAGTTATTCATGATGTCATCCTTTAATCTTTATTTTGGGCGCGCGATTCCCGGGGTTATTCATGAAATATGAAAACCACTTTTCTGACGCAATACGAATTCGTCTTTATGATTAACCGTAGATCGCCGAAACGACTGACCTTCGCCAATTTATCAGGGCGAGTCAAAACCGCTGCGGTGAAACAGAAATCATAAAAACAAGTATGGGATATCAGTTACTGGCTAAATAAATAGCCTGCAATGATATTGCGGTGGAGGCGTATGTGGCGTTAAGGACGGTGATTGACAATAACGGTGTCAATATTAAACCATTTGGACATTTTATAAGATGTGGTCAGGATGTTCATAATGTACGTTCTCCATTAGTCACGAATATACATTATGTTATTTTCTCTTTTTGTCTAATCTTTGTGCATTCAATTGTGAATTTGGTCACGAACGATGTCATTCAACGATTTTATCAGCGTAAAAGAGGAGCGCTACGTCGCGATCCTCTTTATGCCACGAAATCAGACGGGCTGGCGGCTCCGCATTTCAGATCGCCGATCGCGAAGGGATGAATAAATAAACGCGACGATAAAAATCACCGTAAACAGCACAACAATCGTTGGCGCAGGGGCGCTGTCTAAGAAAAAGGATAAATAGACCCCGAGAAACGCGCTGATCGTCGACAGCAACACCGCCAGCAACAGCGCGTGGCCAAAACGGCGGGTGAGCAGAATGGCAATCGCGCCAGGGGCGATCAGCAGAGAAATCGACAAAATAATGCCGACCGATTTTAACGTCGCGACAATGGTCAGGGCGATCATGCACAGCAGACCGTAATGCAGCAGCGTGGTGTTCAGCCCACAGGCTTTCGCCTGATGGGGATCGAAAGCGTGCAGCAGCAAATCTTTCCATTTTACGCCGATAATCAGCGCGATCCCCAGGGCAATAAGCGCGGTTTGCAGAATATCGACCAGCGATACCCCAAGCATGTCGCCGAACAGAATATGGTCCAGATGCACTTCAGACTGAATTGACACGTACAGCACCAGCCCTGCGCCAAACATACCAGAGAATACGATCCCCATGATGGTATCGCGTTTAATGCGGCTGTTATCGTCGAGAAAGCCCGTGGCGACAGCGCAAAACAGCCCGGCGATAAACGCGCCGATAGCCAGCGGAATACCGACGATATACGCCAGCACAATACCCGGAAACACCGCGTGACTCATGGCATCACCCATGAGCGCCCAGCCTTTCAGCACCAGAAAGACCGACAGCAGCGCGCAGGGAATAGCGACAATGACGGAAACGGCAAGGGCGTTCAGCATAAAGTCGAACTGAAAAGGCTCAAGCAGTGTGCTTAAGAACATGACGGCTCCTTAAGACGTGCGCGACGTCGGTTAGCGAGCAGTCCGTGCTTCGGCGCAAAAATAAACGCCAGCAAAAACAGTAATGTTTGCAGGACCACGATAATTCCTCCGGTGGCGCCGTCCAGCCAGTAGCTGAGCCAGGCGCCGAAGAAGCTGGTCAGGCTGCCAATGGCGACAGCGAGAGTCAGTAAACGCGGAAAGCGGTCGGTTAACAGCCAGGCCGTTGCGCCGGGCGTGACCACAAGGCAGATCACCAGAAAGGCTCCAACGGTTTGCAGGGCGGCAACGGTCGACACCGACAGCAGGGTAAAAAACAGCAGCTTCAGACGACCCGGGTTCAGGCCAATCGAACGGGCGTGGTTTTCATCAAAGAAGGTGACCATCAGGTCTTTCCACTTTAACAACAGGATGAGCAAAGAAACCACGCCGATAATTGCTAACTGCAGAATGTCTTCCGGCGCGATAGCCAGCACGTTACCGAGGATTATCGTCTGAATATTCACCGACATCGGGTTTAGCGACACCATAAACAGTCCGATGCCAAAAAATGAGGAAAAAATCAGACCGATAATGGCGTCCTCTTTTAACCGGGAGCGCTGATTAAGAAACAACATACTGCCCGCCGCCAGGCCGCCGGAAAGAAACGCGCCGACAGAGAAGGGAAGACCCAGCATATACGCCCCGGCGACGCCGGGCACGATCGAATGCGACAGCGCATCGCCAATCAGCGACCAACCCTTGAGCATCAAATAGCAGGAGAGAAATGCGCACAGGCCGCCGACCATCGCCGAGACCCACATTGCATTGAGCATATACTGATAGCCAAACGGCTCGGTCAGCCAGTTCATCATTGGCCTCCCTCAACCGTACGGCGGGCGATAAACGGGCGTTCATCATCAGTAATGATATGTTCTTCGCCGCCGCTGAGCGCGACGTGTCGCAAAACGCCGCTGAACGCCAGTTCCAGGTTTTCGGCGGTAAAGGTGGTATCGGTAGGGCCGCTAGCCAGCACCGTGCCTTTGATCATCACGGTGTAATCGCAAAACTCGGTTACCGAGCCGAGATTATGCGTCGACACCAGCATGGTGCGCCCCTCGTCGCGCAGTTCACGCAACAGCGCAATAATGCGGGCTTCGGTTTTAACGTCCACACCGGTGAAAGGTTCATCCAGCAGGATCACCTGACCCTCCTGGGCGATCGCTCTGGCAAGAAATACGCGTTTTTTTTGCCCGCCGGACAGTTCACCAATCTGGCGGTGGCGGTACGCCAGCATATCTACCCGTGCCAGCGCCGCGTCGACGCGCGCATGATCTTCCGCGCTCGCTCGGCGCAGCCAGCCCATGTGACCGTAGCGTCCCATCATCACCACATCTTCCACCAGCACCGGAAAAGACCAGTCCACTTCTTCGGACTGCGGCACATAAGCGATCAGATTGTGCTTCAGCGCCTTGCTCACCGGCTGTTGCAGAATGGCGATATTCCCTGCAGCCAGCCGGACAAAGCCCATTAGCGCCTTAAACAGCGTCGATTTTCCCGAGCCGTTCACCCCGACCAGCGCGGCGATGGAGCCGCCCGGCACCTGAAACGTGGCATCCCGCAGCGCGGTGTGACCGTTGCGATACGTCACCGTCAGTTGATTCACGGTAATCGCGGATGGACTCATGGTTGGCTCCTCAGACCATCGTTAATCCCCTTGACGATGGTTTCAGTGGTGACGCGCAGCAGCTCGAGATAGGTCGGAACCGGACCGTCTGCCGCGCTCAGGGAGTCGACATACAGCACGCCGCCATAGTGTGCGCCGGATTCCCGCGCCACCTGGCGGGCAGGTTTATCCGGGACGGTGCTTTCACTGAATACCGCAGGGATGTGGTGCGCTTTGATGGCGTCGATCACCTTGCGCACCTGCTTCGGCGTGCCCTGCTGATCGGCGTTGATTGGCCAGAGATAAAGCTCTTTCAGCCCGTTATCGCGCGCAAGGTAAGAGAAAGCCCCTTCGCTGGTGACCAACCAGCGTTTGTCGGCGGGGATCTTCGCCAGTTCGGCCTGTAACGGAGCCAGCGCCTTGCGGATTTCCGCTTTATAGGTCTCGGCGTTTTTCTGGTAAACCGCGGCGTTGTCCGGATCGTATTTCACCAGTGCAGCGCGAATATTATCGACATAGATTAAGGCGTTTTCTGCCGACATCCACGCGTGCGGATTAGGCTTCCCGTTATAGGGACCTTCGCTGATGCCCATTGGCTTCACGCCGTTTGAGACCGTGACTTCCGGTACGCCGTCCAAATGCTGGTAAAAGCGGGCAAACCACAGTTCCAGATTCAGGCCATTAGAGAGGATCAACTGCGCGCCTTGTGCCCGTTTAATGTCGCCAGGCGTGGGTTGATACTCATGAATTTCTGCGCCGGGCTTGGTGATGGAGCTGACGTCTGCCGCATCGCCCGCGACATTTCGCGCCATGTCAGCGATCACCGTGAAGGTGGTAATGACTTTGAATTTCTCTTTTGCATACGCAGGCGACAGCGCAAAAACGGCAAGTGCGCCAGTGAACAGGAGCGATGTTAAACGGGGCAGGTGCGGCATAGTATCCCTCATAATAAAGTGGTTAATTATTCATCGAATATAGCCTTTGCTATGTTATATAGCACAAGGTATAGATAAGATACAGTTAAATGAAAATAATTCTTATTTGACTGACCGGTGAGAAACCTGTCACCTTCGGGGGATAGTGTCGTGAATAGTTAAGTTGTAGAATAAATGCATCTTAATGCCGCGGAGGGCACATCATGACCGGCAAGCGTATTGCTCGTGAAAAATTGACGATTAAAAAGATGATCGCGCTATACGAAAGCCAGTGTCCGCAGGCGTCTGACGAATCAGGGCACTATGACGCGCTGTTCGCCTATGCGCAAAAGCGGCTGGACAGATGCGTGTTTGGCGAGGAAAAACCGGCCTGTAAACAGTGTCCGGTGCACTGTTACCAGCCCGCTAAGCGCGAGGAAATGAAGCAGATCATGCGCTGGGCGGGGCCGAGAATGCTCTGGCGGCATCCGATCCTCACCGTTCAGCATTTGATTGACGATAAACGTCCCGTTCCGGCGCTGCCCGAAAAATTTCAGCATAAGAAGCGCAGGGAAGAGGACTGACCGGGTAGGGCGAATAAGGCGCATGCGCCTTATTCGTCAATGGCCTCTTACACCAGCGCGTCCTTATCAATACCCAGTCTTTTCATGCGCGACAGCAGGGTGGTGCGCTTCAGGCCCAGACGCTGGGCTGCGCCTTTCGGCCCCGCAACCACGCCGTTGGTCTCTTTTAATACGCGCATAATCAACTGGTACTCATCCTCGCCGTCCTGCGCCACTTCGGTCGCCACCGGCGGCGTGTGAGGCGTGAGCATTCCCATATCCGGCAGCGAGAGCTGAAGCACGTTGCCTCTGGTGAGCAGTACGGCGCGCTCAATAACGTTTTCCAGTTCACGTACGTTACCCGGCCACTCCATACTGCTAAGCGTACGCAGGGTTTCCGCCGGAATGCTGTCGATATTGCGTCCCAGACGGCGGGCGATCTTGAAGGTAAACGCTTTGACCAGCAGTGGAATATCTTCCGGGCGCTCGCGCAACGGCGGCAACTGGATCGGAAAAACGTTCAGCCGGTAGTAAAGGTCGCTGCGAAACTCGCGGTCGAGAACCATTTTTTTCAGATCGCGGTTAGTGGCGGCAATCAGGCGTACATCGGTCTGGATCAGTTTGTTGCTGCCCAGCCGTTCAAATTCCTGCTCCTGTAACACGCGCAACAGTTTCGGCTGCAACTCCAGCGGCATGTCGCCCACTTCATCCAGGAACAGGGAACTTTTATCCGCCAGCTCAAAACGGCCTATCCGCTGCGCGCTGGCGCCGGTGAATGCTCCGCGCTCATGACCGAACAGATCGCTTTCCAGCAGTCCGGCGGGCATTGCCGCGCAGTTCATTTTCACCATCCGGCGTGCGTTGCGGCCGCTCAGGTTATGAATCGCCCGGGCAATCAACTCCTTCCCGGTGCCGGTTTCACCGAGGATCAGCACCGTACTGTCGCTTTGCGCGACCATCTCTACCTGCTTCAGTACGCTGTACATTGCCTCGCTGCGACCGATGATCTCGCCGAACTCACTGTCGACGTTGTTGAGCTGTTCGGTCAGCGCCAGGTTCTCGTCCACTAGACGTTCTTTCAGACGGTGGATTTCCTGATACGCCCGCGCGTTATCGACGGCGATCGCCACACGTTCGGCAATCTGGCGCAGCAGCTTCAGGTTGGCGGTGGTAAACACTTTTTCTTCGCACTGCGCCAGTTTCAGCACCCCGACCATGCTATTGCCTGACATCAGCGGCAACAGGCACAGCGTCTGGATCTGATTACCCCAGGTTTCAAACAACATCCGTTCATACGGCGCCAGCGCATCCCGTTCATTGAGGTTGATCAGCAGCATCTCTTTGCTTTTAAACACCCGTTCGGTCAGGGTACCAGCTTCATCGACCTCGCTCTGTTCGTGCGCGGGATGATTCTGATCGAGATAATGCGTGGAATAGATATTGAGTTTGTTTTTCCGGTGGCTGCGCAGAACGATGCTGATGTCGTCAATGTTGAAATAATGATGGATCTCTTTGGCGACTTCGCTCACCAGTTCGTCCATATCCAGACGCGAGAGCACCGCGTTGGTGATGGCGACCAGAATACGGAAGTTATCGCGCTCCCGGCACAGAAGTTCGTAATCGACGTTATTGGTTACCCGGCACTGGATCTGCTCTGCCACCACGCCGACGATCTGGGTGAAGGTTTGCAGGCGCTGGTATTCCTTTTCGCTCCAGGAACTTTCTTCACGGCGGGTAAACTCGCAGCCGCCGAAAATGCGTCCTTCCGCCGCCAGCGGCAGCAGGCAGTAATGCCCGAAGGGCTCGTACAGACCGCCGGATGCCAGTTGCGGCCAGGTCTCGCTGAACTCGCTATAGTGACAGTGCAGGGCGTCAGGACGGGAGAGGATCCGACGAATCGGCCCGTGAGCCAGCACCGTCTCATCCTCATAAGCGACGGGTTTACCCTGTTCGCGCGTGGCGTAATACGATGCGCGCTGCGTTTCGGCTTGCCACAACACTATCGCCGCGCTGTCGGCAAGCGCAGAGCGCTTTACCAACTGCGAAAGCGCCTCACTCAGCGATTGCAGGTCGGGCTGCTGTAATAATGTACGAGTGATATCGAACAATCCTTGCTGCCCGAGATCGCTCATCGGTGTATACGACATGTTGCTTTTCCAGGAAAGTACCGCTGCGCGGTGAGAAAAGTGAGTTAAATTATAGGTATTCTTTTGCGTTTATTGCGGGCCACTGGGTCGACCCGCTTGTACTGGCCGGACAAGCATTTAGCGTCATCCGGCAACATAACGAACTTAACAGATCCGCGGCAGCGGCTCGGCGTGCGGGAGATCGAGCGTTCGCTTCACGCCGTACAGACCCGCCAGCCGCACGCCTTTACGCTCGACCACGTCACCAATCAGCGCGGCGTCGCGCCCCAGCGGATGCGCATGCAGCGCCGCCAGCACCGCTTCTGCCGCATCACGTTCCACGGCAATCACCAGTTTGCCTTCGTTGGCAAAGTTGAGCGCGTCCAGCCCCAGCAGCTCGCATACTCCCCGAACGGCAGGCTTTACGGGAAGTGCGGATTCGGACAGCTCAATGCCATAACCGCAGGCGGCGGCAAATTCATGGACCACCGCGTTGACGCCGCCGCGGGTGGCGTCGCGCAGCGCCTTCACGCCCGGAATATCCCGCAGGGCCTGAATCAGCGGCGTCAGCACCGCGCAGTCGCTGACCAGTTCGCCGTCCAGCCCGAGCTGTTCGCGCAGATTGAGGATAGTGGCGCCGTGGTCGCCAAGGGTGCCGCTGACCAGCAGCACATCGCCCGCAGACAGGGTTTGCGCGCCCCAGTGGATGCTGGCTGGAATCGCCCCCATTCCGGCGGTGTTGATAAACAGCTTGTCCGCCGCGCCGCGCTGCACGACTTTGGTGTCGCCGGTGACGATGGCGATATTTGCTTCGCGCGCGGTCGCCGCCATGCTGCTCACCACGGCTTTCAACGTCTCCATCGGCAGGCCTTCTTCAAGAATAAAGCCGCAGGAGAGATAGCGCGGAACAGCGCCGCTGACCGCCACGTCGTTGGCGGTGCCGCAGATCGCCAGCTTGCCGATATTGCCGCCGGGGAAAAACAGCGGGTCAATAACGTAGCTGTCGGTCGAAAAGGCCAGCCGATCGCCTTCGGCCACCAGTTGCGCCAGTTCCAGCCGCGCCTGGTCTTCCTGCTCGGCGAGCCACGGGTTGGCGAAGGCCTCCATAAACAAGCTGTTAATCAGCTGCTGCATGGCCTGTCCGCCGCTACCGTGGGCGAGTTGTACGCTGTTCATGCTTCACACTCCTGCTGACGATACTGATACCAGGCGGCACATGCGCCTTCTGAAGACACCATCAACGCGCCAAATGCGCTTTCCGGGTTACAGGTTTTGCCAAACAACGGACACTGATGCGGCTTACATTTGCCGGTCAGCACTTCGCCACAGCGCGCGCGCGGGTCGTCGTAAACCTGCTGCGGCGCTGGACGGAAGTGGGCTTCAGCATCAAAACGCTGATAATCAGCCGTCAAATGCACGCCGGACGATTCAATCACCCCCAGACCGCGCCACTCGCTGTCGCCGGTCACGCAAAACACCTCGGCGATCGCCTGCTGCGCCAGCAGATTTCCGGCGTCGGGCACCACGCGGCGGTACTGGTTTTCCACCTGGCTGTGGGCCGCTATTTTCTGCTCAACCAGCATCACTACGCCTTGCAGTAGATCAAGCGGTTCGAATCCGGCGACCACCAGCGGACGATCGAACTCATGTGCTATGAAATCATAGGCGTTGGTGCCAATCACCATACTGACGTGGCCCGGCGCGAGGAACGCGTCGATGCCGTTGTCGGGCTGCTCAAGCAGGCTGCGCAGCGTCGGAATGAGGGTGATGTGCTGGCAGAAAAAGTAAAAGTTCTGCACGTCGCGCTGTTTCGCCTGCTGTAAGGTAATGGCTGTGGTTGGCATGGTGGTTTCAAAACCCAGACCGAAGAACACCACTTTGCGCGTCGGGTTTTCCTGCGCCAGTTTAAGGGCATCCATCGGCGAATAAACGATGCGCACATCCGCGCCGCGGGCTTTCGCCTGTAACAGCGACCCCTGTTTGCCGGGTACGCGCATGGCGTCGCCAAAGGTACAAAAAATCACCTCCGGGTGGCTGGCGATTTCAACGCAGCTGTCGATTCGCCCCATTGGCAGTACGCAGACCGGGCAGCCCGGGCCGTGAATGAATTCCACGTTCTCCGGCAGCAACTGGTCGAGACCAAACTTAAAGATTGCGTGGGTATGACCGCCGCAGACTTCCATAATGCGCAGCGGACGTTCAGGGGTGTAAGGCAGCAGCGCGGCGCGTTCGCGCAGGTGCTCAATCAACTGCATCACCTGTTCCGGCGCGCGGTATTCATCAACAAAACGCATTATTTTTCCTCGCCGTACAGCAAAGCGCCGACGTCCGGCTCTACATCAAACATGTTTTGTAGCGCGTCGAGGGTGTCGCGCGCTTCGGCTTCGTTGATGACGCTCATCGCGAAACCAACGTGCACCAGTACCCATTGACCGAGACGCGGCGCGCCGTTTTCGTCATGGCTGCCGACCAGCGTCAGGTCGACGTCGCGCTGGATGCCGCAGACGTCGACTTTGGCCTGGTTACCGTCAATGGCGCGGATTTGGCCGGGAACGCCTATGCACATCGCTGTGCCTCCAGCCAGTTGAGCCATTTCTCCATCCCTTCGCCGCTGGTGGCGGAAATGAGGATGATCTCGATGTCCGGGTTGACTTCCCGGGCGCTGGCCATGCATTTCTCTACGTCAAAATTGAGGTACGGTAGCAGATCGACTTTGTTAAGCAGCATTAACGAGGCGGCGGCAAACATATGCGGGTATTTCAGCGGCTTGTCTTCACCTTCGGTAACGGAAAGCACCGCGACCTTGTGGCGTTCGCCGAGATCGAAGCTGGCCGGACAGACAAGGTTGCCGACGTTTTCGATAAACAGGATGCCGTTATCGTCAAGCGGTAAGCGTGGCGCGGCGTCGGCAATCATCTGTGCGTCGAGATGGCAGCCTTTGCCAGTGTTGACCTGAATCGCTGGCGTGCCGGTCGCGCGAATGCGCGCGGCATCGTTGACCGTTTGCTGGTCGCCCTCAATGACCGCGCAGGGAACCCGGTCTTTCAGTTTCATCAGCGTTTCGGTGAGCAGGGTGGTTTTACCGGAACCAGGGCTGGAGACGAGGTTGAGCACCAGGTGTTGACGGGCGGCGAAGCGGGCGCGGTTGCGCTCGGCCAGACGGTTATTTTTATCCAGCACGTCGATTTCTACTTCCAGCATGCGGCGCTGGCTCATGCCCGGCGCGTGGGTGCCGGCTTCGCCGTGTCCGTAATGCAGATCGCCTTCTTCGCTCTGGCTTGGGGTGAAGGCAGACGTTTTAATACCGGTAATATTCAGCGCCGGGCGGGCTGCCGGGGCAAAAGGCGCGCTACGAAACGCCGAATGCGGGTTATGCTCATCACCCTCTATATAAAGGTTGCCTTCACCGCAACCGCACGTTGTACACATTGCTCACTCCTGGTCTCTTTCTTGTTACAGGCTTTCTGCCGGATAAGGCGCAACCGCCGCCCGGCTTAATCTTCTGTTCCATCAATTTCAATTCGCCGAATCTGTAATCCGTCGTCTGCCACGATGCGTAGCGTATCGCTGTTGCATTGCGGACAACGGCGTACGCGGTGGGTCAGTAACGTGACGTATTCCTGACAGCACTCGCACCAGCATTCGGCTTCTTGCTGTTCGAGGTGCAGTTTACAACCTTCCGCAACAGTGCCACGGCATACCAGATCAAAACAAAAGGAGAGAGCGCTGCTTTCAACGCAAGAAAATGCGCCAATTTTGAGCCAGACCCCAGTTATGCGTTTTGCGCCATGCGCAGCGGCCTGCTGTTCGATCAATTCCAGCGCCCGCTGGCAAAGGGTGATTTCGTGCATGTTGCCTCCCGATGTGATGGCCAGGGTTAAGCAATAAGCGTGCCAGCATGATTATTGTTAAGGCACGCTGATGACGACGATGACGAAATGACATGTCATTCGCGCGACGAAAGCGAAGGGTAAATTTTAAAAATTATTAAAAACAAAGAGTTAAAAAGTGGCATGGAATATGCTTATGGCTGGCTATCTCAGTTAAACGGGTAACCTGTCATGACTATTTGGGAAATAAGCGAAAAAGCCGACTACATCGCGCAGCGGCATCGTCGCCTACAGGACCAGTGGCATATTTACTGCAATTCGCTGGTCCAGGGGATCACCCTGTCAAAAGCGCGGCTGCATCATGCGATGAGCTGCGCGCCGGATAAAGACCTGTGCTTCGTCCTGTTCGAACACTTTCGCATCTACGTGACGATGGCGGAGGGCTTTAACAGCCACACCATTGAATACTACGTCGAAACGAAAGACGGTGAAGATAAACAGTTGATTGCGCAAGCCCAGCTCAGCATTGAAGGCAGTGTGGACGGTCGGATCAGCAACCGCGACCGCGAGCAGGTGCTGGAACACTATCTCGACAAAATCGCCAGCGTTTATGACCGTCTGTATGCCGCCGTCGAGAGCGGTTCGCCGATCAATCTGAGCCAACTGGCGGCGGGTGAAAGCCCGGCAGCGTAAGACCGGGACACGACCCGTTTGACATCGTGACGTCGCCGTACGTGTCGTCACGGGAATTTTTAGGGACAGGTGTGTCGATAAGTGTCGAAAGTGACATTTCATCGCCATCTTTTCGTCAAAAATGACTATCACCTGAGGAATGCCTGGTGAATCGTTTTGTAATTGCTGACTCCACGCTCTGTATCGGCTGCCACACCTGTGAAGCCGCCTGTTCAGAGACGCATCGCCAGCACGGCCTGCAGTCTATGCCGCGCCTGAAAGTGATGCTTAACGAAAAAGAATCTGCGCCGCAGCTGTGCCACCATTGTGAAGACGCGCCCTGCGCCACCGTGTGTCCGGTTAACGCCATTAACCGGGTGGATGGCGCCGTACAGCTTAATGAAAGCCTGTGCGTCAGCTGCAAACTGTGCGGCATCGCCTGCCCGTTTGGCGCCATTGAATTTTCCGGCAGCCGACCGCTGCACATTCCGGCGAACGCGAATACACCAAAAGCGCCGCCCGCGCCACCCGCGCCGGCTCGCGTCAGTACGCTGCTGGACTGGGTGCCTGGCGTACGGGCTATCGCGGTGAAGTGCGATCTGTGCAGCTTCGACGAACAAGGCCCGGCCTGCGTGCGGATGTGTCCGACCAAAGCCCTGCATCTGGTAAATAACATGGATATCGCCCGCGCCAGCAAACGTAAGCGTGAGCTGACCTTTAACACCGATTTCGGCGATCTCACCTTGTTTCAGCAGGCTCAGAGTGGGGATGCAAAATGAGCGCAATTTCATTAGTCACCAGCGGCGTGGCCTGGTTCGCCGCCGCCGCGGTTCTGGCATTTCTGTTTTCGTTTCATAAAGCGCTGAGCGGCTGGATCGCCGGGGTTGGCGGCGCGGTCGGCAGCCTGTGTGCGGCTGGCGCGGGTTTTACGGTGCTCATCAGCGCAACCGCCGTCAGCGGCCTTATGCCGGCGATCGGTCATAGCGTACAAATCACCCCGCTGAATGCGATCTGGCTGATCACCCTCGGACTGTGCGGACTGTTCGTCAGCCTCTATAACATCGACTGGCATCGTCACCCGCAGGTTAATGCTAACGGCCTGTTGGTGAACCTGCTGATGGCGGCGGCAGTTTGCGCGGTGGTGGCCAGTAACCTCGGCACACTGGTGGTGATGGCGGAAATTATGGCGCTGTGCGCTGTGTTCCTGACCGGATGCAGTAAAGAGGGCAAGCTGTGGTTTGTGCTGGGGCGTCTCGGTACGCTGCTGCTGGCGATCGCCTGCTGGCTGGTGTGGCAGCGCTACGGCACGCTGGAACTGCGTCTGCTGGACGTGCGCACCCAGACGCTACCGCTGGGCTCGGATATCTGGCTGCTTGGCGTCATCGGCTTTGGCCTGCTGGCAGGGATTATTCCGCTGCACGGCTGGGTGCCGCAGGCGCACGCAAACGCCAGCGCGCCAGCCGCTGCGCTGTTCTCTGGCGTGGTCATGAAGGTCGGACTACTGGGCATCCTGTCGCTGTCGCTGATTGGCGGCAACGCGCCGCTGTGGTGGGGCGTTACGCTGCTGGTGCTTGGGATGGTCACTGCTTTTGTCGGTGGTCTGTATGCGCTGATGGAACATAACATCCAGCGTCTGCTGGCTTACCACACGCTGGAAAACATCGGCATTATCCTGCTCGGTCTCGGCGCGGGCGTCACCGGCATCGCGCTGCAACAGCCAGCGCTGATTGCGCTGGGTCTGACCGGCGGGCTGTATCACCTGGTCAACCACAGCCTGTTTAAAAGCGTACTGTTTTTAGGCGCGGGCAGCATCTGGTTCCGTACCGGTCACCGCGACATTGAAAAGCTGGGCGGCATCGGTAAGCGTATGCCCGTCATTTCTGTCGCGATGCTGGTGGGGTTGATGGCGATGGCCGCGCTGCCGCCGCTGAACGGCTTCGCAGGCGAGTGGGTGATCTATCAATCCTTCTTCAAACTGGGTAACAGCGGGGCCTTTGTGGGTCGCCTGCTGGGGCCGCTGCTGGCGGTTGGCCTGGCGATTACCGGCGCGCTGGCGGTGATGTGTATGGCGAAAGTGTTTGGCGTCGCCTTCCTTGGCGCACCGCGCACTAAAGAAGCGGAAAACGCCTGCTGTGCGCCGATCCTGATGGGCGTAAGCGTGGTGGCGCTGGCGATTTGCTGCGTGCTGGGCGGCGTCGCCGCGCCGTGGCTGCTGCCGATGATCGCCACAGCCGTTCCGCTACCACTGGAAACGGCGAACACCACGGTTTCACAACCCATGATCGCACTGCTGCTGATCGCCTGTCCGCTGCTGCCGTTCATCATCATGGCAATGTTTAAGGGCAACCGCCTGCCGTCACGTTCGCGCGGTGCGGCGTGGGTCTGCGGTTACGATCATGAGCAGTCGATGGTCATTACCGCGCACGGCTTTGCCATGCCGGTGAAGGAGGCTTTCGCGCCCGTCCTCAAACTGCGCAAATGGCTGAATCCGGTTTCGCTGGTGCCGGGCTGGCAGAACGCGGCGGCGCCGTTGCTGTTCCGTCGCCTGGCGCTGATTGAACTGGCGGTACTGGTGGTGATTGTGGTTTCACGAGGAGCCTGAGAATGAGTGTCTTATATCCGTTAATTCAGGCGCTGGTGTTATTTGCCGCTGCGCCGCTGTTGTCCGGCGTGACCCGCGTGGCGCGCGCCCGTCTGCACAATCGCCGCGGGCCGGGCGTTCTGCAGGAGTACCGCGACATTATCAAACTGCTCGGTCGACAAAGCATCGCCCCTGCCGACTCCGGCTGGGTGTTTCGTCTGACGCCGTTTGTGATGGTTGGCGTGATGCTGACTATCGCCACCGCGCTGCCGGTGGTGACCGTCGGTTCGCCGCTGCCGCAACTGGGCGATCTGATCACCCTGATTTACCTGTTCGCCATCGCCCGTTTCTTTTTCGCCATCGCCGGTCTGGATACCGGCAGTCCGTTCACCGCCATCGGCGCCAGCCGTGAAGCGATGCTCGGCGTGCTGGTGGAGCCGATTCTGCTGCTGGGGCTGTGGGTCGCCGCGCAGGTGGCGGGTTCCACCCACATCAGCAATATCACCGATACGATTTACCACTGGCCTGCGGCCCGCAGTATCCCGCTGATCCTCGCGCTGTGCGCCTGCGCGTTCGCCACCTTTATCGAGATGGGCAAACTGCCGTTTGACCTGGCGGAAGCGGAGCAGGAGCTGCAGGAAGGCCCGCTGACGGAATACAGCGGTAGCGGCTTTGCGGTACTGAAATGGGGCATCAGCCTCAAGCAACTGGTGGTGTTGCAGATGTTCGTCGGCGTGTTCCTGCCGTGGGGGCAAATGGAAACATTCAGCATGGGCGGTCTGCTGCTGGCGCTGGTGATTGCCGTCGCTAAGTTGTTCATCGGCGTGCTGGCGATCGCCCTGTTCGAAAACAGCATGGCGCGTTTGCGTTTTTGCGCCACTTCCCGCGTGACCTGGGCCGGTTTTGGGTTTGCGTTTTTAGCGTTCGTCTCCTTGCTGGTGGCGTGATTGAAGAGAGTTTGAGCATGTCTGAAGAAAAATTAGGTCAACACTACCTTGCGGCGCTGCACCAGGCTTTTCCTGGCGTGGTGCTGGACGAAGCCTGGCAGACCCGAGATCAGCTCACCCTTACCGTGAAGGTGAATTACCTGCCGGAAGTGGTTGAGTTTCTCTACTATAAACAGGGCGGCTGGCTCTCGGTCTTATTCGGTAATGACGAACGCCAGCTGTGCGGGCATTACGCGGTTTACTACGTGCTGTCGATGGAGCAGGGCCAGAAGTGCTGGATCACTGTGCGTGTGGAAGTGGACCCGAACAAACCGGAATATCCGTCTGTTACGCCGCGCGTGCCCGCTGCCGTTTGGGGCGAGCGCGAAGTGCGCGATATGTACGGGCTGATCCCGGTCGGCCTGCCGGATGAGCGCCGTCTGGTGCTGCCGGACGACTGGCCGGACGAACTCTACCCACTGCGTAAAGACAGCATGGACTATCGCCAGCGCCCCGCGCCGACGACCGACGCTGAAACCTACGAGTTTATCAACGAGTTGGGCGACAAGAAAAACAACGTGGTGCCGATCGGCCCACTGCATGTCACCTCTGACGAGCCGGGACACTTCCGCCTGTTCGTTGACGGTGAAAACATTATCGACGCCGACTACCGTCTGTTCTACGTCCACCGCGGCATGGAAAAGCTGGCGGAAACCCGTATGGGTTACAACGAGGTGACTTTCCTTTCGGATCGCGTGTGCGGTATCTGCGGTTTCGCTCACAGCACCGCCTACACCACTTCCGTTGAAAACGCGATGGGCATTCAGGTGCCGGAACGCGCGCAGATGATCCGCGCCATTCTGCTGGAGGTGGAGCGTCTGCACTCCCATCTTCTGAACCTCGGTCTGGCCTGTCACTTCACCGGGTTTGACTCCGGCTTTATGCAGTTTTTCCGCGTGCGTGAAACCTCCATGAAAATGGCGGAGATCCTCACTGGCGCGCGTAAAACTTACGGTCTTAATCTGATCGGCGGAATTCGTCGTGACCTGCTGAAGGACGACATGATCCAGACCCGTCAACTGGCCCAGCAGATGCGTCGCGACGTACAGGAACTGGTGGATATGCTGCTCAGCACGCCCAACATGGAGCAGCGCACCGTGGGTATCGGTCGTCTTGACCCGGAAATTGCCCGCGACTTCAGCAACGTCGGCCCGATGGTGCGCGCCAGCGGTCATGCCCGTGATACCCGCGCCGATCACCCGTTCGTTGGTTACGGTCTGCTGCCGATGGAAGTCCACAGTGAGCAAGGCTGCGACGTGATTTCTCGTCTGAAAGTGCGTATTAACGAGGTTTACACTTCGTTGAACATGATCGACTTCGGTCTGGACAACCTGCCGGGCGGCCCGCTGATGGTGGAAGGGTTCACCTACATTCCGCACCGCTTCGCGCTGGGCTTCTCGGAAGCGCCACGTGGGGATGATATCCACTGGAGCATGACCGGCGACAACCAGAAGTTGTACCGCTGGCGCTGCCGTGCGGCAACCTACGCCAACTGGCCGACCCTGCGTTACATGCTGCGCGGCAACACCGTTTCCGACGCGCCGCTGATTATCGGTAGCCTCGATCCTTGCTACTCCTGTACCGACCGCATGACCGTGGTTGATGTGCGCAAGAAGAAAAGCAAGGTCGTGCCGTACAAAGAACTTGAGCGCTACAGCATTGAGCGTAGAAACTCGCCGCTGAAATAAGGAGTCGCCATGTTTACCTTTATCAAAAAAGTGATTAAAACCGGCGCGCCGACGTCGTCTTATCCGCTGGAGCCGATTGCGGTTGATAAAAATTTCCGCGGCAAACCGGAGCACAACCCGCAGCAGTGCATTGGCTGCGCGGCCTGTGTTAACGCCTGTCCGTCGAATGCGCTGACCGTTGAAACCGATCTGGCCGCTAATGAACTGGCCTGGCAGTTCAATCTCGGACGCTGCATTTTCTGCGGGCGCTGTGAAGAAGTCTGCCCGACGGCGGCGATCCGGCTTTCTCAGGAATATGAACTGGCGGTGTGGAAAAAAGAGGATTTCCTGCAGCAGTCTCGCTTTGCGCTGTGCAACTGCCGCGTATGCAACCGTCCTTTCGCGGTGCAAAAGGAGATCGACTACGCCATCGCCCTGCTGAAGCATAACGGCGACAGCCGTGCGGAGCATCACCGTGAAAGTTTTGAGACCTGCCCGGACTGCAAGCGTCAGAAATGCCTGGTGCCGTCCGACCGTATTGAACTGACTCGCCATATGAAAGAGGCCAGCTGATGAGCACATTATTAGGCCCACGCGACGCCAACGGCATTCCGGTGCCGATGACGGTGGACGAATCCATCGCCAGCATGAAGGCGTCGTTACTGAAAAACATCAAGCGTTCGGCTTACGTTTACCGCGTGGACTGTGGCGGCTGTAACGGCTGCGAAATAGAAATTTTCGCCACCCTCTCACCGTTGTTTGACGCCGAACGCTTCGGCATCAAGGTAGTTCCGTCGCCGCGCCATGCGGACATACTGCTGTTTACCGGCGCGGTGACCCGCGCGATGCGTTCTCCTGCGCTGCGCGCATGGCAGTCCGCGCCGGACCCGAAGATTTGCATCTCTTATGGCGCATGCGGCAACAGCGGCGGGATTTTCCACGACCTGTACTGCGTCTGGGGCGGTACCGATAAAATCGTGCCGGTCGATGTCTACATTCCGGGCTGTCCTCCCACCCCTGCGGCAACGCTGTACGGTTTTGCGATGGCGCTGGGGCTGCTGGAGCAAAAAATCCATGCGCGCGCGCCGGGGGAATGTGACGAACAGGCGGCGGAAATTTTGCATCCTGACATGGTGCAGCCGTTGCGTGTGAAGGTGGATCGCGCGGCGCGGCGACTGGCGGGTTACCGTTATGGGCGACAGATCGCCGACGATTATCTCAACCAGTTAGGTAAAGGAGAGCATCAGGTGGCGCGCTGGCTGGAGGCGGAAAACGATCCGCGCCTGACCGAGATCGTTACCCATCTGAATCAGGTTGTTGAGGAGGCTCGCATCCGATGAGTGAAACGGTGGTGTTCAGTCAACTGAGCCGTAAGTTTATTGATGAGAACGATGCAACGCCCGCCGAGGCGCAGCAGGTTGTCTATTACAGCCTGGCGATTGGTCACCACCTGGGGGTCATCGACTGCCTGGAGGCGGCGTTGACCTGCCCATGGGATGCGTATCTTGCATGGATTGCCACGCTGGAAGCAGGCAGCGAAGCTCGGCGGAAAATGGAAGGGGTGCCGAAGTACGGCGAGATCGTGATCGATTTTAATCATGTGCAAATGCTGGCGCGGGCGTTTGACAACGCACTCGCGCGGCAAACTCCACAGCAGCAAGCGTGGAGTAAACAAATGCTCGGCATGTTGCATGATATTCACCAGGAAAGCGCCATTTATCTGATGGTGAGGAGGCTGCGTGACTGATGTTTTATTGTGCGTCGGTAACAGTATGATGGGCGACGATGGCGCGGGTCCGCTGCTGGCGGAGAAATGCGCCGCCCAGCCACAGGGAGGTTGGGTCGTGATTGACGGCGGTAGCGCGCCAGAAAACGACATCGTGGCGATCCGCGAGCTGCGACCGGATCGGCTGCTGATCGTCGACGCGACCGATATGGGACTGAATCCCGGAGAGATCCGCGTTATCGATCCTGATGACATCGCCGAAATGTTCATGATGACCACCCACAATATGCCGCTGAACTATCTCATCGACCAGCTCAGAGACGATGTCGGCGAAGTGATATTCTTAGGCATTCAGCCGGATATCGTCGGTTTTTATTATCCGATGACCCAGCCGATCAAGGATGCGGTGGAAACCGTCTATCAACGCCTTGCCGGATGGGAAGGGCACGGCGGTTTCGCTCAGCTTGAGACGCAGGAGGCGTGATTTCAGGCGACTGAAAACGCGAAAGCACATTGCCGGATAGCGCTGTCAGCGCCTGATCCGGCAAACGGTTCTCCATCAATTCAGTGCGTCAGGCGGATAAGCGAAACATCATCAGGCTTCTGTGGTTGTCTCCGCGCTATGCCGTGCTCTTTACTCTTTCGCCTGCTCAATAATCAGTTTTCCGTGCATTACCGCCACATTAACGATCGTTCCGGTGGGAAACCCCGCCTGTTCCAGCCAGTCTCCGTTGATGGTCAACGATGCGTGCCGACTGTAGCGCCGCGTATTACCGGTTTTACGATCTTCATGCCGCTTGCGGACATAGCTGACCTTTAAGCGACGAAACGGTTTACTGATTGCGGCATTATGCGTGTCAGTTTCAAACGTCATAAACGATTCCTTGTTACCACGGTGGATGTGATTACTGTATAAAATGCCAGTAAAAATGCGTCGGGGCAAACCTGAAACTGGAAGGCGGATTCCGTAATTTAAATGCAAGAGATGTAACGAAAGGGAAGGAACTGCCGGATAAGGGTCATCCGGCAATCTGGTTACGCCAGGTCTTCGCCGTTGCTGGCAATCACTTTTTTGTACCACCAGAACGACTTTTTGCGGGTTCGTTCGAGGGTGCCGTTTCCGGCGTCGTCGCGGTCGACGTAGACAAAACCGTAGCGCTTGCTCATCTCACCGGTCGACGCAGATACCAGGTCAATGCAGCCCCAGGTGGTGTAGCCCATCAGCGGTACGCCATCCTCAATGGCGTCGGCCATGGCGCGGATATGTTCACGCAGGTAACTAATACGGTAATCGTCGTTAATTTCACCGTTCACACCGATTTCATCTTTGGCGCCGAGGCCGTTTTCCACCAGGAACAGCGGCTTCTGATAGCGGTCATACATCATGTTCATGGTGATGCGCAGACCGAGCGGGTCGATGCCCCAGCCCCAGTCACTGACCTGAAGATAGGGGTTGCGCAGCGATTTAACCACGTTAGCCGCACGGGTGTTTTGCGTGTTCATCTCCGCCGACGCACAACGCGAGGCGTAGTAGCTGAACGACACGAAATCGACGGTATTTTTCAGGATCGCATCATCTTCCGGCGCTTTCTCAATCACCACGCCTTTCTCACGAAACACGCGAGCGGAATAAGCCGGGTAGGCGCCGCGCGCCTGTACGTCGATAAAGAACAGGTTTTCGCGGTCTTTCTCCAGCGCCATCCACACGTCTTCCGGTTTGCAAGAGTAAGGATAAAAATTACCGCCCGCCAGCATACAGCCCACCTGGTTCTGCGGGTTAATGTCATGGGCGATTTGGGTCGCCAGCGCGCTGGCGATCAGCTCATGATGGGCGGCCTGATATTTCACCTGATCCGGATTCTCGCCTTCTTCAAACACCAGGCCGGCCCCCGAAAAGGGACTGTGCAGCATGATGTTAATTTCATTGAAGGTCAGCCAGTATTTCACCAGACCGTCAAACGCTTCAAAGCAGGTGCGCGCGTAGCGGGTGAAGAAGTCCACCATTTTGCGGTTGCGCCACGAGCCGTATTGCGTGACCAGATGCATTGGCACGTCGAAGTGGCAGAGAGTGACCAGCGGTTCGATACCGTACTTTTTACATTCGGCAAAAACGGCGCGGTAAAAGGCAATTCCCTCTGCGTTGGGCGTCAGTTCGTCGCCGTTCGGGTAAATGCGGCTCCAGGCGATCGAGGTGCGAAAAACGGTGAAGCCCATTTCCGCCATGAGCGCAATATCCTCTTTGTAGCGATGGTAAAAGTCGATCGCCTCATGGCTTGGGTAAAACTCGTCATTCCGCAGTTCGAAACGCTTTTCCAGACCCAGCTTAACCGGCATGCGATGCTCGCCGTGCGGGATCATATCCACGGTGGCCAGCCCTTTGCCGCCTTCGCGATACGCCCCTTCAGACTGGTTAGCGGCGAGCGCGCCGCCCCATAAGAATCCTTGCGGAAATACAGACATAGTAAACCTCAGTTAATGCCAGTCAGACGCTGGCCTCTTTTGCAGTGTTCGGTTGGGCGCCGTGGTGTTTCCGCGCCTGCGCGGCAGCGTCTTCAACGGGGAGGTCTTCAAAGCCGAGCAGTAGCGTCAGCACGAATGACAGCACCACCGCCAGCGCCATGACGCCAAACACCCAGACAATGGTCATCGGATTGGTAGGATCAAAGAACTGTACGCTGGTAAACAGGCCTGGCGCCGCCATGGAGTGGCTGGCGAGCCCCGCCATACCGGCGACCGCGCCGCAGATAAAGCCGCTAATAAGGCTTGCGATCAGCGGACGTTTCAAACGTACCGCCACGCCGTACAGCGCCGGTTCGGAAATGCCCGCCATGATGGCGGAGGCGGCAGCGGCCAGCGCGGTCTGGCGCAGCTCCGGGTTTTTAGTTTTCCATGCCACGGCAAGGGAGGAGCCGCCCAACGACAGGTTCGCGCCGATTTCAGAGGGCATCACCATGCCTTCTTTGCCCGTTTCGGCGATGGTCTGAATGATGGTCGGCGTGAAAACGCGGTGCATCCCGGTCATCACCAGCAGCGGCCAGAGCGCCCCCATAATGGCGACGGAGAGCCAGCCAAGATAGCCGTGAATGGTGTAGACCAGCGCAGAGATCGCGCTTCCGATCCAGATGCCAATCGGCCCGATCAGGACGATAGCGAGCGGGGCGGCAATCAGCACGATCAGCATCGGTTTAAGGAAGTTTTTGGTGACCGCAGGCGTAATGCGATCGACCCAGCGTTCGATGTACGACAAGCACCAGGTCATCACCAGCGCCGGGATGACCGTATAGGTATATTTCACCGCCGTGACCGGGATCAGGGCAAACTCCACATGCTCGCCCTGCGCCGCTTTCGCCATCAGGTCGATAAAGCTCGGATGCACCAGCACGCCCGCAATCGCGATGGCCAGCGACATATTGGTTTTGAATTTGATGGCGGCGGACGCGGCGACCATCAGCGGCAGGAAGAAGAACGCGCCGTCGCCAATCACCGTCAGAAGTGTCAGAGTGGAGGAGCCTTTCTCCAGTACGCCAGTCATCTCAAGGATCATGGCCAGCAGTTTCAGCATCGATCCGCCGATAATCGCCGGGATCAGCGGCGACATGGTGCCGATCAGCGCATCAAGGATCCCCGCGCCTATCCGCTTCAGCGTCAGTTTCGGTTTCCCTTCGGGTTCTGCGGGCTGCATTTCGCCCGGCAGCAGGCTGACGACGTCGCGATAAGCCTGGGACACGGTATTGCCGATGATCACCTGGCACTGGTTGTCACTGCGAACAACGCCGAGTACGCCGCTGATGGATTTCAACGTGGCGCCGTCAACCTGCGAATCATCTTTGATCACGAAACGCAGGCGCGTCATGCAGTGCGTCACTGCGCTGATATTGTCGACGCCGCCCAGAGCCGTCACCACGGCGCGCGCCAGCGCTGCATAGTTTTTTGACATAGGATTTTTATCCTGTTTTATCAGTAGGGTACGTTTAATTTATGCCGTACGGTCGGGTGAGCGAGCGTCGGTTATGAAACGCTTATGAGAAACCGGTTCCACAAAATCATGAATAGTTTGTATTTATTAGGCAATAGATAAAAATTACTATTTTTCATAAATGTGATTTTTGTCACTTATGTTTTTTGCCTCTGTTTTACCATCTGGGACAACCACGCAGCGGTGCAGTACACTGCGTCACATTGCGGGAAAAGGAAGATAAAATATGACGACGATGCTGGAGGTAGCGAAGCGGGCCGGGGTGTCGAAAGCGACGGTTTCGCGGGTGCTTTCAGGGAATGGCTACGTCAGCCAGGAGACAAAAGATCGCGTGTTTCAGGCGGTAGAAGAAAGCGGTTATCGTCCCAATCTTCTGGCGCGCAGTCTGGCGGCGAAATCCACCCAGACGCTCGGCCTGGTGGTGACCAATACCCTTTATTATGGCGTCTATTTTAGCGAGCTATTGTTTCATACCGCGCGGATGGCGGAGGACAAAGGACGTCAGTTGCTGTTGGCCGATGGTAAACACAGCGCCAGGGAAGAGCGCCAGGCGATTCAGTACCTGCTGGATTTGCGCTGCGACGCGATCATGATTTATCCGCGTTTTCTCAGCGTCGATGAGATCGATGAGATCATCGATAGCCATTCGCAACCGATTATGGTGCTGAACCGCCGGCTGCGTAAAAACAGCAGCCACTGCGTCTGGTGCGATCACAAGCAAACCAGTTTCAACGCGGTGGCGGAGTTGATTGCTGCCGGGCACCGGCACATCGCCTTTATTACCGGCTCGATGGATTCGCCCACCGGGGTTGAGCGTTTGTCAGGCTATAAAGACGCGCTGACCCGACACGGTATCGCCGTCGACGAACGACTGATCGTCAAAGGCAAATGGACGCCAGCCTGCGGCGCGGCGGGGGTAAAAACGCTGCTTTCGCGCAATGTGGCCTTTACCGCGCTGGTCGCCAGTAATGACGACATGGCGATCGGCGCGATGAAGCAGCTACACGACAGCGGGCTGGCGGTACCGGCGCAGGTGTCGGTGATCGGTTTCGATGACATTGCGTTGGCGCCGTATACCCTTCCGGCGCTTTCCAGCGTGAAGATCCCGGTGACCGAGATGATTCAGGAAACCATGGGGCGTCTCATCTTTATGCTCGATGGCGGGGCGTTCACGCCGCCGAAGACCTTTACCGGTACGCTTATCCCACGTGATTCCCTGATTTCCCGCTCGGGTCAGTAAGGGTTGTCATCCGTCATCGTCATTCGTGACGATGACACCTTTCTGGTGGGCTAATTTTTATAAATTGTTATATATAACAATAAGATAAAAACTGGCATGATTTGTGAATGCTCAGGCGCACGAACTGTCATTGCTGGAGAAATTGATGAACCGTTTCATCATTGCAGACGCCAATAAATGCATTGGTTGCCGTACCTGTGAAGTGGCCTGCGTGGTCTCCCATCAGGAAAACCAGGACTGCGCGTCCCTGACCCCTGAAACCTTTTTACCCCGCATTCATGTCATTAAAGGCGTAAATGTTTCTACCGCGACGCTGTGCCGCCAGTGCGAAGACGCACCCTGCGCCAATGTCTGCCCGAACGGCGCCATCAGCCGCGACAAAGGCTTTGTTCACGTGATGCAAGAGCGCTGCATTGGTTGTAAAACCTGCGTGGTGGCCTGTCCGTATGGCGCGATGGAAGTGGTCGTACGTCCGGTTGTTCGCAACAGCGGAGCAGGGCTGAATGTTCGTGCGGAAAAAGCGGAAGCCAACAAATGCGACCTGTGCCATCACCGCGAAGCGGGACCGGCGTGTATGGAAGCCTGCCCGACCCATGCGCTGATTTGCGTTGACCGCAATAAGCTCGAGCAGCTCAGTGCGGAAAAACGTCGCCGCGCCGCGCTGGATTCCTCTGCGTCTTTGCTGTTCTGATCGCTGAAAATCCGCGTAAAATAGTTCAGCTTTTACGCCTGATGGCGCTGCGTTTATCAGGCCCGCAAGCGCGACAATAGGTAGGCCGGAGGAGGCGAAGCCGCCTTCCGGTACAGTGCGGATCACGGTGAGAGAAGACGATGGAAACAATCAACCATGCTGGCGTAGCGCTGCGCATTCGGGGCAAAGTGCAGGGCGTTGGATTTCGCCCTTTTGTCTGGCAACTGGCGCAGCATCTGCAGTTGCATGGCGATGTCTGCAACGATGGCGACGGCGTGGTGGTGCGTTTGCTGGAAGACCCCGCAGTGTTTATCACCGCGCTTCACAAACATTGTCCTCCGCTGGCGCGCATTGACAGCGTAGAGAGAGAGCCGTTTACCTGGTCGCTGCCTCCTGCGGAATTTACCATCCGACAAAGCGCGGGCGGCGCCATGAACACGCAGATCGTGCCCGATGCGGCGACCTGCCCGGAATGTCTGGCGGAAATGAACGCGCCTGGCGAACGGCGCTACCGTTATCCCTTCATCAACTGTACGCACTGTGGTCCGCGCTTTACGATTATTCGCGCGATGCCCTACGACCGTCCTTACACCGTCATGGCGGCCTTTCCGCTGTGTCCAGCATGTGAAAAAGAGTACCGCGATCCCCATGACCGTCGCTTTCACGCCCAGCCGGTGGCGTGTCCGGCCTGCGGTCCGCACCTTGAATGGCGGAGCGGCGAAGAACGTGCAGAAAAAGACGCCGCGCTGATAACGGCGGTCAACGTGCTGAAAGCGGGGGGAATCGTTGCCGTTAAGGGCATTGGCGGATTTCATCTGGCTTGCGACGCACGAAATTCCCGGGCGGTGGCCACGCTACGCATGCGTAAGCGTCGTCCGGCGAAACCGCTGGCGGTGATGTTGCCTGACGATCGCGGTCTGCCGGAAGCGGCGCGCAACGTGTTGCGCACGCCCGCCGCACCGATTGTGCTGATCGACAAACGGCACGTGGCTGCATTATGCGAGGCCATAGCCCCCGGCCTCAACGAAGTGGGAGTCATGCTGCCAGCCAATCCGTTGCAACATCTGCTGTTACAGGAACTGGGTTTTCCGCTGGTCATGACCTCCGGCAACCTTAGCGGCAAGCCGCCAGCCATCACCAATACGCAGGCGCTGGATGATTTGCAGGCCATCGCCGACGGATTCCTGCTGCATAACCGCGACATTGTGCAGCGAATGGACGATTCGGTGGTACGCGAAAGCGGTGAAATGCTGCGGCGTTCGCGCGGGTATGTGCCGGACGCGCTGACGCTGCCGCCGGGATTTCGCGACCTGCCGCCGATGTTGTGCCTGGGGGCGGATCTGAAAAATACCTTCTGTCTGGTGCGTGGCGGGCAGGCGGTTCTCAGCCAACATCTGGGCGATCTGAGCGATGATGGCATCCAGAGCCAGTGGCGCGAGGCGCTGCGCTTGATCCAGAACATCTACGACTTTACGCCCCAGAGGCTGGTTTGCGATGCCCATCCGGGTTATGTCTCCAGCCAGTGGGCTGGCGAGATGGCGTTGCCGACGGAAACGGTGCTTCATCATCACGCCCATGCGGCGGCCTGTCTGGCCGAACACGGCTGGCCGCTGGACGGCGGCGATGTTATCGCCCTGACCCTGGACGGTATCGGCATGGGAGAGGCGGGCGCGCTGTGGGGCGGCGAATGTCTGCGGGTAAATTACCAGGACTGTGAACATCTCGGCGGGCTGCCAGCCGTGGCGCTGCCGGGGGGCGATCTCGCCGCGATTCAACCCTGGCGCAATCTGCTCGCCCAGTGCCTGCAGTTTGTTCCTGACTGGCAGCAGTCGCCAGAAACCGCCGCGGCGCAGCAGCAGAACTGGCCCGTGCTAGCCCGCGCCATTGAGCGAGGGATCAACGCGCCGCTGGCCTCTTCCTGTGGTCGCTTATTTGACGCTGTAGCGGCGGCGTTGGGCTGCGCGCCCACGTCGCTCAGCTATGAAGGCGAAGCCGCCTGTGCGCTGGAAGCGCTGGCCGTTCAGTGCGACGATGTTTCACATCCGGTGACGTTACCGTTGAGCGGAAACCTGTTGGATCTGGCGACCTTCTGGCGGCAATGGCTGGACTGGCAAGCCCCGCAGGCAGAACGCGCATGGGCATTCCATGACGCGCTGGCGCAAGGGTTTGCCACGATGATGCGCAAGCAGGCCACTGCGCGGGGGATCTCCACGTTGGTCTTTAGCGGCGGCGTGATGCACAACCGTTTGTTGCGGGCGCGACTGATGGTTCACCTGTCTGATTTTAATCTGCTGTTTCCGCAGCAGCTCCCGGCGGGCGATGGCGGACTTTCGTTTGGGCAGGGCGTAATTGCGGCGGCGCGCTGGCTGGCGCGGCATAAATAAAAAAGCCCCGGGACTGCCGGGGCAAAGCAACAAGCAATAATGAACGTCCGTGTTCGTGAGGTTAATAAAGCAGGGGCATTGTGGCCGGAGGGCGCGGCAGGCGTTACGCCGGCAACGATTTCAGCAGGGCGAAGGCCTCTTTCATGCGGTCTTCGCTCACGACAAAGGCGCAAAGTTGCCCTTCCTCGTTCATCCCCTTTGCCACCATTCCGTCGGATTCCGCGCTGATCTGCCAGGCGAGATCGCGTCGCTGGGTTTCTCCGGCAAGATGCAGCGGCAGTTCCGGGGTTTTGACTTTTACCAGCATGGCGGGCAGTTTCAGCGGCGCGTTGCCGCCGAGCAGGTTTTTCGCCAGGTACATTGCGCTAAGCTGTATTGGTTGCAGGAATGGCAGTACCTGACCGTTGATTTCTGCGCAGTCGCCAATGGCATAAATATCCGCGTTGCTGGTTTGCAGACAGGTATCCACGCAGACGCCGCGATTCACGTTCACACCGGCGCGGCGCGCCAGCGCGGTTTCCGGTCGCAGGCCGGTGGCGGCAATCACGGCATCCACTTCGATGCTGCGTTCGCGATCCAGCGCGGCGCGAATACCGGTGGCGGTTTTTTCCAGACGCTGTAACTGAGACTTCAGCAGCAGATGCACGCCCATGTCGGTAAGCCGGTGCTGTAAGCGACTGCTTACTTCCGGCGGCATCAGCGAGGCGAGAAGGCTGGCGGCGTTGTCGATCAGCGTGACCGCCTTGCCCGCACGGCAAAAATCCATCGCTAATTCGCTGCCGATAAGACCTCCCCCGACAATCAGCACCCGCTGGGCGTCGCGCAACTGCGTTTCACAGGCGCGGTATTCTTGCTGGCTGTTTAACGTGAGCATTAACTCACGTCCCGGGACGGGCGGAACAAAGGCTGCCGCGCCCGTGGCAAGAACCAGCTTTTCATACTGCCATTGCTTATCCTGACTTTTCACCACGTGGGCGTCGGCATCGATGTCGGTCACCCAGGTATGCGGGAACAGGCGCAGGTTGAACTGTTCGGCAAACTCGCCCGCCGACTGGCGGGTGAGATCGTCGGCGCGTTGCGACTGGCTTATCACATGGCTGAGATCGGGTTTGTTGTACTCGTCCATGCTATCGGCGGCAATCAGGGTTAACGGGATTTCCGCGTCCTGTTTACGGATGTTTTTCACTAACTGGCGGGCGGCAAAGCCCGAACCAATGATAACGATTCCCCGGTTCATTTTGCCTCCGTCGCCAGCTCGTCGAACACGTCCTTACCTAATGAGCATTCCGGGCACAGGAAGTTGTCCGGAACCTCACTCCACGGCGTACCCGGTGCGACGTCCTGCAGCGGCTCACCTTTTTCCGGGTCGTAGATCCACTGGCAGACGCTGCACTGCATGCAGGGGCCGAGATCGGCGGTCGCAGGGGCTTCAACTGGCGCGCTTTCTGCTGCTACCGCTTTCGGCGCGGCTTCCGGCAGCGGTGCGAGCGCCCACTGACGGGCAATGTCGCGCCCGTGCTGACGGCACAGTTCCAGCGCGTCCAGATCCGGACGCCATTTCGCCTTCAGGCTCAGGGACATCTCAAAGCCGGCATCCTGCAGGCGGGTAGAGAGACGATCAACCGCGCCGCCGCTCCAGCCGTGAGAACCAAAAGCGCTGGCGCGCTTGTTACGAAAGCGCAAGCCGGTCATCTCTTCCACCAGTCCGGCGATTTTTGGCATCATCACATTATTCATCGTCGAGGTACCGACCAGTACGCCTTTGGATCGGAAGACGTTGGTCAGGATTTCATTTTTGTCACTGCGGGCGACGTTAAAGATTTTTACCGCCACGTTTGGGTCAACTTCGTTAATCCCCTGGGCGATGGCATCCGCCATCATGCGGGTATTGTTGGACATGGTGTCATAGAAGATAGTGATGCGATCTTCCTGGTAGTCTGCTGCCCATTTCAGATACAGCTCAACGATTTGCGTGGGATTATCGCGCCAGACCACGCCGTGGGAGGTAGCGATCATATCGACCGGCAGGTTAAAGCCGAGGATTTCAGTGATCTTGGGCGTCACCAGGCGGCTGAACGGCGTCAGGATGTTAGCGTAGTAGCGTTGGCACTGTTCAAACAGTTCGGTTTGATCCACTTCATCATTGAACAGACGTTCGTCGCAGTAGTGCTGGCCGAAGGCGTCGTTACTGAACAACACCGCATCGCCGGTCATGTAGGTCATCATACTGTCCGGCCAATGCAGCATCGGGGTTTCGACGAAGATCAGCTGTTTGCCGTTGCCGATATCCAGTGTGTCGCCAGTTTTCACTACCTTAAAGTTCCATTCCGGATGATGGTGATGGCCGGTGATCGAATCGATGGCGTTGGCGGTGCAGTAGATTGGCGTGTCCGGGATCTGAGTCATTAGCTCCGTCAACGCCCCGGCATGATCTTCTTCCGCGTGGTTAATAATGATGTAATCGATATCCGCAAGGTCAATTTCACCCCGTAAATTCTGTACGAATTCGCGGCTGAATTTATGATCAACGGTGTCGATCAGTACGTTTTTTTCTTCGCGAATCAGATAGCTGTTATAGCTGCTGCCGCGCAGCGTTTTGTATTCGGTGCCGTGAAAATCGCGTACTTCCCAGTCACGTTGACCAACCCAATGAATGTTATTTTTAACCAGAATAGACATAGCAACCTCAATTAATTCAGCGTTGTTCAAAAGTGTTGCTTTGCTTATTGCAGGTTACGTGCCAACTATTTATCTCTTTGATTTTTAATGATTTGTTAGTTTTTATATTTATAGTGATAGTCAAAAAGACTATGATTAATGATGTCAATATGACATTATGTATTGTCAAAATGACAATGAGGTAGCCATGAGTTTTTCCGTTGACGTACTGGCGGGGATCGCCATCGAATTACAGCGCGGCGTCGGGCATCAGGATCGCTTTCAGCGCCTGATAACCACGCTACGCCAGGTGCTGGAGTGCGATGCTTCCGCGCTGCTGCGTTATGAGGCGCGCCAGTTTATTCCGCTGGCGATCGACGGTCTGGCGCAGGACGTGTTGGGCAGGCGCTTTACCCTGGAAGGTCACCCGCGTCTGGAAGCCATCGCCCGCGCCGGGGACGTGGTGCGTTTTCCCGCAGACAGCGATCTGCCTGACCCCTACGATGGGCTGATTCCCGGTCAGGAGAGTTTAAAAGTGCATGCCTGCATCGGCCTGCCGCTGTTTGCCGGGCAAAACCTGATCGGCGCGCTGACTCTTGATGGTATGGAGCCCGACCAGTTTGACGTTTTCAGCGATGAGGAGCTCCGCCTTATCGCCGCGCTGGCCGCTGGCGCGCTCAGCAATGCGCTGCTGATAGAACAGCTGGAAAGCCAGAATATGCTGCCCGGTTCGACGACCGATTTCGGCCAGGTAAAAGAGACGCAGATGATTGGCCTGTCGCCCGGCATGATGCAGTTGAAAAAAGAGATTGAGATTGTGGCGGCGTCCGATCTCAACGTTCTGATCAGCGGCGAAACGGGTACCGGGAAAGAGCTGGTGGCAAAAGCGATTCATGAAGGTTCGCCGCGCGCGGTAAATCCGCTGGTGTATCTGAACTGTGCCGCGTTGCCGGAAAGCGTGGCGGAGAGCGAACTGTTTGGTCATGTCAAAGGCGCGTTTACCGGGGCCATCAGCAACCGTAGCGGGAAATTTGAAATGGCCGATAACGGCACGCTGTTTCTGGATGAGATCGGCGAGCTGTCATTGGCCTTGCAGGCCAAACTTTTGCGCGTCTTGCAGTACGGCGATATTCAGCGGGTTGGCGACGATCGCAGTCTACGGGTGGACGTACGCGTACTGGCGGCTACCAACCGCGACCTGCGCGAAGAGGTGATGGCAGGGCGCTTTCGTGCTGACTTGTTCCACCGCCTGAGCGTTTTTCCGCTGTCCGTTCCCCCGCTGCGCGAGCGCGGGGAGGATGCGGTGCTGCTGGCGGGCTATTTCTGCGAGCAGTGCCGGTTGCGGCTGGGACTTTCCCGGGTGGCGCTGAGTCCGGGGGCGCGAAATTATCTGCTGAACTATGCCTGGCCGGGTAACGTCCGCGAGCTGGAGCATGCGATTCACCGCGCAGTGGTGCTGGCGCGGGCGACACGGGCAGGGGATGAAGTGGTGCTGGAAGCGCAGCATTTCGCTCGCCTGGACGATGTCCCCGCTTCGCAAACAGACGTTGCGCCGGAGATGCCGCAGGCGGTTAATCTGCGTGATGCTACCGAGTCGTTTCAGCGCGAGACGATCCGTCGTGCGCTGGCGCAGCATCATCACAACTGGGCGGCCAGCGCCCGGGCGTTAGAAATGGACGTCGCCAACCTGCACCGGCTGGCGAAGCGTCTGGGGTTGAAAAGTTAGAGTACGCGCGGGGACGTTCTGGTCCGATTCACATTTTTATAGTGCTTGTTTAATACAACAGTGTATCTGGTAGTTATAAGGACTTATTGTATTGCAAGCGACTAACAGGGATGAAGAGATGGATACAGTAGAAGAACTGGGCGGCACATATTTTTATCACGGCAACGAGAACGTAACGCCAACGGAGTTATTCTGGCTTATCTTTGCGGAAGGGCTTGCAAACCATTTGGGAGTATCAGTTGAAACCGCCGCTACTATTTTGGCGGGGCTACCTCTGCTGCCTAAACGGCAGGTTTTGGGGGCGACAGGTTCTCGCACCAGCGTAGCCTCTAAACTAGCCCGTCGGATTTTTAAAGATGCCCACTTTCCGGATGGATTGAGAGTCGAAACCACTATCGGCATGGGCAGAAAAAGTTATACAAACAAGATTGGCTCAGCAGTAGGCAGAGCCGTTCCATATGTAGGCTATGCTCAGGCAGTCATTATTTTTGCCCTTGTTGCCAAAGAGACGAGAAACAAATACAACCAGATAGCGCGGCCGAAGGATCGGATCGCATGGACCTATTTCTAATGCTATTACCTGATGAACAAGAATTTTTAAGTTACGTCACCGAGAACTACAGCGAGCGCAAACGCCCTGCTCAGAAAGAGTGGACGCTGCAGGAATACTTTAATTTTGTGCCAGAAGATCTCGAAGATATGCTCATTGACCTGTTCACCCGCTATGGCATCGAGCACAGTAATTTTAATTTGGACAACTACTTTATGCCGGAACTGTACTGGTGGCAGTGGAAGCGCAAAAAGGAATGGGTTGGGCGGCAGCTTAAATCGCTCACCCTTGAAATGATCATTGAATCCGCAAAGGCTGGCCGCTGGTTGTATGATTAAGGGGCGTTCTGCCCCATATGCTTAGACTGTCTGTCGGTCATTCCAGGAGTCAGTGAAAATAATGTTTCCGTCGTTGTGCTTCCAGGTGATTTTCTCGTAACGCATTTCCACGGTTTCCATGTGGTTCTCATTTAGGTTATTTCCTGTGGCCATCGCTGGGGAAATAGACACAATACGCACTCCTTCAAGTAACATGTTGAAGTATTCAGCTTCCATTCCGGCATCGTTAATACGGTACCATTTAATTTCTGCGGACTGGAGTTTTTGCCCGGTTGCTACGGCCTTATAGAGATAAGGGCTGGAGCAGTCGAAATCTTTTACGATGAGCATCGGTGAATGCATGCGTGTCCCGGTTACTTTGCCGGTTGCGTTGTCAGTAGGGATCATGAGGTTATGGTGAAATCCTTTAACTTCAATTGTGTAGTCCCTGTCTTTAACATCTACGCCACCTTTAATTAAAGCGCCGCCATCGTCCTTAAGCCACATATAAGCTGGGATTGGCATTTATTTCTCCTTTTTTAGCATGCTGGAATTTGCGTACTCAAAAATATGAATCATATTTATTTTTCATGAAAGAATGTAATTTATTGATGTGAGCAATATTCATTGTTATTACTCAGAAGTAAAAATTAATTCTTCTTATTATAAACATAAGCATTAGATGCAATGCAAATAGATGTTTTCCCACAAATGTATAACCAGGTTAAATTATTTGTTTTAATCTTTTAAGTTCACTTTTAGAAAACTGAGGTCAATTTCAGCTAATACCTCAGCGGTAATACTGAGTATGGCCGCGGTATCTCCGCGGCGCACAATAGACTGCTCAAGGACATAACAGGGTAATCCCGGTGAATCATATCCTTTAAGCCCATCAGGACTTGCAAATCGCATACTCTGATGTAATTTGCAGCCTGAAAAATAAAAGCAGCTACAGTATCCCGGCCTGGTAGAAATCCTGCAGGTTGATGGCGCCGGTGAGCTTGCCGTTTTCATCAACCACCGGCGCGGCGGTGATTTTGCGTTTCATCAGGATTTCTTTGGCGTCGATAGCGCGACTGTCGGCCTGAAGCGTAATGCCATTGTGGGTCATCGCTTCGCTGACTGGCGTGGTCAGCGCGCCGCCGCCCACTAACCAGCGGCGCAGGTCGCCGTCGGTAAAGACGCCTTTGACCTGCATTTGCGCGTCACAGACGGCGACCAGGCCGAGTCCGGTACGGCTTAATTCGAGCATGGCATCCATCACGCTGGTGGACAACTGAACCTGCGGCACCGCGTCGTCGCGCCGCATCAAATGATGCACCTTATTCAGCAGACGCGCCCCGAGCGCTCCCGCCGGATGCGAGCGGGCAAAATCCTCTTCATTGAAGCCGCGCGCCTGCATCACCGCCATTGCCAGCGCGTCGCCCATCATCAGGGTGTTCACCGTGCTGGACGTGGGGGCCAGGTGCATCGGGCAGGCTTCCCGTTCGACCGAAATGTCCAGAACGGCTTTGGCCGCCAGACCCAGCGGTGAGTTCGGCTTGCCGGTCATCGCCAGCAGGGTAATGGATTTGTCTTCCAGGCGCGGGATGATCAGATCCAGCTCTTTAGCGCCGCCCGAATAGGAGATAAATAGCATCACGTCCCGGCTTTCTATCATCCCGAGATCGCCGTGTAGCGCTTCCGCCGGATGAACGAAAAAGGCAGGGGTGCCGGTGCTGGCGAGGGTTGCGGCGATTTTTTTGCCGATATGCCCGGACTTGCCAATACCCGAGACAATCACTTTGCCTTCACAGTGGATAATGGTGTTGGCAGCGCGAACAAAATCGTCACCCAGGCGTTCCGGCAGGCGGCTGGCTTCCTGCAGTTCCAGCAGCAGTGTTTGACGGCCAGCGTTCAGTAGTGCATCACTCATTGGTTTCTCCGGTTATGATCACGTCTATCCCTTTTTCTTCCAGCGCCTGACGAAACGCCGGATCGATACCGGCATCGGTAATCAGCTTATCGACGCTCTCCAGACTGCAAACAACGTTGGGACTTTTGCGGCCAAACTTCGACGAGTCGGCCATCAGTATGACTTCGCGCGCGGCGTTACACATCGCTTTGCTGACGGTGTAGACCTCGTTAAAGGTGGTGACGCCTGCGTCGAGGTCAATGCCGTCGGTGCCCATAAAGAGTTTATCAAAACTGAACTGCTCAAAGGCGTTCTCTGCCAACTGACCGTGAAATGACGCAGATTTTTTACGAAAGGTGCCGCCGGGCATCAGGATGGTTTGTTCATTGTCCAGCTCTGACAAGGCGTTAACAATATGGAGGCTGTTGGTCATGACGGTGATATTGCTGAAGCGGGTGAGCATTGGCACCATCTGTAATACGGTGCTTCCGGCATCCAGAATGATCGAATCGCCATCATGGATAAACCTGACAGCCGCTTCGGCGATGCGTTCTTTTTTATGCGTATTGATCAACGTCTTGTGATCGATAGGCGGATCGGATTCTTCTTTGTTTAACACTACGCCGCCATAGGTGCGAATGACGGTACCGGCATTTTCCAGAATGACCAAATCCTTGCGAATGGTGGTGCCCGTGGTGTCAAAGTACTGGGCCAGTTCCTCAACCGAGCATTTCCCCTGCTTTTGCAAATGCTCCAGAATGGCAGCCTGACGCTGACGAGGTTTCATAGGCGTGATTACCCTGAATTGAAGTTTCGAAATGATAATTTCGCAAGCTATTAGCATTCACAACGAAATTATCCATGTTTCAGTTTAAGCGCCAATGATAGTGCATTCTGCGACAGCGGATCATGGGGAAAGATCACATCAGGCTGTAATTCATTAAGATGTTTACCCTGCAGGGCAGGAATTTTTATTGGTCTGGCGAATACTGTCAGTCCTTTCATAAACAACGTATCGGTTACGCGCTGATTTTTGTCGAGCGCGATGGCGACCACGACGCGAGGCTTAAAACGTCCGCCTGAACGTCCTACGCCAACCCGGCCTTGCAGGCATAGCTGGTCAAACGCGCGGTTGAAACGGGCGATTTGCCAGCCGCCCAGTACCAGTTGAACGCACCAGGCGATAACGGCGACGGTAATCAGTGCGGAAACCATCGTGTGCTCCTTACGTGAATGCCGGATGGCGGTGACGCCTTATCCGGCTAACAGACCCGGGGTTTGCAGGCCCGGTAAGCGTAGCGCCACCGGGCTATGTGACTATCAGAACATCACCTGTCCGCCAGTGACGTTGATTGATTGTCCGGTACAGTATGACGCTTTCGCGCTGGCATAGAACAGCAGCATGTTCAGGACATCCTGATAATCGCAGCCGCGTTTGAGCGGGACTTTATCGATATAATACTGTTCCACCTCGTCCGGCTTAATGCCAAGCTTGGTGGCGTACTGCGGCAGTAGCGACTGAAACATTGGCGACTTCAGCAGGTTGCCCAGCATCAGCGAATGTACGGTAATGCCGTATTCCGCCAGATCCAGCGCCAGCGACTGGGTTAATCCGACGCCGCCGAACTTCGCCGCGCTGTAGCCGGAGTTATGCTTACTGCCGACTTTACCGGACTTAGAGTTGATCTGAATAATGCGTCCCTGAATACCGTCACGAATCATCAGACGGGAAAATTCACGCGCACAGAGGAAATATCCGACCAGATTCACCTGTAATGAGCGGTCAAAATCGCCCAGCTGGAAGTCACTGATAAACGCCGCTTTCGCGATCCCCGCGCTGTAGACGAGCAGATCCACGCGCCCAAAGATTTCATCCACGCCGCGAGAGAGCGCAAGAACGCTCTGTTCGCTGGTGGCGTCGGCGCCGAAGCCGTAAGCCATACCTTCACCATATTCGGCGTTGATCTCCTGCGCGACGTTGGCGGCCTTATCACTTTGAATATCGACAACCGCCACGCGATACCCTTCTGCTGCAAGCCCATGGCACAGGAACGCCCCCAGGGTTTGTCCTCCGCCAATGACAACGGCAACCTGATTCATTTTTCTCTCCTTAAGCGACAAACTTCAAAATACAGCCCGGCGCGATATCGTCCGGTACGGGGCCCGCGACGTGCACGGTGCCGGGAAATTCCGCTTCGTTCAGTCCGTCGAAGCGCAGGGTGATATGCCCCAGTTCACGTAAATTCTGTTCCGCCACGCTGCCGACGGCGGTGACCGGATAGCGATGCTGACCCAGTTCACATTGCGCGCCGGGTTGCAGCGTGCCGTTCAGTTCGCCATGGCAATGGATAAAGCAAAACTCTTCGATATCCGCCGGCGCGCCTTCGCGGAAGGTAATCAGCATCTGGTCGCACAGCGCATCCGGCGCGCTCTGGCCAATGCGGGTAATTGTGGTCTGGTAAATGACGGTCATCTCAACACCTCTTATTGATAAATAAAGCCGGATACAAACCAGGCGATCAGTACCGTTGGCGCGCCGGTCAGAAAGCGACTGACCAGTACCGACGGCACGCCGACGCGCACCGTATCCTGACGGGCTTCCGCCAGCGACAGGCCAACCGGAATAAAGTCGCAGGCCGCCTGGGCGTTAATGGCGAACAGCGCTGGCAGCGCCAGGTGCGGCGGAATATTGCCCAGACCAATTTGCACGCCGATCAGGACGCCGATCACCTGGGCGATCACTGCGCCCGGGCCGAGGAACGGCGACAACAGCGGGAAGGAGCAGATCAGCGCCAGTGTCACCAGCCCCAGCGGATGGCTGGCTAGCGGCGCCAGACCGTGGGCGATCCAGTCGCCAAGTCCCGACGCCATGATGATGCCGATGAGGGCGGAGACGAACGCCATAAACGGCAGAATGGTTTTCAGTACCGTGTCGATGGTGTCGCGACCAGACTGAAACAGAACGGCTACCGCTGAGCCCATTCCCATGCCGACTTTCGCCAGTAGGCCGTCGCTCTGTTCGGTGATCTTTTTATGGGGGTCGTAATCACGTCCCGGAGGCGTGGCGCTTGTCGGTTGCGGCGCAGCTTCTGCATCGCCGATCGCGCTAATGTTTTCTTCTTTCACGCCGGAGACGTAAATGTCTTCGACGATGTACTGGGCCAGCGGCCCCGATTTCCCCGTGGAGTGAATGTTTACCGTTGGAATACGGCGTTTCGGGTAAATTCCGCAGCGCAGGGTGCCGCCGCAGTCAATGATCGCCACGCCAATCTCCGCTTCCGGCGGTTCGCCCTCTTTAAAGCCATCGACCGCCTGCCAGCCGGTCAGGCTTGCCAGTTTGTCGACAATCGCCGGGCGCGTGCCCGCGGTGATATAGACGATTTTTTTACCTGCGACGACATCCAGTTCAAGCGGGCCGCCCCAGCCGCCGGTGCCTTTTTCGATACGAATACGCGTCATGATGTTGCTCCTGAAAGATGCACTTTCTGCTCAAGCTGGATACCCATTTTTTTCTCGAAAATCGCGGTGGTGAGATCGGTGACCCAGCCGCGGAAGAAGTTAGTCACCAGGCCAACCAGCAGATAGCTCACCGCAAGCGGGCCGAGGGGCAGGCCAAGCGTGGTTAAACCGCTGGCGATGCCCAGATAAACGAACAGTTCGCCGGGGTTGATATGCGGAAACAGGCCGTTCATCGAGTGGCAACTGTAGGAGGCCGCCGCGTAATAGCTGGGCTTGTATTTCTCTGGCATAAAACGACCAAGACTCAGGGTCATAGGGTTACAGAACACAAACGTACCGATGAACGGCAGAATCAGGTAACGGGACAGCGGATTTCCGGCGCAGCGTTGGGCAAAACGTTCTATACGCTGCTGGCCGATAAAGTTGATCAGCGCGTTCATGATGACCAGCAGGCTTATTAGCAGCGGAAGAATGCCGGTCACCATGCCGGTAAACACTTCTCCGCCTTTCTGGAACAGCCCGATGAACCACTCTGCTCCATGTGTAATGGTGTCGATCATTGTTCTCTCCTGTAGGGATTGTTGTTATCTTGCCAATTGGTGATTTATTTTAATCAGATTGAAAGATTTAAAAGTGTTATTTTGATCTCAAAATGAAAGTAAAATATTTTAAATTGAAAGTTTATGTGCGAATCGGAACAGAAAAAGAAGGAGTAAAGGGGGCGAACAGGTAAATTATGTGAAGGAGCGCGTCTCGCGCTTCCTTGTGGGACGGAGGATGCTTTACCATACTTCCCTCTGGCTGAATCTGGTTAATGGATGTCACATGTTCAAGCGTCGTTATGTAGCGTTATTTCCCCTTTTTGTGTTACTGGCTGCCTGTAGCAGCAAACCGAAACCGCAAGAGACTCAAACGACCACCGGGACGCCGTCTGGCGGCTTCCTGCTTAAGCCTCAGCACAATGTCATGCAGATGGGCGGCGATTTTGCCAATAACCCCAATGCGCAGCAGTTCATCGATAAGATGGTCAGCAAACATGGCTTTGATCGCCAACAGTTGCAGGAGATCCTGTCGCAGGCGAAACGCCTGGATTATGTGCTGCGCCTGATGGACAGGCAGGCGCCGACCACGCAGCCGCCAGCCGGCCCTAACGGCGCATGGCTGCGTTATCGCAAACAGTTCATAACGCCGGATAACGTGCAAAACGGCGTGGCATTCTGGAATCAGTATGAAGATGCGCTCAACCGCGCCTGGCAGGTGTATGGCGTGCCGCCGGAAATCATCGTCGGCATTATCGGCGTAGAAACCCGCTGGGGCCGCGTAATGGGGAAAACGCGCATTCTTGACGCGCTGGCGACGCTCTCCTTCAACTATCCGCGCCGCGCGGCGTATTTCTCTGGCGAGCTGGAAACCTTCCTGTTGATGGCGCGCAACGAACAAGACGATCCGCTGGATCTGAAAGGGTCTTTCGCCGGGGCCATGGGTTACGGTCAGTTTATGCCGTCGTCCTATAAAGAGTACGCGGTGGACTTTAACGGCGACGGCCATATCAATCTTTGGGATCCGGTCGATGCCATCGGCAGCGTAGCGAACTACTTTAAAGCACACGGCTGGGTGAAAGGCGATACGGTGGCGGTGATGGCCAACGGTCAGGCGCCGGGACTGGCCAATGGCTTCAAAACAAAATACAGCGTGTCGCAGCTTGCCGCCGTGGGCTTAACGCCGCAGCAGCCGTTGGGTAACCATCGCGAAGCAAGCTTGTTACGTCTGGATATTGGCACCGGGTATCAGTACTGGTACGGCCTGCCAAACTTCTACGCGATTACCCGTTACAACCATAGTACCCATTATGCGATGGCGGTCTGGCAGTTAGGACAGGCGGTAGCGCTGGCGCGGGTCCAGTAATCGTCCTGGCTGCCGGATGGCGGCCCTGACAACTTATCCGGCTCACCCGGCTTGCTGTTGGCCGGATAAGGCAATGCTGTCTCCGCCTGTTAAACCTGGACGTTTTTTCTGAATCCCCCTCGTAAAATCATCACCTCGTCCCCATCTCGGGTGGGAAAGTGCTATCTTGTCCGGCAGGATTTTTAACTGACAGAGGCCGAAATGACTGACAGTGAACTGATGCAGTTAAGCGAACAGGTCGGAATGGCGTTAAACGCGCGCGGCGCGACGGTGACAACAGCGGAATCCTGTACGGGCGGCTGGGTGGCGAAGGCCATTACGGATATTGCTGGCAGCTCCGCCTGGTTTGAACGCGGTTTTGTCACTTACAGTAATGAAGCGAAAGCGCAAATGATCGGCGTACGGGAAGAGACGCTTGCCCAACATGGCGCGGTCAGTGAACCGGTGGTAGTAGAAATGGCGATAGGCGCGCTGAAAGCCGCCCGCGCTGATTATGCGGTTTCAATCAGCGGCATTGCCGGGCCGGATGGTGGCAGTGAAGAGAAGCCCGTCGGCACTGTCTGGTTCGCTTTCGCCAGCGCGCGCGGAGAGGGGATTACCCGGCGGGAATGCTTCAGTGGCGATCGCGATGCCGTGCGGCGACAGGCGACCCTCTATGCGTTACGTACGCTGTGGCAACAATTTCTACAAAACACTTGATACTGTATGAGCATACAGTATAATTGTTTCAACAGTACAGAATTCACTATCCGGTTAAGCGCAAGCGGAACCCGGCATGACAGGAGTAGTTAATGGCTATCGACGAAAACAAACAGAAAGCGTTGGCGGCAGCACTGGGCCAAATTGAAAAGCAATTTGGTAAAGGCTCCATCATGCGTCTGGGTGAAGACCGCTCTATGGATGTGGAAACCATCCCGACCGGATCGCTTTCTCTGGATATCGCACTCGGCGCGGGCGGTCTGCCAATGGGCCGTATCGTCGAAATCTACGGGCCGGAATCTTCCGGTAAAACCACCCTGACGCTGCAGGTGATTGCCGCTGCGCAGCGTGAAGGGAAAACCTGTGCGTTTATCGATGCGGAACATGCGCTGGATCCAATCTATGCGCGCAAGCTGGGCGTTGATATTGACAACCTGCTGTGTTCTCAGCCGGACACTGGCGAACAGGCGCTGGAAATCTGTGATGCGCTGGCGCGCTCTGGCGCTGTAGACGTTATCGTTGTCGACTCCGTCGCGGCCCTGACGCCGAAAGCGGAAATCGAAGGTGAAATCGGCGACTCTCACATGGGCCTCGCGGCGCGTATGATGAGCCAGGCGATGCGTAAGCTGGCGGGTAACCTGAAGCAGTCCAACACGCTGCTGATCTTCATCAACCAGATCCGTATGAAAATTGGCGTTATGTTCGGTAACCCGGAAACCACTACCGGGGGGAACGCGCTGAAATTCTACGCCTCTGTTCGTCTGGACATCCGCCGTATCGGCGCGGTGAAAGAGGGCGATAACGTGGTGGGTAGCGAAACCCGCGTGAAAGTGGTGAAGAACAAAATCGCCGCACCGTTCAAACAGGCAGAGTTCCAGATCCTCTACGGTGAAGGCATCAACTTCTATGGCGAACTGGTTGACCTGGGCGTCAAAGAGAAGCTGATTGAGAAAGCCGGTGCTTGGTACAGCTACAACGGTGAGAAAATCGGGCAGGGTAAAGCGAATGCGACCGCCTGGTTGAAAGAAAATCCGGCTACCGCGAAAGAGATCGAGAAAAAGGTTCGCGAGCTGCTGCTCAACAACCAGGACTCGACGCCAGATTTCTCCGTTGATGACGGTGAAGGTGTTGCAGAAACCAACGAAGATTTTTAATCTTCAGGCGACCGTAAGCCGGATCGCGCGAAACCGCCATTCGGCAAAAGGTTAAGTTACACTCAAGGGCTGCATTTATGCGGCCCTTTTGCATTGCTGAATCTGAAGGGAGTTATGAGCGAACCGACACCACGCCGACCCGTTTATGCCCGCCTGCTCGATCGCGCTGTCCGCATTCTGGCTGTGCGCGATCACAGCGAACAGGAGTTACGCCGCAAACTGGCCGCGCCGGTCATGGGGAAAAACGGCCCCGAGGAGATTGAGGCCACGGCAGAGGATTACGAACGGGTGGTAGCCTGGTGCCATGAGCACGGGTATCTGGATGACAGCCGCTTCGTTTCGCGCTTTATCGCCAGCCGTAGCCGGAAAGGGTATGGCCCGGCGCGCATCCGCCAGGAACTCAACCAGAAAGGCATTGCCCGGGAAGCTATCGAAAAGGCGCTGCGCGAATGTGAAATTGACTGGTGTACCCTCGCGCGCGATCAGGCTACCCGCAAATACGGCGAACCGCTGCCCGCGGCATTTTCAGAAAAGGTAAAAATACAGCGCTTTCTACTCTATCGCGGCTATCTGATGGAGGATATCCAGGAGATATGGCGAAATTTTGACGATTGAGCGCATACGGGATTTTACTTCCCACTAAAGAAAACTTATCTTATTCCCACTTTTTCCGTTCGGGCGTGGGTTGCTTTGCGGTAACCTGCGTTCGCGACGAATATTCCTTAAATACACAACGTCATTCAAGCCGCATCAGGGCGGCAGGCGAGGAAGCTCGCAGCCAGTACAGAGGCGGTTTGAAAGATGACGTGTAGCTTGATTTCAGGATAATTATGAGCAAGAGCACCGCTGAGATCCGTCAGGCGTTTCTCGACTTTTTCCATAGTAAGGGACATCAGGTAGTTGCCAGCAGCTCCCTGGTACCAAACAATGACCCCACTTTGTTGTTTACCAACGCCGGGATGAATCAGTTCAAGGATGTTTTCCTTGGCCTCGACAAGCGTAATTATTCCCGCGCGACCACTTCCCAGCGCTGCGTGCGCGCGGGCGGTAAGCACAATGACCTGGAAAACGTCGGTTACACTGCGCGTCACCACACCTTCTTCGAAATGCTGGGCAACTTCAGCTTCGGCGACTATTTCAAACACGATGCCATCCAGTATGCATGGGAACTGCTGACCGGTGAAAACTGGTTCGCCCTGCCGAAAGAGCGTCTGTGGGTGACCGTCTATGAAACAGACGACGAAGCCTATGAAATCTGGGAAAAAGAAGTCGGTATTCCACGCGAACGCATTATTCGCATTGGCGACAATAAAGGTGCGGCCTATGCGTCCGACAACTTCTGGCAGATGGGTGATACCGGTCCATGCGGTCCGTGCACCGAGATCTTCTACGACCACGGCGATCACATTTGGGGGGGGCCTCCGGGCAGCCCGGAAGAAGACGGCGATCGCTACATTGAGATCTGGAATATCGTCTTTATGCAGTTTAACCGCCAGGCTGACGGCACAATGGAGCCGCTGCCGAAGCCGTCAGTCGATACCGGTATGGGGCTGGAACGTATTGCCGCAGTTCTGCAACACGTTAACTCGAACTATGAAATCGACCTGTTCCGCACGCTGATTGAGGCGGTGGCGAAAGTGACCGGCGCCGCCGACCTGAGCAACAAGTCGCTGCGCGTTATCGCCGACCACATTCGTTCCTGCGCATTCCTGATCGCCGATGGCGTGATGCCGTCGAACGAAAACCGCGGCTACGTGCTGCGCCGCATCATTCGTCGTGCGGTGCGCCATGGCAACATGCTTGGCGCGAAAGAGACGTTCTTCTACAAGCTGGTCGGTCCGCTGATTGACGTCATGGGATCGGCGGGTGAAGAATTGAAGCGCCAGCAGGCTCAGGTTGAGCAGGTGCTGAAAACCGAAGAAGAGCAATTTGCCCGTACTCTGGAGCGCGGTCTGGCGCTGTTGGACGAAGAACTGGCGAAGTTGACGGGCGACACGCTGGACGGTGAAACGGCTTTCCGTCTGTACGATACCTACGGCTTCCCGGTTGACCTGACGGCAGACGTTTGCCGCGAGCGCAACATCAAAGTGGATGAAGCGGGTTTTGAAGCGGCGATGGAAGAACAACGGCGTCGCGCCCGTGAAGCCAGCGGCTTTGGCGCTGACTATAACGCGATGATCCGCGTAGACAGCGCATCTGAGTTTAAAGGCTACGACCATCTGGAACTGAACGGCAAGGTCACCGCACTGTTTGTGGATGGCAAAGCGGTTGACGCAATCAACGCCGGTCAGGACGCGGTTGTGGTTCTGGACCAGACGCCATTCTATGCCGAGTCCGGCGGTCAGGTTGGTGATAAAGGCGAACTGAAAGGCGCAGGCTTTGCCTTTGCTGTCAGCGACACGCAAAAATATGGTCAGGCGATCGGTCATCTCGGCACGTTGTCTGCGGGTTCTCTGAAAGTGGGCGATGCAGTACAGGCTGACGTGGATGAAGCGCGTCGCGATCGTATTCGTCTGAATCACTCGGCGACGCACCTGATGCACGCCGCGCTGCGCCAGGTTTTGGGCACGCACGTTGCGCAGAAAGGTTCGCTGGTGAACGACAAACTGCTGCGTTTTGATTTTTCTCATAACGAAGCGATGAAACCGTCGGAGATTCGTGCGGTCGAAGATCTGGTGAATGCGCAGATCCGCCGTAACCTGCCGGTGGAAACAAATGTGATGGATCTGGACGCCGCTAAAGCGAAAGGCGCGATGGCGCTGTTTGGTGAGAAATATGACGAGCGTGTTCGCGTGCTGAGCATGGGCGATTTCTCTACCGAGCTTTGCGGTGGTACGCACGCCAGTCGCACCGGTGACATTGGCTTGTTCCGTATTGTTTCCGAGTCGGGTACCGCAGCGGGCGTTCGTCGTATCGAAGCGGTAACGGGTGAAGGCGCCATTGCTTCCGTTCACGCTCAAAGCGATCGTTTAAGCGAAATTGCGCATCTGCTGAAGGGCGACAGCCAGAATCTGGGCGATAAAGTTCGTTCCGTACTGGAACGTACCCGTCAACTGGAGAAAGAGCTTCAGCAGCTGAAAGAACAGGCTGCCGCGCAGGAAAGTGCGAATCTTTCCAGCAAGGCGGTTGATATCAATGGCGTTAAGCTGTTGGTGAGTGAGCTTGCCGGCGTCGAGCCGAAAATGCTGCGTACCATGGTTGATGATCTGAAAAATCAGCTGGGTTCCACCATTATCGTGCTGGCTACGGCGGCAGAAGGTAAGGTTTCTCTGATTGCTGGCGTGTCTAAGGACGTGACCGACCGTGTCAAAGCAGGGGAACTGGTAGGTATGGTCGCTCAGCAGGTGGGCGGTAAGGGTGGTGGTCGTCCGGACATGGCGCAAGCCGGTGGTACGGACGCGGCTGCTCTGCCTGCAGCGTTAGCCAGTGTGCAAGCCTGGGTCAGCGCAAAACTATAAAATATATACACAAAATCATTCATGCTACGTCAAGGCGGCAAGTGAATGCGTCCCGGGAGCGAACAGCGAGTAGGCGACCGGGGGAAATGCGCGCTGCCAACGCAGAGGCAGCTTGAAGGATGAGGTGTATAAGCGTTAGCCGATGCCGCGGACAGCTACTCCGCGGCGTTTGCATCAACGTTGTCGACAACGATAAAGTCAGGTTGAAGTTGTGTATATCGGCTAAACTTAGGTTTAACAGAATGTGATGCCGTGACTGCTTACATGTAATGTGTTTGTCATCGCTTACTTTTTGGCGTTATATGATGGATAATGCCGGGATACAGAGAGACCCGACTCTTTTAATCTTTCAAGGAGCAAAGAATGCTGATTCTGACTCGTCGAGTTGGTGAGACCCTCATGATTGGCGATGAGGTCACCGTGACAGTTTTAGGGGTGAAGGGCAACCAGGTACGCATCGGCGTAAACGCCCCGAAAGAAGTTTCTGTCCATCGTGAAGAGATCTACCAGCGTATCCAGGCTGAAAAATCCCAGCAGTCCAGTTACTAAGGTTTCCGCGTCTCATCTGGATGGGTGAGACGCAACCTGTCCTTCCTGTGTTTTCCTTGTTTTCTATCTCTATCATCTGAGCGTGTTCCTGGGGTTGTCGGGGCAGCCAGAGTCCATGTAAACCGATTTGTTTGTTGATAAAACACCCTTTTTGCCGTTTTTGCAGACTAATTGAGCGTGAAGTGTGCAAACGATAAAAGCGCAGGAAAAATTGTTTGACTTATAAGTCCCAGAAAGTAATATGTGCGCCACGCAGCGACGATGAGCAGAAACATGTTCTTCGACGCACTCGTAAGAGGCGTGTGGTGAGGTGGCCGAGAGGCTGAAGGCGCTCCCCTGCTAAGGGAGTATGCGGTCAAAAGCTGCATCCGGGGTTCGAATCCCCGCCTCACCGCCATTTGCATCCGTAGCTCAGCTGGATAGAGTACTCGGCTACGAACCGAGCGGTCGGAGGTTCGAATCCTCCCGGATGCACCATC